>NZ_BCQR01000013.1 GCF_001552175.1 Actinomadura kijaniata NBRC 14229
CGGCCTCGTGCCCGGCCCGCCCGAACCGCCCGGCCACCGCCGCGACGGCGGGCGCGAGCCGGGGCGCGACGGCGACGTCGAGCACCAGCGGGTCGTCGCAGCCGCGCACGGCCTCGACGGCGTACACCGTCGCGGTGACGCAGAGGGCCGCCGTGCCGAGGGCGGCGATGGCGGCGACGGCCGGGAACCGTCGGCCGCGCCGCCTGCGGCGCCCGACGGCCGACGGCGGCCGCGTGGAGCGGCCGCCGTCGGTGGTGTGTGTCACGGTGATGGTCCTTCGGGGGAGCCCGCCGGGGTCAGGCGTGCGGGCAGGTGTCGCGGTACTCGGAGATCTCCCGTTCGCGCGGCGCGGGGCACAGGAACTGCTCGTAGCGGGTGTCGTTGTCGATGAACCGCTTGAGCCAGGAGATGCTGTACTTGGCGATCGTGGTGTTGGAGATGTTGGGCGCGAAGTGGGAGGCGCCCGCCAGCTCCAGGTACGCCTTCTCCGACGAGGCGGGGATCGTGGAGTAGAACGGCTCGGAGTGGGAGGACACCGGCGCGACCGAGTCGTTCTGCGCGCCGATGATGAGCGTGGGGACGCGCACGTCCGACCAGGTCTTGTCCAGGTTCCACGGCGTCAGCGGGATCGCCGCCTGCAACTGCGGGCGGCTCACCGAGGCCTCCAGCGACCCGCCGCCGCCCATCGAGTGGCCCATCACGCCGAGCCGGGTGGCGTCGATGCGGGACCGGACCGAGCTGCGCTGGGTCAGGTAGTCCAGGGCCGCCTCCAGCTGCCGGCCCCGGCTGTCGGGCTGGTCGAAGCGGGTGAGGGTGTCGATGGTGAAGACCACGAAGCCCTGCGAGGCCAGCCGGGGGCCGTACCAGGACATGCTGCTCTGGTCGGCGGTGTAGCCGGGCGCGATCGCGACCGCGCCGAACGTGCCCTCGGCGGTGCTGGTCGGGTAGTAGATGGTGCCGCCGCCGAAGCCGGTGACGGACAGCGACGACACGGTCGTCTGCGAGATGGCGAACGGGCCGCGCGGGGCCTCGATGCTCGCCTCGGTCGGGGCGGGACCGCGCTCGTAGGGGTTCTGTGCGGCCTGCGCGGGCGGGCTGAGCAGCCCGCCCCACATCACGGCCGCCAGGGCGGTGGCGGCTGCGGCCTTCTTCGGGAGCATGTCGATGCACTCCTTCGGGGGAGGAAATCCTCCGGGACGCGATGCGGGGGGCACGGCGCGTTCCACGTGAGGATTCCGGGGGGAAATCGACAGCCGTGATTCTTGGAGTGCCTGGGCCGTCCGCCATCGGCGAGATCGCCTGTCTTCTGACGGAAGGGCGCGCGGGCGGCGGGGGAGGGGCGCGGGTGAGGCGTCTGCGATCCCGGCGTGACACGCGGGCAGCGCGAGGAAAACGGAGGCCGCTTTTGGTGCCCGCCTACAAAAGTGCGGTCCGCCGCGGCCCGGTGTTCGTAGCCCGGACCACTAGGAGTGATCGGCGCCACTTGCTGTACTGAGCCCACGACGCACGATCCCGGGGGTTGTCGCCTGGTTCACATTACATGCAATGTGTTGGTGAGCCGGAGCCGGCAGGACGGATGGAATCCTCCGCGCCCGGCGCGGAGGGGAGGGAGACGCCGCATGTCCTCGATCCGCAACCGGTCTCCGGAACCACCCGGCGCGTCCGGGCCCGACCCCGTGGACGCCGTGCCGCGGCTGCGCGTCCTCGCCCCGCTGAGCGTCCAGCACGTGCTGATCGCCTACTCCGGCATGGTGACCGTCCCGCTGCTGATCGGCACGGGCGTCGGCCTGCCCGGCGACCGGATCGCCGCGCTGATCACCGCCAACCTGTTCGTCAGCGGCGTCGCCACGCTGCTGCAGACCATCGGCGTCTGGCGGGTCGGCGTGCGGATGCCCATCGTCATGGGCTCCACCTTCACCGGCATCGGGCCCGCCATCGTCGTCGGCCGCGACGCCGGGCTGCCCGCCGTGTTCGGCGCGACGCTGGTCGCGGGCGCGCTGACGTTCCTGGCCGCGCCCCACTTCTCCCGGCTGCTGCGGTTCTTCCCGCCGCTGGTCACCGGCACGGTCATCGCCATCATCGGGTTCAGCCTGGTCCCCTCCACCGCCCACCTGGTCGCGCACCACGACCCGAGGGCGGCCACCGACGGCGCGGCCCCGGCCAACGTCGCGCTGGCCGCCGGGACGATCGCGTTCATCCTGCTCATGGAGCGGTTCGGGCCGCCGGTCGTCGCCCGCGTCGCGGTGCTGCTGGCCCTGGTCGCCGGAACGGCCGTGGCGGTCCCGATGGGGCTGGTCGACTTCTCCGGCGTCGGGAGGGCCGACGCGTTCGGGATCGTCATGCCGTTCGACTTCGGGGCGCCGGTGTTCGTGCTGTCGGCGATCCTGCCGATGGTCATCGTGCAGCTCGTCAACATGGTCGAGTCGGCGGGCGACACCCTGGCCATGGGGCAGATCGTCGGCCGCGAGGTCGGCCCGCCCGAGGTCGCCCGGGCGCTGCGCGCCGACGGCGCGGGCACCGCCGTCGCCGGGGTGTTCAACTCCTTCACCATCGTCACCTTCGGCGAGAACGTCGGCCTGGTCTCCATGACCCGGGTCCTCAGCCGGTGGGTGGTCGCCGGGTCCGGCGTGATCCTGGTGGTGCTCGGCCTGGTGCCCAAGCTCGGCGCGGTCGTCGCCGCGCTGCCCGGCCCGGTGCTCGGCGGCGTCGGCGTGGTGATGTTCGGCGTGGTCGGGGCGGTGGGCCTGCGCATCCTCGCCCAGGCCGACCTGGCCGACTCGCGCAACATGCTGGTCGTGGCGGTGTCGTTCGGGATGGGCTTCATGCCGGTCGGCGCGCCGCACGTGTACGACCGGTTCCCCGCGTTCGCCCAGACGGTGCTCGGCAGCGGCATCGCGGCGGGCGGCATCACGGCGTTCCTGCTCAACCTGCTGCTCAACGAGACCCGCCGACGCGGCGCCGAGCCCGCGCCCGAACCCGCGTGACAGACCCGCGTGACAGAAGGGAACCCCCTGCGATGACGAGCACCGCCCCCACGATGATCCGCGATGTGACCGTGTGGACCCAGGGCCGTTGGGTCGGCGGCCAGGACGTGCGCCTGCGCGACGGGAGGGTGACGGCGGTCGAGCCGCACGGCACCGGCCCGGCGGCCGGCGAGGTGCTGGACGGGGGCGGCGGCCATCTGATCCCCGGCCTGGTCAACACCCACACCCACCTGCACCAGGCGGTGATGCGCGGGATCGCCGAGGGCGAGCCGCTGATCCGCTGGCTGCGGTACGTCGCCGAGGGCACCGTCGCGCTCACCCCCGAGCAGGCCTACGTCGCGGCGGCGGCCGCCTCGCTGGAGGCGCTGCGCAGCGGGACGACCGCCCTGGTCGAGCACATGTGGCCGCACCCCTCGCGCGCGGTGCACGACGCGATCCTCCAGGCGCTGGCCGACACCGGCATCCGCGCGCTGGTGTGCCGGGGCGTGGCCGACCGGGGCGACGCCACCCGCCGGTGGGGCTTCGAACCCCGCCTGATGGAGCCCCTGGACGAGGTCTTCGCCCACATCGACGCGCTGGCCGACCGCACCGCCGGAAGCCGGATCCGGATGGGGGTGGCGGTGCCGAACCCGCGCTCGCTCACCCCGCGGGGGCTGCGGGCGGTGCGGGCGTTCGCCGGGGAACGCGGCATGACCGCCAGCATGCACCTGCTGGAGACCGCGACCGACGAGGACATGTGCCGGGAGCACGCCGGAACGGGCGCGGTCGCCTACCTGGAGGAGTCCGGTTTCCTGTGGGACCGGCTCCTCGCGGTCCACTGCTGCGTGCTCGACGCCGAGGGCCGCCGCGTCCTGGCCGGGCGGGGCGTGGGCGTCTCCTACAACCCCCTGAGCAACATGCGGCTGGGCAGCGGCGTGGCCCCCGTCCCGGAGATGCTGGAGGCGGGCATCCGCGTCGGCCTCGGCGTGGACGGCGCGGCCAGCAACGACACCCAGGACGCCCTGGAGACCATGCGCATGGGCGCCTACCTGCAACGCGCCGTCCACGGCCGCTCCGACCTGCTCGGCTTCGCCGACATGCTGGACCTGGCCACCAACGGCGCCAACGCCGTCCTCGGCCTGGAGGAGCGCCCGGACGGCGTGGTCCCGGGCGTCCGGGCCGACCTGGTCCTGCTGCGCTTCGAGCGGGACCTGGGGTGTGTCCCGGTCCTGGACCCGGGCGCGACGCTGCTGACCACCGGCAGCGCCCGCACCGTGGACACGGTCCTGGTGGACGGCGAGGTCCTGGTCGCCGACGGCCGCAGCACCCGCGTGGACGAGAAGGACCTGATCGCCCGCGCCGTCGCGGCGGCCCCCGACCCGTCCCTGCTGGAGGGCCCGCCCCGGTAGGTGTCACACTCGGGCGGCCCGCGTCGTCCTTCGGATATGAGAATCGCTGTGATCGGTGGGACGGGAACGCTGGGACGCCATGTCGTCGCGGAGCTGGAGGGGCGCGGGCACCGGGTGCGGACGCTGAGCCGAAGCTCGGCCGAGCACCCGGTGGACCTGCGGACCGGGGCGGGCCTGCCGGAGGCGCTGGCGGGCTGCGCCGTCGTGGTCGACGCCAGCAACGACCAGTCCCGGCAGGCCGCGCGGACGCTGGTGGACGGGACGCGGCGGCTGCTGGAGGCCGAGGCGGCCGCCGGGGTGGGGCATCATGTGTGTGTGTCGGTCCTGGGCTGCGGGCGCGTGCCGATCGGGTACTTCCGCACGAAGGCCCGCCAGGAGGCCGCGGTGACCGAGGGACCGGTGCCGTGGACGATCGTGCGGGCCGCGCAGTTCCACGAGCTGGTCGCCGCCACCCTGGGCGGCCCGGTGCTGCCGCTGCCCAGGGTCCTGCTGCAGCCGGTCGCCGCCGCCGACGCCGCCCGCGCGATCGCCGAGGTCGCCGAACGGCCCGCGCGCCGCGGCTGGGTGGAGGTGGCGGGCCCCGAGATCGCCGACGCCCGCGCCCTGGCGCGGACCTGGCGTTCGGTGACCGGGCGGCGGACGCTGACGTTCCCGGTCCCGCTGCCCGGCCGCCTGGGCCGGGAGCTGCGCGCCGGGGCGCTGACCAGCGCGCGCCCCGACCACCGGGGGAACGCCACCTTCACCGCCTGGCTGGAGCGCCCGTGACCCCCGACGAACTCGCGCGCCGCTTCGACGCCGAACGGCCGCGCCTGCTGCGCGTGGCGTACGCGACGCTGGGCTCGCTCGCCGAGGCCGAGGACTGCGTGCAGGAGGCGTGGCTGCGGCTGCGCGGGCTGGAGGACCCGGACGCGATCCGCGACCTGCGCGGCTGGCTGATCAGGACGGTGGGGCGGCTGGCGCTGGACGCCCTGGGCAGCGCCCGCGCCCGGCGCGAGAGGTACGTGGGCATCTGGCTGCCCGAGCCGCTGGTCGGCGACCCCGCCTTCGGCCACGCCTGCGACCCCGCCGACCGGGTCACCCTGGACGAGTCGGTCAGCACCGCGCTGCTGCTGGTGATGGAGAGCCTGTCGCCCGCCGAGCGCACCGCGTTCCTGCTGCACGACGTGTTCGGGCTGACCTTCGACGAGGTCGCCGACGTGGTGGGCCGTTCCCCGGCCGCCGTGCGGCAGCTGGCCTCCCGCGCCCGCCGGCACGTCGCCGAGGGCAGGCCCCGCTTCCCGCCCACCCCGGGCGAGCAGCGGCGGGTGGTCACCGCGTTCGCCGCCGCCTGCCGCGACGGCGACCTGGAGCGGCTGACGGCGCTGCTGGACCCCCGGGTGGTGTGCCGGGGCGACGGCGGCGGCAAGGTCAGCTCCCTGCCGAGGGAGGAGCGCGGCGCGGGGCGGGTGGCGCGCCTGGTGCTGTCGTTCGTCCGCGACCCGCTGCGCGAGATGCGGATCACCACCGTCAACGGCGCGGCGGGCCTGGTGCTGCGCGGCGACGACGGGGTCCTGTCGGTGGCGTCCCTGACCGTCGACGACGGCCGGATCACGGCCATCGACGTCGTCCGCAACCCCGACAAGCTGGCCTCCGTCCCAGGTGGAACGGCCGTCGCGCCCGCGCCGGGCGGAGCGGTGGATCAGGGGGTGGGGCCGGACGTGCAGGAGGGCATGGCCGGGGCGCAGTCCGCGCAGGAGTAGGCCGGGCTCCCGTCCGGGAAGCGGCCGATCCTGACGTCCGGGCGCGGCCAGCGCTTGTCGCACACCACGCAGGCCGTACCGCGCCGTTGCGGCCCCGAGAGTCCGGCCGGGTCGAAGGTCGGCCCGCGGTCGTGAAGGCGTTCTCCGTCGGAGCAGGGCGACTCGCAGGGAGACGACGGATTGCTCATAGAATTGATCTTGCCTGTGACCTGCAAAGAAAGACCTTACAGAGCACTTACCGGCCGTCCGTGATTCCGTGGCCGAGACGAAGCCGGGCCGTGTTTACATGCAATCGTCCACAAAGCTCTCTAGTCGGAGAGGGGGATTGCATGTAATGTGTGTCACGAGCGAGGGAGCGGACATGACGACCAGCTACAGCGCGGTGAAGGCCATCGCCCCCGGCAGCCTGCTGGCCGACCGTGCCTACGAAGAGCTGAAGGCGGCCATCCTGGAGAACCGCCTCACCCCCGGCACGCCGCTGAGCGTCCCCGCCCTCGCCGACCGGATGAGCATCAGCCGCAGCCCCGTCCGCGAGGCGGTGCAGAAGCTCATCCACGACGGACTGGCCACCCACGTCCCGCACCGGGGCGCGGAGGTCAGCAGCGTGGACGTGGAGGACCTGCACCAGCTCTACGCCGTGCGCGAGTCCCTGGAGGGACTGGCCGCGCGGCTGGCCACCGAACGGCTGGACGTCGCGGCGCTGACCGAGCTGGAACGGATCCTGGGCGAGCACGAGAAGGTCCTCGCCGAGGGCGGCGGCGAGGGCGCCCACGTCCGCCAGGACATGCGCTTCCACCAGGCCATCCGCGCCCTCACCGGCAACCGGCACCTCATCGACATCCTCGACCAGCTCCAGGGCCGGGCCCACCTGGGCCTGCACTCGCTGTGGCGGCACCCGCACGCGCCCCGCCTCGCCCTGGAGGAGCACCGCCGGATCTACGAGGCGATGGCCGCGGGCGACCCCGACGCCGCCGAGCACGCCGCCCGGACCCACGTGTCGCGGCTGCGGGTCCGCCTCCGCCAGGCCACCGGCCGCACCGACCCCTGACCGGCCTTCGACCTCCCTCCGACCACCGCCACGCCTCCTCTTCTCCCACCCTCGAGCGCGCCGCGCGGCGCGGAGGAAGGACGACCCGCGTGAGCACCATGACCACCGGGCGCCGGGAACGCGTCACCACCCCGGACGGGGTCGGCGCCAGCGCCCGCCGCCCCGACGGGATCCCCAAGGTCTGCGGCACCTTCGAGTACTCCTCCGACCTGCGCCGCGAGGGCATGCTGTGGGGCGCGACGCTGCGCAGCCCGCACCCGCACGCCCGGATCGTCCGTATCGACACCGCGCCCGCGCTGGAGGTGCCCGGCGTGCGCGCGGTCCTCACCCACGAGGACGTCCCCGGCAGCCGGACCTACGGGATGAAGGTCTCCGACCAGCCGGTGCTCGCCCGGGACGTGGTGCGCCACCAGGGGGAGCCGGTCGCCGTCGTGGCCGCCGACGATCCCGAGGCCGCGCGGCGGGCGCTGGAGCGGATCGTCGTCGAGTACGCGGTGCTGCCGCCGCTCACCGACCCCGGGCGCGCCCTCGACCCGGACGCGCCGCGCGTGCACCCGGGCGGGAACCTCGTCCGCCACGTGCGGATCCGGCACGGCGACGTCGCCGCCGCCCGCGCCCGCGCCGACGTCGTGGTGTCCGGCGAGTACGAGGTCGGCATGCAGGACCAGGCGTTCCTGGGGCCGGAGTCGGGGCTGGCCGTGCCCGACGGCGAGGGCGGCGTCGACCTGTACGTCTCCGCCCAGTGGCTGCACGAGGACCAGCGCCAGGTCGCCGCGTCCCTCGGGCTGCCCCGGGAGCGGGTGCGGCTCACCATGGCGGGCGTCGGCGGCGCGTTCGGCGGTCGCGAGGACCTGTCGGTCCACATCCACGCCTGCCTGCTGGCGCTGCGCACCGGCCGCCCGGTGAAGATGGTCTACAACCGCGAGGAGTCGTTCTTCGGGCACGTCCACCGGCACCCCGCGCGGATCCGCGTCGAGCACGGCGCGACCCGCGACGGGAGGATCGTCTATCTGACGGCGCGGCTGCTGCTGGACGGCGGGGCCTACACCTCCACCTCCCAGATCGTCATCGCCAACGCCTGCTACTTCGCCGCCGGGGCCTACGAGGTGCCCAACGCCGACATCGACGGCCACGCGGTCTTCACCCACAACCCGCCCTGCGGCGCGATGCGCGGCTTCGGCGCGGTCCAGTCCGCCTACGCCGTCGAGTCCAACATGGACAAGCTCGCCCGCGCGCTCGGCATGGACCCCGTCGACCTGCGCGTCCGCAACGCCATGACCACCGGCACGGTCCTGCCCACCGGTCAGGCGGTCGACGGCCCCGCGCCGGTCCGGGAGCTGCTGGAACGCCTCAGGGCGACGCCCCTGCCGCCCGACCCCGGCCACCACCGCGACCCCCGCGCCTGGCCCGGCGGCCTCGGCAACGTCACCCGCGGCGAGTCCCTGCGGCGCGGCGTCGGCTACGCGGTCGGCGTCAAGGCGATCGGCTACTCCGGCGGCGTCGACGACATCTGCACCGCCCGCGTCACCGTCGCGGTCCGCGACGGCCGCCCGCACGCCGAGGTGTACACCGCCTCCGCCGAGTGCGGGCAGGGCGTGGTCACCGTGCAGGCGCAGGTCGCCCGCACCGAGCTCGGCGTCGCCGACGTCACGGTCCGCAACGCCGACACCCTGGTCGGCGACTCCGGCTCCTCCTCGGCCTCCCGTCAGACCTGGATGACCGCCGGGGCCGTGCGGGGCGCCTGCCGCGCCGTCCGCGCCCGCGTCCTGGACCGCGCCGCCCGCGTCCTCGGCGCGGCGCCCGGCGACCTGGCCCTGGAGGGCGGGGCGGTCGTGGACGCCGCCTCCGGGGACGTCGCGATCCCGCTGGCCGAGCTGCTGGCGGGGGAGGACCTCGCCGCGACCTTCGAGTACCACCACCACGCCACCGAGCCCGTCGACCCCGAACGCGGCCAGGGCGACGCCCACATCGCGTTCGCGTTCGCCGCCCACCGCGCCGTCGTCGAGGTCGACACCGAACTCGGCCTGGTCCGCGTCGTGGAGATGGCCACCGCCGAGGACGTGGGCAGGGCGATCAACCCGCTGGCCGTCGAGGGCCAGATCGAGGGCGGCACCGCCCAGGGCCTCGGGCTGGCGCTGATGGAGGAGGTGCGGGTCGTGGACGGGAGGGTGCGCAACCCCTCGTTCACCGACTACCTCATCCCCACCATCCTCGACATGCCGCCGGTGCGGATCGACCTGCTGGAGACCCCGCACCCCGACGCGCCCTACGGCCTCAACGGCGTCGGCGAGCCGCCCACCCTGTCGTCCACCCCGGCGATCGTCAACGCGCTGCGCGACGCCACCGGGCTGGAGCTGCCCCGCGTCCCCGTCCGGCCCGGGCAACTGGCCGGAATCGAGGAGGTGAGCACTTCCTGACCTGGCGTAGGTACGGCCCCCACCCGTGACCGGGGCCGTGGCCGGCCACGCAAGACCCGGCGCGCCCCCGCGCCGGAACCACCGTGGCAGAAAGGTCATCCACCGTGATCATCGACACCCACATGCACCCGACCAACATCGTCGACCAGGCGTGGCGGCACGACGGCGACCCGTTCACCGGCGAGCGCACCCTGGAGATGATGAACGGCCCATACATGATCAACGGCAAGCCGCGCCGGATCGACTACGGCTGCATCATGCCGCCGCCCGGCAACTCCGTCTGGCAGGACGGGATGCGCGGGGGCCGCGAGGGCATCCGCGACTACATGGCGTACATCACCGAGCTGGTCCAGCGCTACCCGGACCGGTTCATCGGCAACTTCATGTACAACCCGCGGTTCGGCCCCGAGAACGGCGCCAAGGAGCTGGAGTTCCACGTCAAGGAACACGGCTACAAGATGATGAAGCTCCACGCCAACATGCACGCCTACCGCCCCGACCGGGCGCTGGACTGGCTGCGGCCGGTCCTGCGGGTGTGCGACGAGCTCGGCGTGGTCGTGCTCATCCACACCGGCGACGGCCCGTACTCGATCCCGACGCAGTTCTACCCGATCATCCGGGAGTTCCGCGACGTCAACTTCATCCTGGCGCACTTCGGCGTGCAGACCGGCGGCGTGTACTGCTTCGAGGCCCTCTACATGATCCTCGACAGCCCCAACGTCTACGGCGAGTCGGGCTGGCTGCTCCAGTCCCGCATCGTCGAGTTCGCCCAGCAGATGGAGCGGCACCAGCTGGTGTTCGGCACCGACTCCCCGCCGAACGAGCCCGGCATGTGGGCGCGCGAGCTGGAGGTCCTGTGCGGGCCCCCGCCGCAGGGCATGAACCTGTCGGAGGAGGACCTGGAGGGCTACCTGGGCAACAACATGGCCAAGCTGCTCGGCCTGAAGCCCACCCCGCCGCCGCGCAACCTCGTGGAGGCCGAGGCCCGCCTCACCGACACCTACGCCTACGCGGACGAGCCCGCCCCGGTCCCGGCGGCCGGTTAGCCACCGCGTCGGCCCCGGCCGGGCAGGGGGTGCCCGGCCGGGGCGGTCGGGGGTCATCGGGGATTTCCCACGGGGACCCTCCGGGACGAGCGCGGGGAGCGCGTCCCGGGGGAACTGGGCATCGTGCCTGGAAGGTGGGCGGCGTGCGGCAGACGCCTGGCGAAGAAGCAGAAGCAGAAGTTCCGACCGTTCCCAAGCATCCTGTGGACGAGGTTCCGCGCCCCGGACGGCTCGTCCCCCTCGGCGTCCAGCACGTGCTGGTGATGTACGCCGGCACCATCGCCGTTCCGCTCATCGTCGCGGCGGGCCTCGGCCTGCCGCACCGCGACATCGTGGCCCTGGTGGCGGCCGACCTGCTGCTGTGCGGGGTCGGCACGCTGCTCCAGTCGGCCGGCGTGCTGCGGGTCGGCGCGCGGCTGCCGCTGGTCATCGGCGCGGCCTACAACGGCGTCGTGCCGATGGTGCTGATCGGCACCGAGTACGGCCTGCCCGTCATGTACGGGTCGGTGGTCGCCGCCGGGCTGGTGATGGTGGCGTTCGCGCCGGTCTTCGGACGGCTGCTGCGGTTCTTCCCGCCGGTCGTCGTCGGCACCACCATCACCCTCATCGGGATCACGCTGATCCCGGCCGGGGCCCGCATGGTGTTCGGCGGCAGACCCGGCGACCCCGGTTTCGGCGCGGTGTCCGGCATCGTGCTGGGCGGCCTGACCCTGCTGCTGGTGGTGCTGCTGTACCGGTTCCTGCCACCGCTGGCCTCGCAGCTGTCGATCCTGGTCGCGCTGGTCGTGATGACGGCCGGGGCGGCGCTGACCGGACACGCCGACTTCGGCGGGGTCGGCGGCGGGCCGGTCGCGGGGCTGCCCGAGCCGTTCCACTTCGGGATCCCGTCGTTCCACCCGGTCGCCGCGCTGTCGCTGGTGCTGGTGCAGTTCGTGCTGATGGTGGAGACCGCCGGGCAGGTCCTGGCGGTGGGCGAGGCGGTGGACCGGCCCGCGTCCCGCCGCGACATCGCCGCCGCGCTGCGCGCCGACGGCGTCGTCACCGCCCTCGGCGGCGTGTTCCAGTCGTTCGTCTACATCACCTTCACCCAGAACATCGGCGTGGTGAGCCTGACGAGGGTTCGTTCCCGCTGGGTGACGGCCTGCGCCGGGGCGATCCTGGTGCTGATGAGCGTGTTCCCGGTGATCGGCCGGGTGGTCGCGGCGGTGCCGGGGCCGGTGCTGGGCGGCGCGACGCTGGCGATGTTCGCGACCGTCGCGGTCATCGGCCTGCGGATGCTGGCGAACGCGAGCGGCGACACCCCCGGCCTCGTGATCGTCGCGGTGTCCCTCGGCGTCGGCCTGGTGCCGATGGCGCTGCCCGGCGCCTACGACCGGTTCCCGCAGTGGGCGCAGCTTTTCCTCGACAGCGGCGTCGCGGTCGGGACGGTCACCGCCGTCCTGCTCAACCTGCTGTTCCACCATCTGCCGCCGCTCCGCCGGGAGCGGCCCGAACAGGAGGCCGCCCGATGACGACGACACGCCCGCGGCTGGTCGTGGGGATCTCCGGGTCCAGCGCGCCCCAGTACGGCATCGCGCTGCTGGAGGCGCTGCGCGAGCTCGGAACCGTCGAGACGCACCTGGTGGTGTCGGCGGGCGCGCGCCGCACCATCGAGCTGGAGGCCCGCCGCGACCCCGGCGAGGTCTGCGCGCTGGCCGACGTGGTGCACGACTCCCGCGACCTGGCCGCGGCCGTGTCGTCCGGATCGTTCCCCACCCTCGGCATGGCGGTGGCGCCGTGCTCCATGAAGACCCTCGCCGCCGTCGCGCACGGCCACACCGACGACCTGCTGAGCCGCGCCGCCGACGTGACGCTCAAGGAGCGCCGCCGCCTGGTGCTGGTCGCCCGCGAGACGCCGCTCAGCCTCGTCCACCTGCGCAACATGACGGCCGTGACCGAGGCCGGGGCGGTGGTGCTGCCGCCCGTCCCCGGCTTCTACTCCGGCCCGCGCACCATCGACGACCTGATCCACCACATCGCCGGCAAGGTGCTCGACCAGTTCGGGATCGAGCACGACCTGTTCCGGCGCTGGACCGGCCCCACCCGGGAGTTCTCGTGACCCTCTCGCCCCGTCAGGACCTGCACGCCTTCCTGGACGCCTACGACGGCGACGACGTCCTCGTGGTGGACGCGGAGGTGTCGGCCGAGGAGGAGGTGACCGCGCTGGCGTTCGGGCTGGCGGCGCGCGGGCGCCACGACCTGCTCCGCTGTCCGAGGGTGGCCGGGCTGGGCGTGGAGCTGGTCACCAACGTGTTCGCCTCCCGCGCCCGCGTGGCGGGGCTGTTCGGCACCGACCCGGCCGGGCTGCACGCCGCCTACCAGGAACGTTCCCGGGACCGCCGTCCCATGGAGATGCTGGCGGGCGGCCCCGCCCTGGACGAGGTGCTGACCGGCGACCGGGCCGACCTCGCCGCGGTCCCGATGATCCGGCACTTCGCCTCCGACCTCGGCCGCTACCTCACCAGCGGCATCGTCGTCGCCGAGGACCCGGGCGGCGGCGCGGGCAACCTGAGCTACCACCGCGCGACCCCGCACTCGCCCCGCGAACTGGCCCTCAGCCTGCACTCGCGCGGCGATCTGTGGCGGCTGCTGGGCCGCGCCCGCGAGCGGGGCCGCCCGCTGCCGGTCGCGATGGTGGTCGGCGGGCACCCGCTGTTCATGCTGGCCGCCTCGGCGCGGGTCGGCGCCGACGTCGACGAACGCGAGATCGCCGGCGGCCTGTTCGGCGAGCCCCTCCAGGTGGTGCGCACGCCCCGGCACGGCATCCGCGTCCCCGCGACGGCCGACTACGTCATCGAGGGCGTCATCGACCCGGGCGACCACGCGCCCGAGGGGCCGTTCGGGGAGTTCTCCGGCTACTCCTCGCACCGCTCCACCAACAACGTCCTGCGCGTGGAGACCGTCTGCCGCCGCCGCGACCCGGTCCTGCTCGACGTCGTCGCGGGCGCCTCCGCCGAGCACCTCAACCTCGCCCGCATCCCGCGCGAGTCGGAGATGGCCGAGCAGCTCACCACCCGCTTCCCCGACGTGACGGCGCTGCACTACCCGAACTCCGGCACCCACTTCCACGCCTACGTCGCGCTCCGGCAGCGCCGTCCCGGCCAGGCCCGGCAGGTGATGCTCGGCCTGCTCGGCTGGGACCCCTACCTCAAGACCGTCGTCGCCGTGGACGACGACGTGGACGTCACCGACGACTCCGCCGTGCTGTGGGCGCTGGCCGCCCACCTCCAGCCGCACCGCGACGTGTTCGTGGTCGACGGGCTGCCCGGCAGCCCCCTCGACCCGTCCTCCGGCGGCGACGGCACCACCTCCCGCATGGCGCTGGACGCCACGCGCGGGCCCGGCTTCGACGGCGAGCCCATCGAGCTGTCGCCCGCCGCCCGCGACCGCGCCGCCCGCCTGCTGGACCGCTCCCTCCCCGCCCGCGCGTTCCCCGCCAGCACGTTCCCCGACACAGCCGGAAAGGACTGAACGCATGGACTACCTCCAGCCCGCGAGCTGGGCCGAGGCCCTGGCCCTGCGCGCCCAGCGGCCCGACGCCGTCCCCGTCGCGGGCGGCACCGACGTCATGGTCGGGCTGAACTTCGACCGGCACCGTCCCGCCGCGCTGCTGGACCTGTCGCGGCTGCGCGAGCTGACCGGCTGGGAACGCGACGGCGACCACGTCCGCCTCGGCGCCGCCGAGCCCTACACCAGGATCGTCCAGCGGCTGCGGGACCCGCTGCCCGCGCTGGCCCAGGCGTCCCGCACGGTCGGGTCCCCGCAGATCCGCAACCGGGGCTCGGTGGGCGGCAACCTCGGCTCCGCCTCGCCCGCCGGGGACGCCCACCCGCCGCTGCTGGCCGCCGGCGCGACCGTCGAGGCCGCCTCGGTCCGCGGCACCCGGCTGATCCCGGCCGCGGAGTTCTTCACCGGCGTCAAGGCCAACGCGCTCGCCCCGGACGAGCTGATCGCCGCCGTCCGCGTCCCGGTCGCGCGCGGCCCGCAGCGGTTCGCCAAGATCGGCACCCGGAACGCGATGGTGATCGCCGTGTGCTCGTTCGCGGTCGCGCTCGACCTGGCGGGCCGCCGGGTCGGCACCGGCGTCGGGTCGGCCGCGCCCACCCCGCGCCGCGCCACCGCCGCCGAGGAGTTCGCCGCCGGGGAGCTGGAGGCCGCCGGGCTGTGGGACTCGCGCGGCCCGCTGCCCGGCTCCCTGGCCCGCCGCTTCGGGCAGCTCGTCGCCGACGCGGCGTCCCCCGTCGACGACGTGCGCGGCACCGCCGCCTACCGGCGGCACGCGCTGTCGGTCATCGCCCGCCGCACGCTCACCTGGGCGTGGGCCGAACTCCGGAAGGAGACCAGCGGATGCGGCTGTCATGCCATGTGAACGGTGAGCGGCGCTGCGCCGACGGCGTCCGGGCCCGGGAGAGCCTGCTGTTCGTCCTGCGCGAGCGGATGGGCCTGCCCGGCAGCAAGAACGCCTGCGAGCAGGGCGAGTGCGGGTCCTGCACCGTCTACCTCGACGGCGTTCCGGTGTGCGCGTGCCTGGTGCCCGCCGGGCAGGCGCGCGACCGGCAGGTCGTGACCGTCGAGGGGCTGGGCGACGACGGCGGGCTCGACCTGGTGCAGGAGGCGTTCGTCGAGGCGGGGGCGGTGCAGTGCGGGTTCTGCACGCCCGGCTTCGTCGTCGCCGCCCACGACCTGGTCCGGCGCGGCTACGCCCCGACCGAGGAGGAGATCCGCGAGGCCCTCGCCGGGAACCTGTGCCGCTGCACCGGCTACGAGAAGATCATCGACGCCGTGAAGCTGGCCGCCTCCCGCTGGTGGGCCCGGAGCGGGTGAGCGTCGTGGCGGGGCCACGGCCGGGCGGGCCGACGCCGGGTGGACCGACACTGGGCGGGCCGACGCTGGCCCGGCTCGTGTCCGCCGAGGGCCTGGGGCTGCGCGTGCTGACCGGCGGCGACCTGCTGGACCGCACGGTCCGCTGGGTGTTCACCACCGACCTGCGCGACCCGGGCCGCTACCTGGCGGGCGGGGAGCTGGTGCTGACCGGGCTGATGTGGCGGCGGAGGCCCGCCGACTCCGAGGTGTTCGCGGCCGCCGTCGCGGCCCGGGGCGCGGTCGGCGTCGCGGCGGGCGCGGCGGCGCTCGGCGGCGTCCCGGGCGACCTGGTGGAGGCGTGCGCCCGGCACGGGCTGCCGCTGCTGGAGGTGCCCGCCGAGGTGTCGTTCGCGGCGCTGACCCGCCGGGTGATGACCGACCGGCGGGGGAGCCCGGCCGACCGGGGCGCGCTGCTGGCGGCCGTCGCCGCGAGCGGCGACCTGACCGCGCCGCTGGCGATCGTCGCCGGGGAGCTGGGGCGGCCCTGCTGGATCCTCGGCTCCACCGGCGAGACGCTGGCGGCCTCCCGTCCCCTGCCGCCCGCGCTGGCCGAGACGCTGACGGCCCGGTTCCACCGTTCGGGCTGCCAGCCGCGCCGGGCCCGGCACGCCGGGCGCGCGTTCGCGCTGCACCCGCTCACGCCCACCCCCCGGTCCCGCTTCCTGGCGGTGGAGACGGGAGGGGACCCCGGCCTCGACCTCGGCCCGGTCGCCGCCGACCTGGCCGCGGCGGTCGCGCTGCACGCCGCCCGCGAGGAGGAACGCGCCGCCGCCCGGCGCGTCCCGGCCGCGCGCCTGGTCCGGGGCCTGCTCACCGACGACCGCTCCCCCCGCGAACTGGGCGAACTGCGCGCCGACCTCGGCCTGACGATGCCGCTGACGGCCGTGTCGGTCGCGGTGACCGGCGCGGACGGCCCGGCGGTGGCGGCGTTCCTGCTGCACGGCCTGGCCCCGGCGGCGATCACCGAGTGGGACGGGGAGACCCTGGCCCTGGTCCCCGCCGATCCCGACCCGGCCCCGCGCCTGCGCACCGCCGCCCGCCTCCTGGCGGCCGCCCTCCCGGGCCGCCGCCTGACCGTCGGCGTCAGCGGGACGGCCTCGCGCGGCCTGGGCCCGCGCGAGGCGCTCCAGGAGGCCCGCAACGCCCGCCGCCTGGCCGCGCTGCGCCCGGACACCGCGGCTGTGACCAGCGGCGACGACATCGACTCGGTGGACCTGCTGATCGCCGCGATGCCCCGCGGCATCCGCCGCCGCTTCCGCGAGGGCCTGATCGGCGCGGTGGAGGCGTACGACGCCCGCCACAACGCGCGGCTGCTGGACACGCTGTCGGCGTTCCTGTCCCACTCGGGCTCCTGGCAGCGCTGCGCCGCCGACCTCCACGTCCACGTGAACACGGTCCGCTACCGGATGCGGAGGGTGGAGGAGCTGACCGGCCGGGACCTGAGCCGCTTCCCGGACCGGGTGGACCTGTTCCTGGCCCTGCGCCTGGCGGAATGGGAACGCCGCCGCTGATCCCTTTGCCAGAATGCCGTCGTATGGGCGCTGCGGAGACACCGGCGAACACCGGGGACCAGAAGGAGCCCGGCAAGTGGGCCATGGCGTGCGGATGCCTGGTCATGCTGCTGGGGCTGGGACTGATCGGCGGTCTCGTGTGGGCCGTGGTGTCGTTCCTGAGATGGGACCCGCCGGTTCCCTACAGCGAGGCGGCCACCCAGAAGGTCGTCCAGCCCTCGCCGAAGTGCTTCGGCCACATCGTTCCGCCCCTGCCGAAGGACAAGCGCCTCAACCGGCGGGCGCAACTGGAGCACGACGCGTGGGGGGACGCGGTGGGCATGACCTGCGACACCGACGTCAAGGTCGCCTGCCCGGACGACTGCGTCGTGACCTACAAGGGCAAGCAGGTGACCATCGCCGTCCTCAACCAGGGCTGCACCTCCTGGGACACCATGCGGTGGTGCAAGTACAGGCTGGAACCGCGGGCCTACTTCGTGACGACCAGGCACCTGCACAACGCGTTCTGGGGACGCACCGAACGGGAACGCCGCGAGGGCCACCACGTCCGGTGCGACACCATCCCCGGGGACGCGGAGGTCATCCCGCCCACGCCGAAGGAGACGGGCGGGAAGGGGGTCAAGCTCAGGTACCGCTGCTACACGCGCGACCCCGGCTCCATCACCTACTCCTACGCGGTGTGGACGAAGGACGGCTCCACCTTCACGTTCGAGGAGATCGACGACTGACTTGATCGTTTGTTGCCGGTTCGGCAAGAAGGTTTGCCTCTTCCGCATCGATCACGCAGGGTCGAGGTGGAGGTGGTTCTCGTGTCGAGAGCAATGAGTGAGCAGGTCATGGACGCGGTCGTCATCGGCGGAGGCGCCGCCGGACTGTCCGCGGCGGTGGCATTGAGCCGGTTCCGCCGCCGCGTGGTGGTGGTCGACGCCGGGCAGCCGCGCAACGCGCCCGCCGAGGGGGTGCACAACTACCTGTCCCGCGACGGGATCCCCCCGGCCGAGCTGCTGGCCGCCGGTCGCCGCGAGCTGGCCGGGTACGGCGGACAGGTCGTCGAGGGCACCGTCGTCGCGGCCCGGCGGGCGGACGAGGGGTTCGCGGTCGAACTGGCCGACGGGCGCGCACTGCGGGCGCGCCGGCTGCTGGTCGCCACCGGAGTGGTCGACGGCCTGCCGGACGTGCCGGGGATGCGGGAGCGGTGGGGACGCGACGTCCTGCACTGCCCCTACTGCCACGGCTGGGAGGTCCGCGACCGGGCCATCGTCGTCTACGGCACCAACCCGATGGCGGCGCACGTGGCGCAGATGTGGCGGCAGCTCAGCGACGACGTCACGCTGGTGCTGGAACCGGGCACGCGACTCGGACCGGAGCAGGCCGAGGGACTGGCCGCGCGGGGCGTCGAGGTCACCGACGGGCCGATCGCCGAACTTCTCACCGAAGGAGACCGTCTCACCGGGGCGCGCCTGGCCGACGGCCGCGTTCTGCCCTGCGCCGCGCTGGCGGTCGGCACCAGGCTCGACGCGCGCGCGGACTTCCTGACCGGCCTCGGGCTCGAACCGGTCGAGCACCGGATGGGCGACTTCGTCATGGGCACCCGCGTCGAGGCGGACGCGACCGGGGCCACCCCCGTGCCCGGGGTGTTCGTCGCGGGCAACGCGGCCGACCCGTTCGGCCAGGTCATCGGCTCGGCCGCGGCGGGGCTGACGGCCGCGGGCGCCCTCAACGCCTCCCTCATCGCCGAGGAGGTCGAACGGGCGGTCGCCGAGCACCGCGCCCGCTCCGAGGAGCCGTTCTCGGCGCGGATCGAGGCCGAGGTCAGCGCCCGACGGCACGGCCGGTAAGCGGCTCACGGCGCGCGGACCCCCAGCGCCGCCCGGACGCGTCGCAGCACCTCCTCCCGGGGCGCGGACTCCAGGAGGAGGTCGGGGCCGGTGAGGGCGGCGACCTCCTCGAAGGCGTCGCCGTGGTCGGTCAGCGTCCAGCCGCGCCAGGCGTCGTCCAGCCGCCGCAGGTCCATCGGGCAGTCGACCGACCACCAGTCCAGACGGCGTTCGCGGGCGTCGAGCAGCGCGCCGCCGCGCGGAACGGCCGCCAGCACCGCGCAGGGCGTGGCCTCGTCCTGCGGGGTGAGCAGCGGCGCGGGCCCGGCCATCAGCGGCTCGGCCAGGCAGCCGCCCCACCAGCCGCCGAACGACAGCCGACCGGTCGCGTCCCGCACGGCGATGACCGTGCCGGCCACCGTCGACGGGTCGTCGTCGTCCACCGGCGCGGACGCCCACTGCCCGGCGGGCAGCGAGAGGGGGTCGTCGAGATAGCGCACGGTGTCGTAGGGCAGCCCGAGGCGGTCCATGACCTCGTACAGCCCCCGCGTCGCCCAGGCCACGCGCCAACGGGGCCACGCGTTCTCCGCGAGCTCCAGCCAGGCGCGGATCTCCAGTACCGAGGTCCCGGGCTCGTAGCCGGGGATGTCCTCAACGGTGTGCACAAGCAGGAGACGGCGACGGAGGTCGAGCAGGGCGAAGCCGGTCCACCACACCGCGTTCATCCAGAAGTCCGGAGTGCCGCCCCGCTGGTCGCGGATGAACGCGACCGTGCGCTCCGGACCGTTGAGAAGGTCTCCCAGCAGCGAGTGCGCTCCACGGTCGCGCGACCAGACACGCGGGCCGTCGCGGTCCAGGATCACGTAGTGCGCGTGCCCACCTCCCACGGAGGCGATTCTGCCGCGTGGACCTTCTGGACGTGACGGTATTTTTCTGGCTAATGTACCGACCGTCTGGACGGTCGGGAGGGAACGATGCGGGATCGGATTCTGGACGCGGTCGAACGGATACTGGCGGCGGGCGGGGCCGACGCGATCCGGCTGGACGCGGTCGCGGCTGAGGCCGGGGTCAGCAAGGGCGGACTGCTGCACCACTTCCGGACCAAGCAGGCGTTGCTGGAGGGGGTGCTCGACCGGCTGGTGGAACGCTTCGAGGCCGAGCTTCCGCCGCCGGGGTCGCCGCCGGGCACGTTCACCCGCGCCTGGCTGGACGCCACGATCCCGCCCGACGACGTCCCCGCGAAAGCCCATGGCGACCGGGTCGCGGTCGCGATGCTGGCCGGGCTGTCCGGCGGCCCCGAAGTGCTCGACGCGTTGCGGCGCTGCTACCGGATCTGGCAGGAACGCCTGGCCGGCGACGGCCTCGACCCGGCCACGGCCTCCCTGGTCCGGCTCGCCGTCGACGGCTGGTGGATGGCGCGGCTGCTGGACCTGGCCCCGCCCCGCGACGACCTGCACCGGCAGGTCCGCGCCCGGCTGGACGCCATGATCGGGCAGGAGGCCCGATGAGCCGCGTCCTCGGCCCGACGAAGACCGCCATGCTGATCACCGACGTCGGGCTGCTGCTGTACTGGGCGGTGGTGTTCGCGGGCCTGATCCCGCCGGAGTACGCCTACCGCGACTACACGAACCCGATCCTGAGCGACTGGAACCACTCGTTCGTCCCGCTCGACCTGGCCGCGAGCCTCACGGGCCTGGCGTCGCTGTGCGCCCGCGCGGCACAGCGCCCGCTCATGACGGTCTCCCTCACGCTGACGAGCACGGCCGGACTGCAGGCGATCGCGTTCTGGGCGCTGCGCGGCGACTTCACCCTGGCGTGGTGGCTGCCGAACCTGTTCCTGCTGCTGTTCCCGCTGCCCGCGCTCGTCGTTCTGGCGCGAGGCGGCGAACACGCACCGGTCAGCCGGTGACCACCGCGAGCACCCGGGTGCCCTCGCGGAACGCGCCGCGCTCCGCGAGCGAGTGGACACCGGCCAGCATCTTCGCGACGTACACCCAGTCCAGCAGCAGCCCCTGCCGCCGCTGGAAGTCGGCGACGAACGCGTCCAGCTCCTCGTCGCGCCGGGCGTAGCCACCGAAGTGGAAGCCGGTGTCGATGCTCCAGTTCCCCCGGCGTTCCCCGTACGCCTCACGTTGCAGGCGCTCGACGTCCTCGTTCAGGAACGCGCCGCCCTTCAGGACGGCGAAGCCCAGCGCCCGCTGATGCGGGTCGAGCCCGGCGGCGAGGCCCGCGAGCGTTCCGCCGGTCCCGACCGCGCAGCACACGACGTCGAACGACGGATCGACCTCGGCTCCCAGCTCGGCGCATCCCCGCACCGCCAGCGCGTTGCTGCCGCCCTCCGGGACGAGATAGAAGTCGCCCCACCGTTCGCGCAAAGAGGCGACGACGTCCGGCTCGGTCTTGCGCCGGTAGGTGCCCCGGTCCATGTAGTCGAGCCTCATGCCCTGCGCGACCGCGTACGCCAACGACTCGTTGAGCGGAAGGCGCTCCTCCCCGCGCACGATCCCGACGGTGCCGAACCCGAAGATCCTCCCGGCCGCCGCCGTGGCGCGCAGATGGTTGGAGTAGGCCCCGCCGAACGTCAGCAACGTGCGGTGCCCCTGCTCGGAGGCGGCCCGGAGGTTGTACTTGAGCTTGCGCCACTTGTTGCCGGGCAGGTCCGGGTGGACGAGGTCGTCCCGCTTCAACGACAGCCGGACCCCGACCCGCTCCAGCCGCCCGTCCCGAACCTCCTCAACCGCCGACGGAACCCGCACCGTCACGCTTGATGCTCTCCGTGAGAAGCCGGAAGCCGTTCCCTCCGACAACGAGGACGGGACCGCCGGGGTCCTTGCTGTCGCGGATGGCGACCCTGGTGTGAGCGAACGCCAACTCCACGCAGTCGCCCCCGTTGGGCGCGCTACGCGTTGACTTGCGCCATTGAACCCTGCTCAGGTCCATCGGTCTTCAATCACCCTTCTGACGAAGTCGCGGGACATGTCCGCAGGCAGTGCGCGTGACCGCAGATCGATCAGCGTGAGCGCGAGGGCCGCGAGATCGTCGGTGGAGTCCGTCGTGATGGCCCGGATGGTCATTTCCATATACGCTACCTCGCTCCGATCTTCCATCGTCGCGACCACGAACGCGCCCCCGTTGCCGTTGTGCTCGCCGCTGCTGCGCACGATCTGCACCGTGACGTTGGGACGCTCGCTCATGGCGATCAGGTGCTCCAACTGCGCGCGCATGACCTCGGAGGAGCCGACAGGACGGTGAAGCACCTGCTCGTCGACGAGCGCGACGAGCGTGGTGGGAGCGGGGCTGTCACGGGTGAGGATCTGCTGCCGCGCCATGCGCGCCGCGCTCTTCTCCTCGGAACGCAGCGAAGCGCCGGCGTACTCCGGAGTCTGGAGCAGGCCGGGGATCATCGAGTGCTGGTAGGTGGTGAGCGTGACGGCCTCCTGCTCGACCTCGGGCCAGTCGAACCACAGCGGCACGGGCGAGCCGTCCCTGTTCAGATCGTCGTACAGGTCGAGGAGCGCGCCGCCCGCCCCGGTCAGCTGATCGACCGTCGCGGCGAACGAACGCTGGCAGCGCTTCTTGCCCGTCTCCACCTGCGACACGAACGAGGTCGTCGTGTTGGTGCGCGACGCCACGGCCTGCTGGAGGAGGTTCGCCTGCTCGCGATAGCGCCGCATCTGGCGGCCGAACGCCTGGAGGGCAGGCTGTGGCGTGGGGCGGGGACGCCGGGCGGCCATGCCGCGATCCTTTCACTGGATTAACCAAACAAGCTCGAACTTTCGGCTTGTGGTCCATCAGGTCTGGTTAACCGACACGGTACGTGATGGGTGTCTAACTAGAGGTGGCAATAGCCGAAAACCTCACGCGAAGGCACCCGCCATGGCCACAGCGCAGGAAAGCACGCCGCCCGTTCCCGTCACCGACCCGTCCACGCTGGTGATCGCCGCCGTTCCGGAGGGCATCAAGACCGCGCGTGACTTCGCGCGGCGCTGGTTCGAGGCCAAGGCGCTCGATGACTGCGGGACCGGCCTGCTCGTCATCTCCGAACTGGTCACCAACGCCTACCGGCACGGCTCCGAGCCCGGCGGCCCCGTCCTGGTGCGCCTCTACCTCTCGCACGACGGCCCGGTGGTGGAGGTCCGCGACACGAGCGCGGCCGAGCCGTACGTGAAGCCGTTCACGCTCACCGAGTTCTCCGGCAGGGGGCTGGCGACGATCCAGCTGATCACCCGCTCCTGGGGGTTCCACCACCTGTCGTCGGGCGGAAAGGCCGTCTATGCCGTGCTGGGGGAGAGGCCGGACCACCCCTCGCCTGGGTGATACTCGCGGAATGGGCGAGCCCTTTGACTTCTCCGACGACGGCTACGTGAGCATCGGGCCACGCGAGTACCTGGACAGGCTGCTGGCGGAGTACGGGCTCGCCGAGAACGAGGTGCGCGACGCGATCCGCGTTCGCCCCGCGCCCTACGGGAAGCGGGAGTACCTGGTCCACGAGTCGATGCTGCGTTCCCAAGGGGAGTACCCCTGCGCCGGGGACGCGGAGGCGTTGGAGTTCTGCCGCGAGGTGGCCGAAGCGCTGGCGACCGACCTTGGCATCACCCACGAAGAGGCGGTCGCCCAGGTGAACCGCCACTGGTCCGACAACGGCCCGGACGCGAAGCCACGCGTCTGGATCGTCGGCCTGGACATCGCCTACCACGAACTCCCCGAGTACTGGGCGGAACGCATCCGCGAGCAGGACGACGCATCCGTGCCCCGCTCCTCTTTCTGAAATCTTGCGCAAGGTGGCTGCAAGTTCGTAACGTGGCCGCGCCGGTTCCTCCAGGAGGAGCGACCACCGGTCGCATCGGCCCGCATGGCTACGCGGTCCGCATCATCCCTTGCTGAGAAACGCCGGTTCCTGTGTGAGGAGGGTCGCGTGCACGACGTCCTGGTGGTCGGTGGCGCGGGGATCGACACCATCGTCAGGGTCCCCGAGCTGCCCGTCCCGTTCGCGGACTCGGTGGCGGTGCCGCCGATCGAGGAGTACGTCGGCCACACCGGCAACGGCGTGGCCCTCGGTTGCCACGCCCTCGGCCTGCGCGCGCGGCTGATCGACTTCATCGGTGACGACCGCCACGGCCGCCTCATCGTCGAGCACCACCGGCAACGCGGCCTGGCCTTCTCCTGGCAGATCTCCCCGGCGGGCACCCGCCGCGCCGTCAACCTGGTGGACGGCAAGGGGCGGCGCAGTTCCCTCTACGACGCCCGCGACGTTCCCGACCAGCGAATGCCCGAGCCGTTCTACCGCCCGTTCCTGGAGAACGCGCGTCACGTGCACCTGTCGATCGTCGACTACGCCCGCCACCTGCTCCCGGACGTACGGCGGCTCGGCCTGCCCGTCTCCACGGACCTGCACGACTGGGACGGTGAGAACCCCTACCACCGCGACTTCGCCTACGGCTGCGACATCGTGTTCCTGAGCGCCGCCCGGCTCGGCGAGCGGGTCGACGCCGTGCTGACCGACATCGTCGAGCGTGGCCGCGCGCAGGTCGCGGTGGCCACCGACGGCGAGCGCGGCGGCTCCTACCTGCGGCGGGGCGGGACGGTCCAGCGCTTCGCCGCCGAGCGCGGTCCCGTCGTCGACAGCAACGGGGCGGGCGACGCGTTCGTCTCCGGGTTCCTCTTCGGCCGCCTGACCGGGCGGCCGCCGTCCGAATGCGTCCGCTACGGCGCCATCGCCGGGCTGCACGCCTGCGGCGCGGCCGGAACGCACCAGTCGCTGATCACCGCGGACGAGCTGGTGGGACGCTTCGCCGATCGGTAGAGCCACGCCCTCCCGCCCGACCGCCGTCAGAGGACCCTGCCGGCGGACGAGGCGGGGGCGATCTGCCCGAAGCGCTCCCGGACCTCGGCCGGAAGCATGCCGATGATCCGCAGGGTGTTGGCATGGGCCGCCTCATCGCCGTTGCGATGTCCGGCGGTGCCGCCCAGCACACCGACAACAGGGTCGGGCCAAGGCACGATCAGTCGCGTGCTGGCGCGCAGCGCGGCCAGGTGCACCCGCAACGCGTGATCGACGTAGGACGCTCCGGCCTTCCGGACCAGACAAGCGCCGTCCGGGCCACCTGGAAGCAGCCTCAACGGCAGATCCAGCTCGTCGTGTGGAACCGAGGGGCCCTCGTGCAGCGTGTAGATCGCGTAGGCGAGGCTGGACCTGTCCAGGGGAACGTCCACCCACCCCTGCTCGGAGGGCGGCGTGCGGGGCACGGGCACCAGCCCGGCCCAGTACAGCCTCACGGCGTCGACCTCTGCGCGCACCGCGCCAGCCGAGAACGCCGGCGCCCGGTACACGGTCTCCACCAACAACCCGTCGCCGCTGTGCCACAAGGCCACCCGGTGGACGCGGTCCCCCTCACCGCCCCCCGACGCTTCTGGCCACAGCGCGGTGTCCACGGCTTTGCTGAATCCCTCGTCGGCCAGGACCGCGCCGACACGTTCGAGGGGGTCACCGTAGACCGTGTCGGCCAGGGCGGCCCGCCGATCCCGGTCGTGGTTCACAACGCGGTGAGGCGTCCCGTCGATGTACTCCCATGCCCAGTCAGCGGCCAGGCCCCACGCCGCCGCCGCATCCTCCTCGGCAAGGGTCGTGCGTACCTGGTCACCGCGACCGTCGCGCTCCATCAGCTTCCAGACCGGTGTCAGGTCGTCCATATCCCAGCGCGTCACCACGGCACCATAGAGCAACCCCGAGACGAGCAGGTGCCATGCACCCTCCAGGCGGACCTTGCTCCAGACTGGGCAGGTGATCACGTACCGCCTGTGGCTGGCCGCGCTGCCCGCCCCCGTTCCCGAAGCGGAAGCTCGGATCTTCTGGAACTGCAAGGACGAGCCCACCCCGACGCTGGATGAGGCGCTCAGGCGTGCACCCCACATCTACGTGGGCTCATGGGGTGAGGAGCATGAGGAGCTACTGCCGCGGTCATGCCGATGCCCTGCCGCCCGGCTCTCGGCCTGGCTGTTCTTCAAGGGCACCATCGACCGCTGGCAGGCCCCGACACTCGACGCCCGGCTGCAGGACGAGCTACTGGAGCTTCTTCGGCCCCGACCGGACGACCTCCCCGCCCCCATCGCCCGAGCCCACGAGATCCAGAGCTTCCTGTCGGCGCATGCGGGATGGAGCTTGATTCCCCAGGCAGAAGCACCACCAGCCGACCAGGATGCCCTCTCACCCCAGAACCCGTGAGCAGCGCAGATGCGCCACCGAACAAGCCGCACCCGCAGCACGGCTCACGGCGCGGTCGCCCCACCCGGACGCGACCTGACCCCCGTCGACATCCACTCGTCGGTCTGGACCGCGGAGCCCGGGAAACGAAGCGCGACTGTCGGATCACATCGGTCGTGCGCGTAGGACGGGCTCGGCGAGGAGGCGGGCGGCGAGCGCGTGGTCGCAGCCGAGCACGGTGTACGAGAGGTCGGGGTCGCTTGACAGGCACCAGGTGCGGTCGGCGGGCCAGAGCACCGTCACGGGCTGCTCGTAGTCCCAGCGGGCCTCCCATGCGGTGTACAGCAGCTCCTGGAGGGAGCCGGCGACCAGGAAGTAGGCGATGTGCCCGCTCACCCGCTCGGCGAGGTCGTCGAGCGGCGGCTCGCCGGGGCTGCCGGGGGACACGGCGTCGTCCGGTGGTGACGCCGGACCGGGACCGGTGGAAGTGATGATGAGATCCGTGCCGGAGCCGGGGTCGGCGTCATAGGACGCCAGGCAGGCCGGGGTGTCGGGGCCGGTGGTGGTGAGCAGGATCCGCTCAAGGACGGTCTTCTGCCCGTCCGACGGGTGTCCTTCGGTGGAGGACGGTCCGAGGAAGGGCGCGGTCAGGTCGCTGGTGGCCGGTTCGGCACCGGGGTGTAGCACCGCGATCGTGTGGTCGTAGGCCGCCGGCAGCGGAGGGCCGTCAGCCTGTTCGGCCGAGGCGGCGACCCAGGCGGCGAACCAGGAGAGCTGATCCGGGGCGATGCGTTCGAGCATGGGACAAACCTATATTGCCCCAGAGCCGTTCGCATTCTCGGATTGTGAGACGGCGAGGGCGGGTCATGGAATGACCGCGGAAGGCGTGTTGCGGCCTGACCTGCAGCTCTACCTAGAGAGCGGGAAGTTGTTGAAAATTACTTCATCCGCTGGCCTCGTATGTCGATACAGTGTGTCGTGTCCACGGCCATGCCGGCTATCGCGCCTCGCCGCTCGACGAGGTGGGGTGGCTTCGGGAAGGCGGACCCGTTGAAGCAACCCGATGTGTCGTGACGACTTCCATCGCCCTCAGGTGGTACTCGGTTTATCGGTTGAGAACGTGATCGGCTCCTGATATTTTCCCCATGATTGTTCGGACGCATCAGGAGGCAGAATGAAGAAACTCTCGAAGATGGCCTGCTTTTCCGCGGCGCTCGTAGTTGGTGCGGTCTCGTTCTCTCCGTCGCCCGCCTATGCCGGCACCGGCTCTCCGGCCGCGCCCGCCGCTGGAAGCCTCGGAGCGGAACTGTCCCAGGGCCCCGTGGCCTCCACCAGCGCCGACGGCGAGGAGGTCTTCACTTTCACGGCCCGGTCGACCGCGCCCGGCGCCAAGAGCGCCGCTGCCGATCGCATCACCTGCAAGGGCGCGTACCGGGGCGGCAAGTACTATGACGCTCCGCACCCCGGGGCGAGCTCGAAGAAGCGCAGGATCAACGCTCACCTGTCGGTCACCTGCACCGGTGGGGGCGCCGGAGCGACGCACGTCACGGTCGCTTCACGGATGGTCGATGGCCGCCGAGCGGGCAAGATAAGCACGGACAAGGGCTTCCGCAGTGCCAAGACCGGCGGCGACCTCGCCTGTGTGTCGAGCAAGCGCGGCTACCAGGGCAAGGGCTACGTGTACGTCAAGTTCCCCCCGCGGTACAGCCCGCCGTCGGCGTCCTTGAACCCGGTCAGCATCATCAAGGCCTTCAAGAAGGGCAAGAAGGGCCTCTGCGTCAAGGCCTGACCGAGCATTTGAACGAGGCTTACCCGAAACCCCTGCCCTGTCCATAATGGCGGGCTGACCTGCGGAAACGCTAGCCGGTCAGGCGCTCGGCGGGAGGCTTCGGGTAAGCCTCAATGCGGGAATGCCTTCCGAAGGATCTATTCCAGCACCCGGTTCACTCAAGAGCGCCTGTTGCATCGTTCCCCGAAATGACTCCATGACGGTGTTGTCGAGGCGGTCACCGGCTGTCCCCATGGAGTCGGGCGGGGCGCCCACCCGGACGTGACCGGTGGAATATCGGGCGTCGGTGGCACGGTGGTATGCCGAACGCCTGGCCGGATCGTCGTCAGATTTCTCGCTACGTTCGGCGATTCTGAGACTTTGTCACCGGTTGCGGCCTTTGTCGTCAGTGGGCGGTTTGGGGAGGCGCGTCACCCGGTTGCGATGCCCGAACGCCCGAACCTGACCATCCAGCCAGAGGGCGCCTGGACCAAGCAGAGCACGCCACCTGAACGTGTTACCGGGGCATCGTTCGGAACGCCGCCGTGCCGCATCTCCCAGTCCTGGCCTCTTTCTCGAATTCCAGGCCGGAGTCCGGATACCTCCCCGGTGGTCGGTCATTACCGGCCTGGTGAGGTTCGCCCGGTATGCGGGGCCGGCTTGGGGCGACCGACGGCATTGGTGGGGACCACCGCTCCGCGTTGTGGAATTCGTCGGCGCTCTCGCTGGAGACGATGACCCCGCGGCCGCTGGTCTTCGCAACGGTCGCGGGGCCACTTCTCGGGTCAGGCTCCTCCGCAGATCAACGCGCGGAAGGTGATGGGACCCACCTGCCCGTCCGCGTCGATGCCGACCTTCTTCTGGAATTCCTTGACGGCCTTGGTGGTGTTCGCACCGAAGTATCCGTCGGGGGCGACCTTGTATCCGCGCGAGTACAGGGCGTACTGGACGGCCCTGGCCTTGAGGCTGTACTTGGTGGACGGCCTGACCGTGCCGAGGTCGGAGCGGACGTGTTCCCAGGTCTCCGGGCCGATCCGGCCGTTCTCGGAGAGGTTCCTGTCCTTCTGGTACGCCTGCACGGCCCTGGTCAGACTGGGATGGAAGGTGTCCTCGATCTCGGGAAGATCCAGGTACTTGTAGGCCATCATCAGCCAGCCCGCCGTGCCCACCTCCCAGCGTTCGTCGCCTTCCTTGAGCGTCGGCCAGGGAAGCGCCTCCACTTTCGCCTGGATGCTTCGTGACGTTTTCGGGCCGTCAGCGGATGCCGCGGACGCACCCGCGACGCCCGCGGTGACGGCCAGGACCATCACCACCAACGTCGTCACGAACGTGCGTAGCCTTGCCATGCGAGCCCCCTGTCTCGATGTGCGTCTTTCGAGAATTGGGACGTGGCCGTGATCAAGCCAGTTGGCGGCCGGACTGGCCGCATCCGGCGCCATCCGGCGGTCATACTTTCGCCGCCTTCAGGTGTCATCACGGACGCTTGTTCCCGGAAACCCGACCGGGCCCATCGCGACGGCGGCCCTCCACGCCGGAATGGCTTGCATTCCTGACCGGGATTCGCAGAGGGGCGAATTGCGGCTAGGTCGCTGCGATCGGCGGATGGCCGATCGTGCTGCGCCGAGCGGCGATCTGGGCGGAGGGACCGGCATCGTCGAGGTCGCCGAACCCCGCCGCGGACGTGGAGCTCACGCCGCCCTCTCGCGCCGGCAGGCGCGCTTGCGCTCAGGGGAGTGGGGCGCTTGATCATTTGACCTGCGTCGGGCCCGGTGAACGCCTGTGGTCAGCGCGCCGACCCATGGGACCGGCGCCTGCCCCCGGCGGAACGCGTCACCGGGTCGTCGTTCGGAACGTCGCCGTTCGTCGAGGACGACACGCTGTTCGCGCACCGGAGCCGGACCGGCTACGGGATCAGTGAGGTGTCGTTCGCCCCGGTCGGCGGTGGGTGGCGCGCCGCCGAGGCTCGCGTCGAACGCCGGTTGGCCGCGACTCGCGGGCCGTCCGACCGTCGGCACCGGGTAGCCGGGGAGGACTCTTCCATCCCTCTGATCCCGGCGGGGCCTTCGGTGGCGTCGACCGTGGTGGCCAGGTGCGTTCCGCCAGGTCACTCCGGTGCGGAGCCGCCACGCGATGTCGTTCGGCGCCTGCGCGCGCACCGTCCCGATGGAGTGCTCACCGACCGAAGTGCAACCGGAGGGTTGCGTCTTCGGAAATCCATGTGCAACTCTGGGGTTGCACTAAAGGGGACCGAGAACGGAGCCACCTCATGAACGAGGACCGGATCGAACGTGAGACCCTGATCGAGGCGTCGCTGGAGCGGGTGTGGTCGCTGGTGGCCGAACCCGGTTTCTGGGTGGCCGAAGAGGCGGTCGTGTCGGGCACCGTGGCCACGGAGGGCGCGTCGCTGATCGCGAACAATCCCCATGTGGGCGAGGTCCGGGTGCGTGTGGAGAAGGTCGAGCCGCCGACGTACGTGGCCTACCGTTGGACGAGCGCGTTCCCTGGAGAAGAGTTGCGTGAGGACAACAGCACGTTGGTGGAGTTCACGTTGAGCACCGAAGGCGACAGGACGCGGCTGCGCGTGGTCGAGAGCGGGTTCGCGGCCCTGAACACGACCCAGCAGTCGCGCGACCAGGCATGGCGGTTCAACACCATCGGCTGGTCCCAGGTGTTCGACGCCTTCAAGAAGCGCGCCGAGCAGCCACCGGTGTGACGGCCGAACACCGCGGCGACGTCCAGGCGGTCGACAGCGTCCTCGCCGCCTTGGCCGACCCGACCCGACGTCAGTTGCTCGATCTGCTCGCCGCGGAAGGCGAGGCCACGGCGACGACGCTCGCCGCGCGACTTCCCGTTTCGCGCCAGGCGGTGGTCAAGCACCTCGCCACCCTGGACGCCGCCGGGCTGGTGAGCGGCAGCCGCGTCGGACGCGAGGTGCGGTACGCGGTGCGGCCCGCGGCGCTGGACGCGACGGCGCGGTGGATGGCCTCGCTCGCAGCCGACTGGGACCGCCGGCTGGCGAACATCAAACGCATCGCCGAAGCGGCGGAGCGCGACTCTCCCTAGCGCTCCGCCCCTGTTTCCCCACGTGACCGACGGTGAACCGGCCGATCCGGTCGATGGCGCGTGCCCCCGGTCGCCACCCGGCCGCCGCGCCCACACCCGTCCTTCACCCGCGCTCATCGCCGCGGGGATCCCGTGACCGTGGACGGGCTTCGCCCTGCCCTGATTCCAGAATGAGCGCCGTCGCCGCGACCCGGAGCGTCGAGCTCACCGGCATCCGCCTCGCGCTGAGCGTGAACGTGGCCGTGACGGTCATCGGCGTGGCCCTGGTCTGGATCGGGCTGCGACCACGGGTGGGACAGCCCCGACCGCACCGGCACCAGCCCGCACCCGACCTGGCCGCGCCGCGGCCATGACACAAGGAGAACACCCAGTGGATCTGCAACTGGCAGGCAAGACCGCGGTCGTCACCGGCGGCAGCAAGGGCATCGGCCTGGCCCTCGTCCGCACCCTGCTCGCCGAGGGGATGCGCGTGGTCACCGGCTCGCGCACCATCACGGCGGAGCTGAAGGAGACCGACGCCGTCCCCGTGACCGTCGACCTCGCCACGGCCGACGGACCGGCCCGGCTCATCGACAGGGCCGTCGACGAGCTCGGCGGCATCGACCTGCTCGTCAACAACGTGGGGGTCGGCGACACCGACGACTTCGCGAAGGGCGTCCTCCTCAACCTGCTCGAACTGCCCGACGACGCCTGGGAGCACACCTTCGACCTGCACTTCTACAGCGCGCTGCGAGCCAGCCGGGCCGCACTTCCCAGCCTGATCGAACGGAAGGGCACGATCATCAATGTCTCGTCGGTCGGGGCGCGCAACCTCACCGCCGGGCCCGCCGACTACAACGTCTCCAAGGCCGCGCTCAACGCCCTCACCAAGGTGATCGCCGAGCAGTTCGGAGACCGGGGGGTGCGGGCCGTCACCGTGTCGCCGGGACCGGTGGACACCGGCGTGTGGACCGACCCCGACGGCTTCGTCGGCCGTCTGGCGAAGGAGCAGGGCGTCCCCCACGAGGCGTTCGTGGAGCAGGCGATGGGCGGGTTCGGCGTGACCACCGGCCGCCTCAGCACGTCGCAGGAGGTGGCGCGCCTCATCGCGTTCCTCGCCTCACCGAGCAACATCACCGGCAACGAGTACCTCATCGACGGGGGCATGACCAAGCACGTGTGACCCCCGCGGGCCACCCTGGACAGCTCCACCTGACGCCCACCGCCGTCCGGCCCGGGACGCGTTCCCCGAGGCCGGACGGCGACGGCGCTGTCATCGAGCGAACCGGCGTTCCGGCCGAGGCTCGTGACCCGCATCGCCCAAGCGCTTCTCGGCATCGCCGTCCTCCCCGCCATAGGCGTGTCAGGGGCGGTCCTGGAACCTCTGCCAGAGGGTTCCACCCTTGGCATGGCCGTCGCCGTCGTCGTCACGCTGGCGATGCCGGCTTTCGGGGTGGTGCTGGCGGTCCGCGGGTTCCTGATGGGCGTCATCTGCCGGCCCGGCGAGCTCATCGTTGGCGGCCGGGAACTTCGACTTGCCAGCGGTGGTGAACTCGGTCATCGTGTGCGCCCGCCAGCATGGGTGCAGCTCCTCCAAGGCCCGGGGGCCGGGCGGATACTTCCCTGGGAATGAGCCGCACCCATGCCAGAGTCGGTGCGGGGCTCACACGACGTACAGCCCGGGTCTGGCGCGGTGAGCGTCATGAGAGCTCAGCCGCGTTCTTCCTTCGCGATCGCCTCGCGGACGGCCGGGACGATCTCGTCGGCCCAGCGGCCGAGCGAGACGAGGTCGGGTGTTCCGCCACTGGCCGAGAAGAGCGTGAAGCCCGACGCGCCGTGTTCCAGGACGGCGCCGGTCAGTTCCTCGGTCCACTGGCCGACGGAACCGCCGACCCAGCGGCCGTCGCGGTCACGCGTGGCGGGCAGCGGCCGGTCGGTGACGCGCCCGGGGAAATTGAAGATCGTGCGGATCTCACGCGGATCGCGGCCCACGGCCGCCGCCGCCTCGTCGATGACCGGGCGCGACGCCCGGTACCGCTCGCTGAGCCAGTCCGCCGCGTGGCCGGGGATCCAGCCGTCGGCCACCCGGCCGGTGGCGGCCAGGGACTTTCGGCCGACCGATCCGGTCCACACCGGGGGCGCGGCCACCGGAGACGGCTCGATCTCGTTCACCTGGTGGTGGCGGCCCTGGTAGGTGACCGGCGGGCCACCGCCCGAGAGCATCTTGACCAGGACGATCGCCTCCTCGAAGGCGTCCACGGCATCGCCGGGCGACAGCCGCGGCACTCCCATGTCGGAGATCCGGTCCCACAGCCCGCCCGCGCCCATGCCGAGCACGACGCGGCCGCCCGACAGCGCCGACAGCGATGCCACCGTCCGCGCCAGCATGGGGGCCGGCCGGGTCGGCAGGTTGGTGACGTTGGCGAAGCCCGAGATGTGCTGGGTGCGCCCCAGGATGAAGCCGATCGTGGCGTAGGCGTCCAGGCGGCCACCGATGTAGGGGTGGTCGGAGAGCGAGAAGTGGTCGAGCTCGGCGCGGTCGGCCAGCCGCGCCATGCGCAGCAGCTCCTCCGCGTCGTCGATGCCGGGGTGCGTGCCGAAGCCGAAGGCGACTTCCGGTGCGGTCAAGGTTCTGCCTTTCGTTCGAGGGGGTCGTTCCACCGGCCGGGCCGGGATGTGATCACCAGGCGTACGCCTCGGGCGCGGGCTTGGCCCCGTTGGGAGCGGGCGGAGGGAAGAGCTCGTCCAGCTTGGCGAGCGTCCCGTCGTCGAGCGTGATCTGCAGCGCGCGCAGCGAGCCGTCGAGCTGCTCGGCCGTCCGCGGTCCGATGATCGGCCCGGTCACGCCGTCCTGCGCGAGCAGCCACGCCAGCCCGACGTGGGCCGGGTCCTCGCCGAGGTCGGCGCACAGCTTCTCGTACGCCTCGATGGTCTCCCGGTGCCGGGCGAGCGTGGCGGCCGAGCGCCCCGAGTCACCCCGGGAGGCGCCGCCCTCCCTCTGCTTGCGGAGAACGCCGCCGAGCACTCCGCCGTGCAGCGGCGACCACGGGATGACGCCCAGCCCGTAGTGCCTCGCCGCGGGCAGCACCTCCAACTCGACCCAGCGGGTCATCAGGTTGTAGATCGACTGCTCGCTGACCAGGCCGAGGAAGTGCCGGGACCGGGCGGCCTCCTGCGCCTGCGCGATATGCCAACCGGCGAAGTTCGAGGAGCCGAAGTAGAGCACCTTGCCCTGCTGGCGCAGGACGCTGAACGCCTCCCAGATCTCCTCCCACGGCGTGTCCCGGTCGACGTGGTGCATCTGGTACAGATCGATGTGGTCGGTCCGCAGGCGCTTGAGGGACGCCTCGCACGCGCGCCGGATGTTCAGCGCCGACAGGAACCTCTCGTTGGGCCAGTCGCCCGTCGGGAGGTAGAGCTTGGTGGCCAGGACGGTCTTCTCGCGCCGTCCGCCGCCGGTGGCGAACCACCGGCCGATGATCTCTTCGGTGACGCCGTCGCCCGGCTCCATGCCGTACACGTTGGCGGTGTCGAAGAAGTTGATGCCGTGCCCGTGCGCACGGTCCATGATCGTGTGGCTGTCCTTCTCGGCCGTCTGGGGCCCGAAGTTCATGGTGCCGAGCACGAGCCGGGACACGGAAAGGCCACTGCGGCCAAGGCGGGTGTACTCCACGTGTTGCAACCTTTCAGGGGGTGGGGTCGAGCTGCTCGACGAGGTGGCCGGTGAACGGATCCGCAGCCGGGACAGCGGAGGGACCCTCGTGGCCTGCGCCGATGGCCGCCACCGCGTGGCTCATGGATCTCCGCTCCCGGACACGGGGGTCGAGTTCGTGGCGCGCCGCCACATTGGCGATACGGAACGCTCCGTGCCGCCTGAAGTATGCGCGCATCGTTCGCGCGCAGTCAAGACGGAACGATCCGTGCCGCCTGACGGTTATCCTGAGGCCATGTCACCCCGACGACCGGAACGCCGCAGCGAAGAGTCAGCCAGGGCCATCGTGCAGGCCGCTTTGGACCTCTGCCGTGAGGTCGGCTACCGCAAGCTCAGCATCGAGGGCATCGCCGCCCGCGCCGGAGTCGGCAAGAACACGATCTACCGGTGGTGGCCCTCCAAGTCCGCCGTCCTGCTGGACGGGCTGGTGTCCGCCGTGACGGACGTCGCCTTCCCCCACACCGAGGACGTGGCCGCCGATCTCAAAACGCAGATGGTGACCGTCGCCGGCAGTATCGCCAGCCCCGACATCGGCCCCCACTACGCCGCGCTGATCGGCGAGGCCCAGCAGGACCCCGAACTCGCCCGCGCCCTGTGGGACCGTCTCATCAGCCATCTGGTGGCCGCCGCCATCCAGCGCATCCAGCTCGCGCAACGCCAGGGCCAGATCCGCCCGGACCTGGCTCCCGACCTCGTCGTCGAACTGCTTTACGGCCCCATCTACTACCGCTATCTCATCCGCCAGCGTCTCCCCGACAAGGAGCACATCAACGCGATCGTGGACACCGCTCTCACCGGTTTGACCCCACCGCCGACCTCCTCCCAGGCGCCCCCTCCCGCATAAGGAGTCCTCGCACGCGGCGGGTCGGCGGAGGCAGATGAGAGCGGCGGCGTCGCCGATGCCGGAACGCCGGGCGCCCCAGGTGCTACGACCAGCCCACCATCAGCCGTGGCCACGCACATCGAGTGGTCATTCCGGTAGTTCGGCAGAGCCGGAGGCGGAACCGCCCGGGCCCCGGCAAGGCCCGGTGATCGCGCGGTCGGCGTTCCGCGTCGGCCGTCACCGTCTGTGGTGGTCGGTGGGTGGCGGTGTCCGCTCCGTGGTGAGTTGCACGGTGATGGCGGTGAGGCGTTCGGCCAGCGCGCCGGGGTCGGATCTTGTCATCGCGGTGAGTTCGATGGTCGCCGTCACGTGACGGAGCGGTCTGAAGCGGACGGCGGGGCGTGGCGCGGACGCCGCGGCGGGCACGACGGTGACGCCGAGCCCGCACTCGACCATGGCGATCTGTGAGGTCACCGACCGCGCCCAGTGGGCCGGGGCGGGGCTGAAGCCGGCCGCCCGGCACAGGGTCGCCATGGCGTCGTGGTAGTCGGGCGAGATGTGGCGGTGCAGCCATACCCACGGGGAGCCCGCGAGGTCGGCCAGGTCCAGTGGGCCGGTGGCCTCGGCGGCGGGGTGGCGCGGGGGCAGGGCCGCGACGAACCGGTCGGCGAAGAGCGAGGTCGCGGTGGTGCCGCGTACGGGGGCGGTCTGACGCACGATGGCCCAGTCGAGCGAGTGGTCGAGCAGTCCTCGCGCGGCCTCGTGGGTGTCGATCTCCTGGGTGCGGATCTCGACGTCCGGCAGGGCCGCGTGGAAGCGTTCCAGCACGAGCGGCAGGGGCCAGGAGAAGGCCGAGGCGACGGCGCCCAGGCTCAGCCGTCCACCGCGCCCGGTGGCGGCTTGCCGGGCGGCGGCCTCGGCCTCCTCGGCCTGCCGGATCAGGGCGCGGCAGTGGCTCAGGAACACGGCTCCGGCGTGGCTGAGGGCGACCGACCGCTGGGTGCGGTGCAGCAGTTCACAGCCGAGCTGGTGTTCCAGTTGTTTGATCGCCTGGGACAGCGGTGGCTGGGACATCTGCAGCCGCCGCGCCGCGCGTCCGAAGTGGAGTTCCTCGGCGACCGCGACGAAGTACCGGGCCTGCCGGATCTCGACCATGATTCGCTCAGCCTCTTACCGGGAGAGGTGATCAGACCTTCCGAATATATCTGGAGGCTGCTGAAGTGGAACGCATGAGCGACTCCTCTCTCCTGGACCGCTTCGCGGCGCTCGACGCCGCTGCGGTCAGCGACGCCCTCGACCGGCTCGGGCTTCCCTGCGGCGTCGGCGGCATCGGTCCGGTGTGGGGTCCCGCGGCGGTGGTGGGGTTCGCCGTCACCGTGGGGCTCGAACCGCGCGCCGAAGGACCCGCCGGAGCCCACATCGTCACCACGGCCGTCGAGAGGTGCGATGACCAGAGCGTGATCGTCGTCGACAACCAGGGCCGCACCGACGTGTCGTGCTGGGGCGGCATCCTGAGCCTGGGCGCGTCCCTTCGCGGTGTTCGCGGCGTCGTCGCCGACGGCGTGTGCCGCGACGTGGCGGAGGCCCGTGAGCTGGGTTTCCCGGTGTTCGCGCGGGGTTCGGTCCCGGCCACGGCGCGGGGCAGGCTGCGGCAGCGCTCCACCGGCGAGCCGGTCGGCGTCGCCGGGCTCACGGTCGAGCAGGGCGACGTCGTCGTCGCCGACGAGAGCGGCCTGGCCGTCGTCCCGCGCGAGCGGGCCGAGGAGGTGGCGCGGATCGCCACCGCGATCGTCGCCCGGGAACGCGCCATCGCCGACGAGGTGCGCGCGGGCGCGCCGCTCTCCCGGGCCATGCACGACGCCCGCCTCGCCGAGGACGGGGAGCCGGGCCGATGAGCGACCCCACCGCCGCCCCGCACCTCGCCGCCGACCTGTCCACCGCGTCGGTCTCCGACGCCCTCGACTCGCTCGGGCTCCCCGGGTCCCTCCACGGCATCGGCGCGCTGCGCCAGGGCCAGCGGACGGCCGGACCGGTCTTCACCGTCACCTACGAACCGGTCGACGAGGCCGGCGGCACGGTGGGCGACTTCCTGGACGACGTCCCCGCCGGCGCGGTGGTCCTGATCGACAACGCTGGCCGCACCGACTGCACGGTGTGGGGCGGCATCATGAGCCGGACCGCCCACGAACGCGGCATCGCGGGCACCGTCATCCACGGCGCCTGCCGGGATGTCGCCGTCGCGACCGCCGCCGGTCACCCGATCTGGTCGGTCTCCCGGTTCATGCGCACCGGCAAGGACCGCGTGCGGGTGGCCGCGGTCCAGACGGCCGTCACCATCGACGGCGTCCTCGTCCACCCCGGCGACGTCCTCGTGGCCGACGACGACGGCGCCGTGGTCGTCCCGGCCGGGCGCTGGGACGAGGTGGCGGACATCGCCCGGCGCATCGACCGCGTCGAGGAGGCCATCGTCGAGGCCGTCCGCGGCGGCGCCACCCTCGCCCAGGCGCGTGCACGGCACGGCTACCACTCGCTGCAGACCCGTAAGGACCCCTCGTGAGCACGAACGACCTCGCCCGCGGCCACTCCAGCGCCACCCTGTCCGAGGCGTCCGGGCTTCCCGTGGCGCTCTCCCCGCGGATCCGGCCGCTGTGGCCCGGCGCCCGGCTGTGCGGCCCGGCGTTCACCGTGCAGGGCGCCGGCGGGGACAACCTCGCCCTGCACCACGCCGTCCTGGAGGCGCCGCCCGGCTCGGTCCTGGTCGCCGACGTCGGCGGCGCCCGCTTCGGCCACTGGGGCGAGATCCTCACGGTGGCCGCCCAGCAGCGCGAGATCGCGGGCCTGCTCATCGACGGCGGCGTCCGGGACGCGGCGGAGATCCGGGCGCTGGGCTTCCCGGTCTTCTCGCGCAACAACGCGATCTTCGGGACCCGCAAGGACTTCCGCGGCGTCCTCGGGCGTCCCGTCACCGTCGGCGGTGTCATCGTCCACGCCGGTGACCTCGTCGTCGGGGACCTCGACGGGGTCGTGGCCCTTCCCGCGTCCGAGACCCGGCCGATCCTCGACCGCGCCGACGCTCGCGTGGCACACGAGAGGGAGCTGATGGAGCGGCTGCGGGAAGGCCGCAGCACCCTGGAGCTGTACGGCGGCTTCGAAGCCGCCGGGCGGTGACGACGATGACCGACAACCCGATCCTCGCCGTGGCCGACAAGGCGCGAGCGCTGCGGGCCCAGGGCGTGGACGTCATCACCCTGGCCGCCGGAGAGCCCCAGGCGGCCACCAGCGCCGTGGTCGTTCAGGCCGCCGTCGACGCCGCCCGCGACCCCGCCACCCACCACTACGCGACAGCCCAGGGCGACCCCGCGCTGCGCGGGCTCGTCGCCACCGCCGTCGCCGGTGACACCCGGCTCTCCTGGACCGCCGACGACGTCCAGATCGCCCTCGGCGCCAAGCACGCCCTCTTCCTGGCCATCCAGGCCCTGGTCGGCGCGGGCGAGGAGGTCCTGGTCGCCGCGCCCGGCTGGCCCGGCCACGCCGAGGCCGTCACCGCCGCCGGCGGCGTCGCCGTCCCGGTCGCCACCGACCGGACGTTCCGGCTCTCCGCCGAGGCCCTTGAGACCCGCCGATCCCCGCGCACGCGGGCGGTGATCCTCTCCAGCCCCGGCAACCCCACCGGCGCCGTCCACCCCGAGGCCCGGCTGCGGCAGATCGCCGACTGGGCGCGGCGGCACGGCGTCTGGGTCATCAGCGACGACATCTACCGGGCGTTCGACTACACCGGGACCTACCGGTCCATCCTGCGGGTGGCCCCCTCACTGCGCGACCGCGCCGTCGTGGTGGGCGGCGTGTCCAAGGAACACGCCATGACCGGCTGGCGCGTCGGCTGGCTCGCCGCGCCGCCGCAGATCATCGCCTCGGCGCGGCTGCACGTGTCCCGCACCATCACCCACGTTCCGACGGTCAACCAGCGCGCCGCCCTGGCCGCCCTGGGCGACACCGCCACCCCCGTCCGGGCCGCATCCGCCTACCGTCGCCGACGCGCGCTGCTGGTGCGGGCGCTGAACGGGATCGACGGCATCGACTGCCCGCTGCCCGACGGCGGCATGTTCGCTTTCCCCGACGTCGGCGCGCTGCTCCGCGACCGCGGCTGGACCAGCGGCGCCGACCTCGCCGCGTGGCTCCTGGACACCGCCCGCCTGGCGGTCGTGCCCGGCGAGGCGTTCCACGCCCCCGGCCGCGTCCGCGTGTGCTTCGCCGTCGACGACACCACGCTGATCGCCGCGATCGAGCGGCTGCGGGCCGCCCTGGCCCCCACGCGGCACGGGAAGGCCGCGCACCGCCCGGAGCAGACCCGATGAGCCCCGTCAGGAAGCTCGAAGCCTTCACGCTCGCCCTCGCCGAGATCGAGCACTGCGCCCACTTCCCGATGCACTCCCACCCGCCGCGGATGTGGGCCCGCATCACCGACCTCGTCTCACGCGCCGACTTCCGCACGTGAAAAGGCACTCACCCGGGTGTGGCTCGTTCGCGGTGCGCTGTCCGTCCGGTTCGGCGAAGCGCTGCCGACCGGTCATGTCCTAGGGGATCGCAACGTCAGCGACGGCCACGCGCAGCTCGATGGGGAACTCCGCGTCGGCCTGCCCGACGCACAGGCCGACCCACCGATCGGCCGCCGCAGGTCGCCAGACCAGCATCTGGGGGCTGAGCAGGCAGAGCTGTGCCATCGGCTCAGGTGCTGGAGCCGTGCTCCCCAGATACGGCTCCAGGTCCACTTTGCCGGGTGCGCCCCAGCGCGTTGTGAACACCTCCGCCAGCGCCTGGAGCGCGGAATCGATCTGTTCCTCGGCGGCTTCGGTGATCTCAGGGTCGCGGCTCTCCCAGAAGTCCTGGCTGGCCTCAAGGACCCTCACATGGTGACCGGGGCCGCTGAGAGCACCTCCGGTCCACTCGCTCCGTTCGGGGAACGGCAAGGCGAGCAGCTCGTCCACGATCGCCAAGTGCCCATCAACCGTCATGGTCGGAGACTAGCGGCGTCCACGCGGATGGCCTCGTCCTGCCCCCGGACGCGGTGGATGCGGCTCCTCAGGAGCCCGCTCGTCCCACCACCGGCTCCAGGTAGCCGAGCAGGACCTTCTTAATCTCCCTGATCTCGGCGGGGCGTTCGGCCTCGTCGGCCGCGGTGACCATCGAGATCATCGCCTGGAAGACGCGGACCAGGACGCGGGCCGTGCGGGCGCGGTCGGCGGCGGGCAGGTCCGGGGCGCGGACGGCGATCATCTTCTCGACGCGGCCCAGCAGCGCGGCCTGGATGGGCCGGGCGGCGGCGGCCAGGCCCGGCGGCATGTCGGGGCGGGCGAACAGGGCCTTGAAACCGGGGTTGGCCAGGTTGAACGCCACGATCGGGTCCGTCATCCGGTCGACCAGCTCCGGCAGCTCCAGCGCGGCGAAGTCGAGGGTGTCGAACGCCTCCCGGTGCGCCGCCCCCATGTCGGCCACGAAGCGGTCCGCCAGCGCCTGGGCGATCGCCTCCTTGTTGGCGAAGAACTGGTACAGCGAGCCCGGCGAGATCCCGGCCGCGGCGGCGATGCGGTTGGTGGTGGCCGCCTCGTAGCCGACGTCGGCGAACACCCGCGCGGCGGCCGTCAGGATCTCGGCCATCCGCCGTTCGCCGCGCGCCTGCCGCCTGCGCGGCCGCTCCTCGTCCGCCAACGCCGCCCCTCCCTCGTCCGTCAGCAGAGTATTGCAAACGCGAGTGATTGCTCGTAATCTCCGGTCGAAACACGAGCGATAGCTCGTAAATCGGAGCGGGGGAACCCATGCTGGGAAGGACGCTGGTGCGCCGGGCGCGGTGGATCGTCACCGCCGGTGTGCTGCTGACGGTCGTGGCGGCGCTGGTCGGCGTGGGGACGGTCGGCGCGTTGTCGCTCAACCGGTTCGAGGCGCCCGGGTCGGAGTCGATGCGGGTCCGCGACGTGCTGGCCCGGGAGCACTCCACCGGCAGCCCGAACGTGGCGCTGCTGGTCACCGTCCGTAACGGCACCGTCGACGACCCGGTCGTGGCCGCCGCCGGACGCGCGCTGACCGAGGAGCTGCGCGCCCGGCCCGGCGTCGGCGACGCCTGGTCGTACTGGACGCGCGGCAACGCCGGAACGCTGCGCGGCACCGACGCCCGCCAGGCCCTGGTGCTGGCCTGGGTGCCCGGCGACGCCGACCGGGTCCGCCGCGAGGTGCTGCCGGAGCTGGCCCCGCGCTTCACCCGCGACGGCCCGGTCCTGCGGGTGCGCGTCGGCGGCGGCGACGAGGTGTTCCGGCAGGTCATGGAGCAGGCCCGCGGCGACTTCCTGCGCGCCGAGCTGGTGATCCTGCCGCTGGTGCTGCTGATGCTGTGGCGGGTCTACCGGCGGCTGGTCCCGGCGCTGGTGACGGTCGGCGTCGGGCTGTTCGCGGTGGCGGGGTCGCTGGCGCTGCTGCGCGGCGTGCTGGGCTTCGCCGAGATCTCGACGTTCGCCTCCAACATCGCCCTGGTGATGGGGATCGGCCTGGGCGTCGACTACGGCCTGTTCATGATCTTCAGGTTCCGGGAGGAGCTGCGCGGCGGCGCGGAGGTGCCCGAGGCCGTGGCGCGGACGGTGCGCGGCACGGGCCGCACGGTGCTGTTCAGCGGCGCGACGGTCGCCGCGTCCCTGGCGGTGCTGCTGGTGTTCCCCTTCCCGTTCCTCAGCTCGTTCGCCTACGCGGGCGTCGCGGTGGTGGTCTCCGCCGTGGTCGGCGCCACGGTCGTGCTGCCCGCCGCGCTGGCGCTGCTGGGCCGCCGCGTCGAACGCAGGCGGCCGCCCGCGGACGATGGCCGGTCGAGCGCCTGGTACCGGACGGCGGCCCTGGTGACCCGGCGTCCCCTGCTGCTGGGCGGCGCGGCGCTCGGCGTCGTGCTGCTGCTGGGCGCGCCGTTCCTGGGCATCCGCTTCGGCCTGCCCGACGACCGCGTGCTGCCCGGCTCGGCCCCGGTCCGCCAGGTGTACGACCAGGTCCGCGCCAACTTCCCCGCCGAGGAGGCCGACGCCCTCCACGTCGTGACGAGCGGCGGCGACCCCGCCGGGACCGCCGCCTACGCCGGGAGGCTGTCGCGGATCGAGGGCGTCGTGCGGGTCGACTCGCCCGCCGGGTCGTTCACCGGCGGCCGCCGGATGGAGGCCGCCACGGGACGGATGCGCGACCGGCTGGCGGTGGTGCCCTCCTCACGGCGGCTGGAGCGGGACGCCGTCGGGCTGGTCCGCGAGGTCCGCGCCGTGCCCGCGCCGTTCGCGACGCGGGTCGGCGGCTACCCCGCCGAGCTGGCCGACTACCGCGACGGGGTCACCGGACGCCTGCCGCTGGTCGCCGGGCTGATCGTCGTGGTGACGTTCGCGGTGCTGTTCCTGATGACCGGCAGCGTCGTCGCGCCGCTGAAGGCGTCGCTGCTGAACGCGGTCAGCCTGACGGTCATGTTCGGCGCGCTGGTGTTCGTCTTCCAGGACGGCAACCTGTCGGGCCTGCTCGGCTTCACCCCGACCGGGTCGATCGAGCCGAGCGTGCCGCTGCTGATGTTCTGCGTCGCCCACGGCCTGTCCATGGACTACGAGGTGCTGCTGCTGTCGCGGATCAAGGAGGAGTACGACCGGACCGGCGACGCCGTCGCGGCCGTGCCCGCCGGGATCGCCCGCAGCGCGCCGCTGGTCACCGCCGCCGCCGTCATCCTGGCGGTGTCGTTCGCGGCCTACGCCACCGGACGCGTGGTGTTCCTCCAGCAGCTCGGCGTCGGCATGGCGCTGACCGTGCTGCTGGACGCCACCCTGATCCGCGGTGTGCTCGCCCCGGCGCTGATGCGCCTGGCGGGGCCGGCCAACTGGTGGGCGCCCCGCCCGCTGCGCCGCCTGCACCGGCGGATCGGCCTCGCCGAGGAACCCGCCCCCGCGACCCCCGCCCCCGGCTACGGGCGCGTGTAGTCGGGCAGCCCCAGGCGGGTGCGGATCTCCTGCTGGATCGTGTGGACGTCGGAGCGGGCGTCGATCGTGAAGACGAACTCCTTGCGCCCGAACAGCTCGATGATCGGGTCGGTCTTCTCGTGGTACAGGCGCAGCCGCTCGGCCAGGGCCTCCTCGGTGTCGTCCTCCCGGGACACCAGCTCGCCGCCGCACACGTCACAGCGGCCCTCCACCTCCGGGCGGTGGGCGATCAGGTTGTAGTCCATGCCGCAGCGGGCGCACAGGCGGCGGGCCAGGACGCGGCGGCGCACCTCGGAGTCGGGCAGGTCGAGGTGGATCACGCCGTCGATGTCGTAGCTCTCCAGGAAGAACTCCGCCTGGCGCGCGTTGCGGGGGAAGCCGTCGATGACGAAACCGTAGTTCCAGTCGTGCTGGGCGAGGCGTTCGCGCACGATGCTCTCGACCAGGTCGTCGCTGACCAGCTCCCCGGCGCTCATGGTGCGGCGGACCTGCGCGCCGAGCTTGGTGTGGTGCTGGACGTGCCAGCGGAAGATGTCACCGACGCTGATGTGCACCAGGTCCAGGTCCCGCACCAGCAGCCGCGACTGGGTCCCCTTGCCGCTGCCCTGGGCACCGATGATGACGTATTTGCGCATGGGCGCAGCGTCTCACGGACCCGGGACCCGGCGGGCGCGGGGTCTCACGGACGCCGGACCTCACGGACCCGGACCTCAGGGGCGCGGGCGGCGTCCCAGGCGGCGCAGCAGGCCGCGATCGGGAGGGTGGTCGCTGAGCGAGCGCAGCAGCGACTCCAGCGTCGGCGGGCGCACGCACACCAGCGTGGCGCGGGCGCGGCGGGCGCAGTGCAGCCGCACCGACGGCCGCATCAGCCGCGACAGCAGGCCGCGCGTGCCGTGCCCGACGACCAGGATGTCGTCGTCGCGGGCCAGCCGTACCAGGGCCGCGCCCGGCTCGCCGACCAGCGCCAGCGCGCTGGTCGGCACGTCGGCCGGGACGCCGCCGGCGACCTCGTCCAGCAGCCGGTCGATGAGCTCGGCGCCCGCTCCGCGCAGCGCCTCGGTGATGCCGCATCCGAGCTGCCCCGCCGCCGACACGTGCGGCGGCAGCGGCGCGGCGTGCACGACCAGCAGGGGCAGGCGCCGGAGCCGGGCCTCGCCGATGGCCCAGGACAGGGCGCAGCGCGCCCCGGCGGAGTCGTCGACCCCGACGACCACGCGGGGGCCGCCGTCCGGTCTCGCGATCACGGTGCCTCGATCCTCCGAACACCTTGTGGAGCTGTGCCTGACAGCTTGACAGGCGACGATGCCGGTGTGGAAGAGGCGCGCGGACCCGTTATCCGGCGGAACGATCCACGATCTCGTCGGCCACCCCGCGCACGTCGTCGTCGATCTCCGGGGTGGCGCGGACCAGGAAGGCGAGGGAGTCCAGGATCGTCACCGCGCGGGTCCGGGAGGCCCGCAGCGCGGCCAGGAAACGCCAGGCCACGAGCCCGGCGACGTCGGCGCGGGCCTCCGGGTGCGTCCAGGCGACCGCGACCAGCGCCAGCAGCGCGGCCTCGGTCACCCAGTCCTCGGGCCCGTAGGCCAGGTCGACCAGGACCGAACGGCGTTCGGACTCGGCCCAGGGCTGGTCGGCGCGGTGGTGGGCGATCCCCAGGCACGCCCACGCCTGCACCGACCGGATCCACTCGGGCGTCTCCGCCGGGTCGGGGGAGACCGGCGGGTGGACGAGCAGGCCCAGCAGGTCGTCCAGGCTCAGCCCCGACAGGTGGACCGCGTCGTCGTAGGCGGCGGGCAGATGCCGCCAGCGGTACCCGGCGAAACGCCCCACGACCTCCACGGCCTGCGGCGACGGCGGCGGAACGGCCGGACGCGCCACCAGCCCGTCGTACTCCCACACGCGCCGCGCGACCCCGCGCACCGGGGTCCCGTCGAACACCTCGGGGACGGGCCGCCGCAGATCGGGCTCCTGGGACCGCTCGACCATCACCGGGGAACCGGGCGCCACGTGCGCGAACGCCATCAGCGCGCTGGGCGCCTCCAGCGCCGACAGGGCCAGGTCGACCGAGTCGGGGATCGGGTCCTGCTCGGTGATCTGCCGCAGCACGTTGACGACCGCCTCGCTGGGGCGGGGGATGTGGCCGAGCCAGTACCGCCGCTGCGAGGCGTGGGTCAGCAGCCGGTCGGCGTGGCCGTTGTCGGGGTGGGCGCGCAGGTGGTCGGCCATCGCCACCAGGTGGAACAGGCCGCCGTCGCGGTCGAAGCGCATCCCGCAGGCGGTCGGGAAGGCGCTGGGGCAGTCCGGGTCGATCCGCAGGGCGCGCTCCACCCACTCCAGCGCCTCGTCGGGCCGCCCGGCGGTGGCCATCAGCTCGCCGATGTCGGTGAGCAGCGCGGTGTTGTCCGGATCCAGCTCCAGGGCCCGCAGCCAGGCGCGCTTGGCGTCGTCCCAGCGTTGCGCGGCGCGGTAGGCGTAGCCGAGCGCCATCGCGGCGTTGAACGACGGGTCCGCCGCCTCCGCCCGCATCGCCAGGTCGATCGCCTCGTCCGCCGTGCCGACCCGGCGCAGCAGCATCGACCCGGTCCACAGCAGGGTCGCCTCGCCCGGGTGCGCGACCGCCGCGACCCGCACCAGCCCCGCGAACGGCTCCAGCGCCGCCCGCTCCTCCTCGGGCACCGGGTCGGGCAGCACGCCCGTCAACCGCACCACGCCCGCGCTGATCTCCTCGGGCGGCAGCTTCGCCGCCAGCGCCGGGTCGCGCATCCACGGCACGTCCGCCCAGCCGACCTCCGGCTGGTGGCACTGCGCCGACACCAGCAGCCGGAACGCCTCGGCGTGCGCGCCCCGCGCGGCCAGCACGTGCGCGCGGGCCAGCACCGTGCCGAGGAACACCGGCTCCTCCAGCGCGAACAGCTCCGGTCCGCCGCCGGGATGCCCGGCCAGACGCGCCAGCAGCTCGTGCGCCTCGGGCAGCGCGGGGGAGTGGACCAGGGCGCGCGCCACATGCTCGGCGGCATGCCCCAGCTCGCCGTCGTCCAGCGCCAGCCGCGCCATGCTCAGCTCGCCCTCGGCCTCCAGCCGAGGGTCGGCCATCCCCTCGTGCGACCCCTGATGCGCGTCGGACACTCGCCCCTCCCGAAACACCGTTTTCCGGTCACCCTGCCATGCCGCACCGACAGCGCGCCCGCCAACCCCCCGGGCTCCCCGCCGGAAACGGGTACATCCTCCGGTGCCGGGGTAGGGGAGCCGACCGGGCCGAGCCCGTCCGGCGAGAGTGAGGAACCGCGATGGATCTGGGAGACCTCGTCTGGCGGGTCGGCGAGGAACTCGACCCGCGCCGCCAGATCGACCGGCTGCGCGCCCCCGGGCGCACCCTGCGCGACGCCGTCGCGGGCCGCCGCGTCCTGCTGACCGGCGCGTCCGCCGGGATCGGCCGCGAGACCGCCCTGATGCTCGGCGGCGCGGGCGCCGAGCTCATCCTGGTCGCCCGGCGCGGCGCCCTCCTGAAGGACCTCGCCGAGCGGGTCGAACGGCGCGGCGGCGCCGCCCACCCCTACGCCTGCGACCTCACCGACGACGACCAGGTCGACACCCTCGTCTCCTACGCCACCGAGGGCCTGGGCGGCGTCGACGTCCTCATCAACAACGCCGGCCACTCCATCCGCCGCAACCTCGACGAGACCACCGGCCGCCTCCACGACGCCGAACGCCTGATGAGGCTCAACTACTTCGGCGCGCTCCGGCTGACCGTCCCGATCGTCGCGCACATGCGCACCCGCCGCCGGGGCCACGTCGTCAACGTCTCCACCCTCGGCGTGCAGGTCGGCGCGCAGCCGCTGTTCGCCGGGTACCTGGCCTCCAAGGCGGCGCTGGACGCGTTCGCCCGGTCCGCCGCGCCCGAGACCCGCCGCGACGGCGTCGTGTGGACCACCGTCCACATGCCCCTGGTCCGCACCGAGATGATCGAACCGACCGGCGTCTACCGCGCGCTCCCCGCCATGACACCGCGCTCGGGCGCCCGCATGATCGCGCACGCGGTCGTCCACCGCCCGGCCCGCGTCAGCCACCCGGCCGGAACCGCCGGGCACCTGCTCGACCTCCTGGTCCCCGAAGCGGTCGAACGCGTCATGGGCCGAGCCGCCAAGATCACCGGCGGCCTCTGACCCCCCGGGTGCTCTGGAGATTCGGGGCGGCTTCACCGCGGTGGGGTGGACTTGAGCAGGCTGACGGCTTGATTGCGCACATCCTCGTAGACCTGCGAGCAGGGATAGTTGGAGTGCTGACGGATCGGGGGGTCGACGATCCTTCCCTCGGAAGGAGCCAGTGCGTCGGGGTCGGGCAGGCAGGCGCGGCCCGCCGTCGCGGTGACCGCCGTGCTGGGCTGTTCACCGCCGGAACGCCGCTGTTCTCCCACCGTGATCTGTGCTGATCGCTGAGGTGCCGCGCGTGCCGGTGGATGGTGACGGCGACCAGGTCACCTGCGTGCGCACCTTCAACGGCGACCCGACGGCGGATCCGCGCCGCCATCTCGAACATCGCGCGCACCGCGGCGAGGGGCCTGGGGATCGGTCATCTCCGTCCCGCCTTGTACTGGCCTGCGTTCTTTACGTAGCGTTGATGGCAATGCGTGCGAGGCGCAGGGTGTGCCGGGAAGTCTGGTCGGCGATGTCGTCGCCGTCACCTGGTGAAGGAGATCACCCGTGCGCCTGCCCTCCCCGTTCAGCCTGTCCCGATCCCGCGGGGACTCCAGGACGGGGGGAGGGCCCAGGGTCGAGGCGCTCGCCTACTTCCTGCGTCGCGAGACCACCGGCGGGCAGCTCCTGCTCGCCGCGACCGCCGTGGCGCTGCTGTGGGCCAACCTCGCCCCCCGCCACTACCAGCGGCTCTGGGGCACCGAACTGGGACTGGGACCCGACTGGCTCCACCTGCACCTGAACCTGTCGGCATGGGTGTCGGACGGCCTGCTGGCGATCTTCTTCTTCATCGCGGGCATGGAGGTCAAACGCGAGCTGACCGTCGGCGAGTTGGCCGGATGGCGGGCGGCGGCGCTGCCGATGTTCGCCGCCGCCGGCGGCATGCTGACCCCCGCGCTGATCGCGTTGGCGGTGTCGGGCGGCCGCGCGGCCGAGGGCGGCGCGTGGGCGATCCCGGTGGCCACCGACATCGCCTTCGCGCTGGGAGTGCTGGCACTGGTCGGATCCGGGCTGCCCTCGGGGGTACGGGTCCTGCTGCTGTCGCTGGCGGTCGTGGACGACCTGGGCGCGATCGCGTTGATCGCCGCGCTGTTCACCCAGAACCTGAACCTGCTCTGGCTGGCGGCGGCGCTGGTCCTGTGCGGCGGCTACCGGCTGGCGCAGCGCCGCCGCGTCACCTCGGCATGGTTGATGATCCCGCTGGTGGTCGCGGTGTGGATCTGCGTGCACGCCAGCGGGGTCCACGCCACCGTCGCCGGGATCCTGCTGGGCCTGCTCACCCCCGTCACCCCCGTCGGAGACGAGCCCGAGTGCGCCGCCACCCGGCTGGAACGGCGGCTGCACCCGGTCTCGGCCGGGATCATCGTGCCGCTGTTCGCGATCGCGGCCGCCGGCATCCCCCTCGGAGCGATCACCGAGACGGTCGGCGACCCCGTCGCCCAGGGGGTGTTCGTCGGCCTGCTGGCCGGGAAGGCCATCGGGATCTTCGGCGGAGCGTGGCTGGCGGTCCGGTTCCGGCTGGGCGCGCTGCCGCCGGGAGTGGGCTGGGCCGACGTGTTCCCCGTGGCGGTCCTGGGCGGCATCGGCTACACCGTCAGCCTGCTGGTCGCACGCCTGGCCAGCGACGACCCCTCCGCCGCCGAACGCGCCGCCACCGCGGTCCTGGCCGCCTCCCTGGTCGCCTCACTGCTGGCGGTCATGCTCCTGAAGCTGCGCAGCCGCGTGCATTGTTCCCCGCACGACCACAGCGAGAACGACCGCGACCCCGTCACGTCCTGATGGAGCTGGACAGAAGAGCGCGTTCCTTGGTGCCGGTCATCGAGCGGTTCCGGGCGAGGGCACGTCGGCAACGCGTATCGGTTGGTCTCATGGGCTTGAAACCTGGCTCAGCGCCGCCTCGACGATCTGGATCGCCTCGGTGGGGTCGATGCCGACGCTGGCGATGACCGCCGCGTACTGGCGGGCGGCGCGGCGGGCCTGCTCGCGGGCCTGCTCGCCGGCGGCCGAGACGAACGAGCCGGCCCGTCCGCGGGTCTCGATCAGCCCGGCCTCCTCCAGCTCCCGGTAGGCCCGGCCGACGGTGTTCACGGCGAGGCCGAGGTCGGCCGCGAGCCGGCGGATCGGCGGCAGTCTCGTGCCGACGACGAGCGAGCGGTCCTGGATCTGCCTGGCGAGCTGGGCCCGGAGTTGCTCGTACGGCGGCGTCGGCGAGGCCGCGTCGATGACGATCATCGGATGGCCATGGCCCGCCGTGCCGCCGCCGCGACACCGTCGCTCCGGCTCTCGATCAGCCAGAGCGCGACGGCGCCCGCCGCCACGAGCGCCAGCGCGACCCCGTTCCACCAGCCGAGCGACTCCCCGTACAGGAAGATGGCCGGCAGCGACCACACCAGGCTGGGCGTGACGAGGGCGCGGGCGTCCTCGACCCGCATGATGACATCGGCCGTGAGCGACACCTCGTCCTCCGCCACGGCCGGGCTCGCGAGCACCTGGCGCAGTTGCAGGATGGTGCCGGCGCCGGCGGCGGCGAGGCCGATCAGCACGGTGACCGCCCCGGCCCGCAGGCCGGAGTCCGGGATCGGCAGCACGCTCAGCGCGAGCAGCAGGGCGCCGGTGAAGGTCGCGACCGTGAACAGGGTGTACGGCCGGCCCAGCACCGCCGGCCAGCCGAGCTCGACCGGGTGGGCCACCCGCCGGGACAGCCGCGCGCCGATCCCGCGGTCGACGCGCCGCACCCAGCAGCCGAGCAGCCACTGCGCCACCAGCAGCCCGGTCACCAGTCCCGCCAGCGCCAGCAGCGGCGGCCAGGAGGACGTGACGTCGGCGGGCAGCGTCAACGCGTGCGTGAGCGCCGCGCCGACCACGAACGCGGCCAGCAGGAGGCTGTGGCCGACCTTGGCGCGCCGACGCACCGCCAGCCGGGCCGCGATCAGCGGGGACGGCTCGGTGTCGCCCAGGCCGTGCTGGGCCAGCCACCGTCCAGCCTCTGTGTGATCCGCCGGGCGCATGCCGCCACCTCCGATTGTCGCAAGTATTGTCTCAATAAGATGAGTCATAGGTTGCGACAATGTCAATAGGGGGCGGGCTGTCCCGACCGGCCACCACGGAAGTCCTCATCGACCTTGTCCGGAGAGCCCCTCGGGGTACGCGAAGTCCGGGGCGGCTCTGCAAGCGGAGCCACCTCTCGCCGACCGCGAAACCTCGTGCCGCCACCCCGCCCCTGCGGCGCACGCTCCGTCCGCCTGCCCGGAAGGTGATCGTCCGGGTGGGGTGACGGCGGCCTCTCAGCCGGTGGCGCGGGTGAGGTGGGTGATGTAGCGGGCGATGGCGTGGTCGGCGATGCCGTCGGTGCCGGGCGCCAGCGGGTCGGCCAGGTGGCCGCGGGCTTGGTCGGCCAGGCCGCCCAGCAGCCCGCCGGGGCGCTTGTCGTGGATCTTGCCGCGCGAGTCGATGTAGCGTTCGGCGGCCACGTGCGCATACACCGGGGCGGGCGGGAGCTGGGCCACGATGTCGTTGTTGTTGACGAAGCGGAACACCCGGCCTTTGAGGGCCTGGTCGTAGGCGGCGGCCAGCGTCGGGTCGCAGGTGCGGGGCTGGCCGAAGGTGTAGACCCCGTCGGCCAGGAGGCGGGGCTCGTCGAAGTGCAGGCGGGCGGCGGCCAGCATCGCCAGCGCCCCGCCCAGGCTGTGGCCGGTGAACCACAGCGACTGCTCGCGGTCGCGCAGGTCCTGGACGGCTTGGCGGATCTGCGGCCAGGCCGCCTCCAGCGCCTGGTGGAACCCCAGGTGCACCAGGCCCTTGCCACCGGGGTAGGGCATCATCACCGCCCCGCCGTCGCTCAGCCAGTCGCGGATCTGGCGGGCCTCGGTGCCGCGGAACGCCACGATCATCATCTGGTCGCTGGCGGCGACGTAGGCCTGGGTGTCCTGGATGGGGAACGAGGCCGAGAACGGCACGGTGAACACCCGCACCTGGTCGAACCCCCACTCGGTGAGGCGCTGGCGGACGGTCCGCTCGTCCTTGTACGCCAGGTCGGCGGCCTCGGCCAGACAGCGGGCGTGCGGCAGCCCGTAGCCGGTGGCCTTGTGGTCGAACGTCAACGTACTCATCTGCTTCTCCTTCGTGGCTGCGGTGTGCAGGGATGCGCCGGGTCGCACCATTCGGGCGGCGCAGGCAGAGTCGGCCGCGCCTGCCATGCGAGTGCGCGGATGACACTCCCGAACATCACCTCTCGCGCCTAGATCGACACACAGGGTGAGGAATGGAGTTGGTCAGGGCCGCTCCCGACTGACGCCTCCGCCAGTGGGCTTGTGGGCGGTCCTCCAGGCGACGGGCGGAGCCAGCCCGATGCCAAGCCCCTGCGGACGAATCCGTGAACGTCGGCGTCCACTCAGGTCAGTCCTCAGTGGCCAACGGCGCCGACCAGGCGAGACGAACCGGGCCGGGCACCGGGACGTCGCGGTGCGGGGCACGGGTCGCGGCGCTGATCGAGAACCGTATTGTGGGGGTATCGGGGCAGGTGAGGGGAGGCGGAGATGGATATCCGCCATAGGAACAACGTCACGGTCACCGGTCCGGCCGATGGACCGGCGGTGGTGCTGGCGCACGGGTTCGGCTGTGACCAGAACATGTGGCGCCTGGTGGTTCCGGCGCTGGCCGGGCGGCACCGGGTGGTGACGTTCGACTACGTCGGTTCCGGTGGCTCGGACCTGTCGGCATGGAGCCGGGAGCGGTACTCCTCACTTCAGGGCTATGCCCAGGACGTGGTGGAGGTCTGCCAGGAACTGGACCTCGAACGGGCGGTGCTGGTGGGGCATTCGGTCAGCGCCATGGTCGGGGTGCTGGCGGCGCACGCCGCGCCGGAGCGGATCGGGGCGCTGGTGATGGTGACGCCCTCACCCTGCTACATCGACGGCGACGGCTACCGTGGCGGCTTCAGCGTCGAGGACATCGACGAACTGCTGGCCTCGCTGGAGTCGAACTACCTGGGCTGGTCTTCGGCCATGGCCCCGGTGATCATGGGCAATCCGGACCGGCCGGAGCTGGGGCGGGAGCTGACCAACAGCTTCTGCGCCACCGATCCCGAGATCGCCCGCGTGTTCGCCCGCACCACGTTCCTGTCCGACAGCCGCGACGACCTCGAAAGCGTGCGGGTGCCGACGCTGGTGCTGGAGTGCTCCCAGGACGCCATCGCGCCTCGCGAGGTCGGCGCCTACGTCCATGCGGCGATCGCCTCCTCCCGCCTGGTCACCCTCGACGCCACCGGGCACTGCCCGCAGCTGAGCGCGCCGGAGGCCACCGCCGAAGCGATCTTGGACTTCCTGGAGTCCCTGGAGGCCCGGCCGTGACGGGCCGCATCGGCGGGCGGGAGCCGACCGGAGAAGGGGCGGGCACGGACGCGGTGTTCACCTCGCTGCTGGAGGACAGCGCCGAGGAACTGTACGAGTCGGCTCCCTGCGGCTACCTGTCCACGACGATGGACGGCACCATCGCCAAGATCAACGCCACCCTGCTGGACTGGTTAGGGCTCGAGCGCCGGGCCGTCGTCGGCCGGAAACGCTTTGCCGACCTGCTCACCGTCGGCGGCAGGCTGTACCACGAGACGCACTTCGCGCCGCTGCTGCGCATGCAGGGAGAGCTGGGCGGCATCGCCCTGGAGATGAAGACCGCCGGCGGCCGGCTGCCGGTGCTGGTCTCCTCCGCGATCAAGTACGGCGGCGGGGGAGAGCCGCTGCTGATCCGCACCACGGTCTTCGACGCCTCTGACCGCCGCGCCTACGAAGAGGAACTCCTGCGCCGTCGCCAGGAAGCCGAACGGGCGCGTACCGAGGCCGAGCAGGCCCGCGCCGAGGCCGAACAAGCCCAGGCGGAGGCCGAACGGGCCCGGAAACAGGCCGAGGCCGACCGGGCACGCCTGGCCGACACGCTGGCCGTGCTGCAACAGTCCCTGCTGCCCGACACCTTGCCCGCCGTGCCCGGCCTGGAGGCGGCCGCGCACTACCACACGGCCTCTCCCGACCGGCTCGGCGGCGACTTCTACGACCTGTTCCCCGTCGGTGAGAACCTGTGGGCGTTCTTCCTGGGCGACGTGTGCGGCAAGGGTCCCGAGGCCGCCTCCCTGACCTCGCTGACCCGCTACACCCTGCGCGCCGCCGCCCACCACGACCCCGACCCGGTCACCGCGCTGACCACGCTCAACGACGCCCTGCACGAGCGGTACACGGCCAGCGGAGACCCCCGCTACTGCACGTGCGTCTTCGGCGTTCTCGAATCCGGCCACGACGACGGGCACGTCACGGTCCGCCTCGCCTCCGGCGGCCACCCCCCGGCGCTGGTCCTGCGCGCCGACGGACACGCCGACCTCCTGCCCACCCCCGGCGGAATGCTCATCGGGGTGTTCCCCACCGCACCCATCGGAACCGCCCAGACCATCCTGGCCGCCGGCGACACGATGCTGCTCTACACCGACGGCCTCACCGAGGCCCGCACCGGCCCCACCCGCGACGCCCTGTACGGAGACGACGCCCTGTACGCCTTCGCCGACGAACACGCTCCCGCCACGCCCCAGCAAACGATCACCGCGCTGACCGAACTGCTCGACGGCTTCGGCGACGGCCTCGACGACGACACCGCTCTGCTGGCCCTGGGAGTCCCGGCCGACCCCTCCCGCACCCGCCCGACGACGGATCACCCGCGATGAGGCCCCTGGACATCACCCGCCGCGACACCGCCACCGGGCCCGTCCTGCATGTGGTCGGCGATCTGGACTACACCCACGCCCCCGGCTTCCGCCACCACGTCCGGCAGCTCACCCTGACCGCAGGGCAGTGCCTGGTGCTCGACCTGTCCGGCCTGGAATTCTGCGACTCCAGCGGCATCACCGCCCTCCTCGCCGCACGCCAGCACGCGCAGGCCGCCGACGCCGCCATCATCCTGGCCGCCGTCCCCTCCAACCTGATGCGCACCCTCACCCTCGTCGGCCTGGACCAGGTGTTCACCATCGCCCCCAGCGCCGACGAGCTCTGACCCGCCGTTCTCCCGGCCTTCCCACTCGCTCGCGACAGTGATCCACTCATGTCGGCGGGGCGCGCCGAGCTCCCGCCGGGAACCCCTCAGAACCGGCCTGGGCGCAGGCGCATCGCCGGGCGGGGCGCCGTGCCGACGCGGTTCCCGCCAACGAATCGCAGGCTCGCCGCTCCGGATCGCCCGACATGGTGGGCCGCGCTACATCCAGCCTCACGATTCTGTATTCGGGACATGTGGTCCGGGTCACATGCCGTCTTCAGACTGACGGTCACACCGAGGAGGTGACGCGAACGTGAGGCTCAAACATGCGCTCCTGTCCGTCCTGGCGGCCGTCGGTCTGGTGGTGACGACGCTCTCCATCGCCCTGGCCGCGGTTCCGCCCCCCACCCAGGGGACCCTGAAGAAGTACGGCATCACCGGCACCTACGTCAGCGGGCTGTCATCCGGCGGGTTCATGGCCAACCAGCTGCACGTGGCCTACTCCAGCATCTTCCAAGGCGCCGGGATCTACTCGGCCGGGCCCTACGACTGCGCGCAGAACAGCCTGAGCACCGCGCTCAACGCCTGCATGGACACCTTCACGCCGCGCCGGACCCCGCGCGAGCTGGAGCAGCTGACCCGGCAGCGGGCGTCCCAGGGCACCGTCGACCCGCCCGCCAACCTGTCGGGCGACCCGGTGTGGCTGCTGCACGGCGGCCAGGACCAGACCATCGACCGGGCGGTCAACGACGATCTGGCCACCTACTACCGCGACTTCGGCGCGCGCGTGCGGTACAACACCGGCACCCCGGCCGGACACGCGTGGATCAGCCCGATCGGACGCGGCTCCTGCGGCTCCACCGCCTCGCCGTACGTCAACAACTGCGGCGGCGACCCGGTGCGGGAGATGCTGACCCACCTGTTCGGCAGTGTGAACGCACCCGCCTCCCGTCTGGGCGGCAAGCTCGTCCAGTTCGACCAGAACGCCCACGTGCCCGGAGGCAACGCCACCGGCGTCAGCATGGGCAGGGAAGGCTTCGCCTATGTCCCGCAGGCGTGCGAGAGCGGCCGCTCCTGCAGGCTGATGGTCACGCTGCACGGCTGTTACCAGTACCACGGCCTGGTCGGCAACGCGCTCATGGACCAGGCGTACCTGAACGAGTACGCCGACACCAACGACATGATCGTCCTGTACCCGCAGGCCACCACCATGGCGGGGAACCCGCGCGGCTGCTGGGACTGGTGGGGCTACCAGTCCGCCCAGTACCCGCTGAAGTCCGGGCCGCAGATGGCCGCCGTGGTCAACATGGTCAAGGCCCTGGGCGGCGGCGACGGTGGTGGCGGTGGCGAGCCCACACCGACTCCCACACCGACTCCCACGCCCACGCCCACCCCCTCACCGGAGTGCATCACCGCCAGCAACTACGCCCACACCATGGCCGCACGCGCGTACGCCTCCGGGGGCAACACCTACGCGCGCGGCTCCAACCAGGCGCTCGGCCTCTGGAACACCGCCATCAACAGCACGCTCAAGCAGACCTCACCGGGCTACTGGGTCAAGTGCTGAACCTGGGAAAGGAACGCTGCCCTGCCCGTCGCAACCCGACAGGCAGGGCAGCCCCCATTCGTCCGCCCATCTCAGGCGGCCACTGACGACAAGCCGCGCCCGGCCTCCACCCTCGCAGGCCAGACCACGAAACCTGCGCCGTCACCGATCAAGATCCAGCCGTTCGCCCAACGACACACCGCCGACTTGGCACGGATGCCGGACCACCCTCGCCTCTGGCGTTGTCGTCGAACCCGCCCCGGAGATCGGGGCTTGACAGGCTGGTGCCGAGAATCAACGATCAGAGCGTCGTTCCCCTCTCGCAAAAGAAGTTTCCCATGGGGAAACGAATTGGAGCGCTGTTCGTTTCGCTTCTCGCACTCGCCGCACTGCTGTCCCCGCCCGCCCGCGCCGCCATCGACCTGTCGGCGCCGGGCCCCAACCCCGTCGGGTACTCCGACGTCTCGGTGAGCGCCGCGGGCCGCTCCTTTTCCGCCCGCATGTGGTACCCCGCCGCCTCGGCGGGCCAGAACACCCCGGCGGCCGCCGGACGCTTCCCGGTCGTGTCCTTCGGGCACGGCTTCGTGCAGTCGGTGACCACCTACTCCTCCACCACCGGCCACCTGGCGTCCTGGGGGCTCATCGTGGTGGCGCCCAAGTCCCAGGGCGGCCTGTTCCCCAGCCACAGCGCGTTCGCCCTCGACCTCAACGCCGCGCTGTCCTGGGCCGTCGCCCAGGACGCCACCGCAGGGTCCCGGCTGGCCGGGCATGTGCGCACCGACCGGCTCGCCCTGTCGGGACACTCGATGGGGGGCGGCGCCAGCATCCTGGCCGCCGCGCAGAACCCCGCCGTCACCACCGTCGCCAACCTGGCCGCCGCCGAGACCAACCCCTCGGCGGTGAGCGCGGCCGCTCGCGTAACCGCGCCGATGCAGCTGGTGGGCGGCACCAACGACACCATCGTCCCGTTGTCGAACCAGCAGAACATGTACAACGCCAAGCCCGCGCCCAAGCAGCTGCGCGCCATCGTCGGCGGCTTCCACTGCGGGTTCATCGACTCCAGCGGTTTCGGCTGCGACAGCGGCCAGATCACCCGGGCCGCCCAGCTGTCGATCACCCGCCGCGTGCTCACCGCCTGGTTCCTGTACTACCTCCACGGCGACACCAGCGTCTATGACCAGGTGTGGGGACCGGGCGCGACCAACGACCCCGCCGTCAGGTTCACCGGCCAGCAGTAGGAACGAGAGCGTGAGGCCCCGCCGCGCCCTGGCGCTGCTGCCCATGCCGACGCGCACGTCGTCCCCGAGATGCGCACCCGGCACCACCCGCGCGGCGGAACCTCCACCCTCCGACCCGCCCTGCAGCCTCCCAACCCGGAAACGGACGAAGCTCTCCCGCAGGGGCCCTTTCACGTGACCAGACAGCGGTTTCCTGGTTCTCGTCGAAGGTGTCGGGCGCCCCGATGTCGGCCGGGCTTTCGCTTGGTGTGCCAGCGTGCACGTCTGTCCTCATGGCACCTCCCATGCCGTGACGGCCATGGGCTCGTGGTGCCTGAGTAGGAGGTGGCGGCCCAGCTCGGCTCCTCCCGTCCGAAGGGACGGGCCGCCGCGGCGTGGTTGCCGAATGGTGGCGGTGGAACGGGCTGCGCGGCCGGGACGGCGTCCACGATCGTTCCGAGCTCGGGCGCAAGCGCCGGTGTCGAACATCACACCCTTGATCATGAAGGCTGACGATCCGGCGGTTGCCCTCATGTAGACATACGTGTTTGTTTGTAGTGGGAATCCGACTGTCGGATCCGACTCGAAGGGTGCAAATGAAACGTTTGCGGGCGTCCATCGCTGCCGTGCCGGTGCTCCTGGCCGCTTTCCTCGCCGCCCCCTCGGCTCAGGCGGAGGTCGTTCCACCGGAATTCACCGATGGCTCCGGCCTCACCCTGGCCGGGGACGCGGTGAGCGATCCCAAAAACCCCACGAGCGGTTTCGTGATCACCGTGACCACTCCCGAAGTGGCCGGAAAGCATCCGATCAGGATCATCCTGCCGGCCGACTACGCGACCAGCCCGACCAAGCGGTATCCGGTCCTGTACCTGCTGCACGGAACGGGCGACAATCCCACCAACCCCTCCCTGGCCTACCCGGCGATCCGTTCCACCATCGCGCGATCATCAATGATCACCGTGATTCCGGACGGTGGTCTGCGCGGCTGGTACAACGACTGGCTCATGCAGAACACCGCCGCCGGAGCGCAGAAATGGGAGACCTTCCATCTCAAGCAGGTCATCCCCTTCATCGACGCCAACCTGCGGACCATCGGAACGAAGCAGGGTCGCGCCATAGCGGGCATCTCGATGGGCGGATTCGGCGCGCTGCACTACGCGCAGCGCCGGCCGGACCTGTTCAGCCAGGTCGCCACACTCTCGGGCGCCAACGACCTGTCCCTCGCGTACGTCCGGAGCGCTGTCGTCGCCACCGAACTCAACGCGACGGGCGCGATATGCGCGATCAGCAGCAGTGGCAGCGGCGGAGCGAGCTCGGGTGAGGGGACCTGCTCGGGGTTCGGGCCGGTCGTCTCCAGCGACGCGATCTTCGGCTCGCCGTACTGGTGGGGCGCCAACGGAGGCGACTGGTACTGGACGCAGCGAAATCCCGTCTCGAACATGCGGGCCCTCGCCGGCATGGGGATCTCGATCTACACGGGCAACAACAGCTTCGTCGAATCCGTGGTCGAGGCCGCCGCCAAGAACACCAAGGCCAGCCTGGACCGGCTCGGTTACCCGTACCACTACGTCAACTACGGTGACGGGTCCTCCTGGGGGACCGGCTGCGACGGCAAGCACTGGACCGGCGGAGCGGGAGCCTACAACTGCTGGTCGCAGGACCTTGTCGACCTGATTCCCCGCCTGGAGCAGAGCCTGACCCCGGCCTCCTGAACAGGCGGCGGGCTGGGGGGCGACTCCGGTTCGCCCGCCGTGGTCGGCGCGGGCCTCCGGAGCCGCGCACGGCCGAGGTGCCGTTACAGCTCCGGATCGTCTTCCTCGGCGGTCACTTCGGATCCGGCTCACCGCGCAGAACGCGCAGGACGGCGGCCTCCTGGACGGGGTCGCGAAGCAGGGGAGGGCCCTGCGTGAGCGGGCGGAGCGCCGCGCGGGCCGCGGCGTGCGGCTCGGGCCACAACGCGGCGTTCAACGCGTCGGCGAACCAGCCCAGCATGAAGGCGGCGTCGCGCTCGTCGTCGCTCATCTCGGAGCGGGCGGACGGGTCGTTGAGGGACCAGCTCGCCTGACGTGAGCGCCTCAGCCAGGAACGGACGTGAGCGCCCAGCTCGGAGTCAGGGGAGACCGTGACCGGTTCGCCGTGCTCGGCCGCGGCGATCGCCTCGGTGAGGCCCGGGGTGTCCTCCAGGCCCAGGACGGTGGCCAGGCGCATCGTCTCGCGCGCGGCGACGGCGCGGAGCAGGTGCGGCGGCGCGGCCCGCAGGGCCGCGACCATCTCGGGATCGGTGGGCCCGTGGGAGAGCGGGGGTGAGGCGGCGCTGAACCAGGGCTCGATCTCGGCGGACAACAGCTCACGGGCCAGAGCGTCCGGATGCGGGACGGCGCCGGTGACCAGGCCCGCCAGCAGCAGGGCCTCCACGTAGGCGCCCGACACGTAGTCGCCTTCGACGTCGGGGTCCAGACCCGCCGCGCGCATCTGCTCCAGCAGACGGTCGGGCTCGGCGCCCCAGCGCCGATTCGGCCAGGTGGGCTCGAACCCGGTGACGAGCGTGCCGTCCACGGCGTAGCCGAAGCCGTGGTCGGCGTAATCGTGCCGCTGCACCGAGACGGCCTCGGTGCCCCGCGACAGTGCCGTCAGCGGCTCGACGAGCGAACCCTGGAAGCCGTCAGGCTCGATCAACACCGTCCAGGCGCCGAGGTCCAACGCGAAGGCGAGCTCCGCATAGCCCGCCTCATAGGAACCGTGCGCCTCGTGAGCCTCCTGCAGGGTGCGGCGGCGCAACGTGTCCGGCAGGGCGCCCAGGCGCGACAGCGCCTCGGCCTCGTCGACCCGCTTGACGAAGGTGAGGCAGAAGATCTCACCCAGCGCCCCATCGTCGCCGACCCACTCGACATCGTCACGCGTGACCGCGGGCATCGTTCCTCCACAGGATCGCTGGCTCGACCCGTCGATCATGGCAGCGTCCGGCGCGGCTCCGAGCGCCGCGACTCCGGCCTCGGTGCGGTGCGGGCGAACGTCGCAGTTCAGCGGCCGCGTGTGCGAGAGGGTCCGCGCGCGACTGCTAACAACCGATCCGGATTTCGTTCATCCACGCATATCGCACCGGCTTCGTCGGCGACACCATGGCCCCCCACCCACCGATGCCCCTTCCCCGTTGGAGAGGTACGGCTCGCCTTTGGAGGGCTGCCGATGGGACGACCACTTCGCCGCATGCCACGCGCCCTGGCCCGGGCCGCCGCCCTGGGCGCACTCGTCGTCACGGCGGGAGCCGTGCCCGTGGCGGCCGGCGCGCCCGAACGCGTTGAGACGCCGGTCGCCTCCAGCTCGCCGATCACCGACGTCGCCGAGTCGGTGGTCCGGGTGAGGATCCCTCTGCCCGCCTCGGCTGGACCGCGCCCCCGGGACTGCGACTGGCTCTCCTACCTGAGGTTCCGGCACCGGAACGGACCGGCCGCCTCCGCCGGGGCCGACCGGATCCTGGTGGCGCAGCCCGGCGTGCTGGAGGGCGCCGGGGCGTTCGACGGCGTGGCGCGCAACACGATCGTCGAGGCGGCCAGGAACGGGAGGCACGTCGAGTTCTGGGCGCTGGACCGCCGTTCCAACTGCCTGGAGGACAACACCGGCGTGCTGGCGGGCCTCGCCGCCCGCGACCCCCACCTGGCCGTCGACTACTACTACCGCGACAGGCCGGTCGACGGCCGGAGGTTCGCGGGCTACCAGACCAACGACCAGGTGAAGTGGCTCCAGAACGTCGGGCTCGCGCAGACCGTCCGCGACCAGTACGACCTGATGACGGCCGAACTGCCCGACCCGGCGGCGCGCAAGCGCAAGATGCTGTGCGGCGGCCACTCGCTCGGCGGCATCCTCACCGGATACTTCGCCAAGTGGGACTTCGACGGCGACGAGTCCACGACCGCCGACGCCGGGTACAACCAGTGCTCCGGCTACTTCGCCCTCGACACGCGCATCCAGACCGGGCTTCCCGGGCTGGAGGGGCAGGTGCCGACCGAGCTGGTCCCGATCATCGAGCGGGGGGCGGACGCGGTGCGGGCGGGCCTGGAGTCCGGCGCCGTCCCGCGCACCCTGTCGGCGCCCGCGGTCATCAACACCGAGACGATGAACCTGCTGGCCATCGCGGGGCTGGCGGCACGCGTCGACCCGGGCGGACGGTCGGACCTGTCGACCTACATCCCGGCGGGCTTCAACACCGACACCACCTACCGGCTGCTGTTCTCCAAGGATCTGGCGACGTTCCTCAGGGGCTCCCCGAGGGTCCAGGACTTCGGGTTCACCAACGCGGCGGCGCTGGGCGGCCTCATGGACGACCAGTCCCAGCCGCTGGCGTTCATCCAGGCCAGCGTGGGCTTCTTCGACGGCGGCCGGATCGTCGACAAGGACTTCCCCGTGCCGAACGACCTGGTCAGGGCGGGCCTGCCGGTCCTGCGCAACCTCCTCGGCACCGAGAGCAAGGCGATCCCGGACGAGCCGAACGGCCCCCTGTACGGCTGGCGCGACTTCGACGACGTCGCCGGGCTCCCGTACCGGTCGAAGGACGGCACGCCCTTCACGTCCCCGGCCAAGGAGGTCACCGCCATCGCGCAGCTGGCCCGGAGCCTGTCGGAGCACCCGCTGGACTTCACCGAGGACTACTTCCCCACCAGGATCGTCACCGACATCGCGCTGGCCGCCGCCCCCGGCATCGCCGACGGCGCCGTCCACGACGACGGCATCAAGGCCAACCCCACCATCAACCTCCAGGCCGGTGACGGCATCGGCTTCTCCAACCCGCGACCCGGCGACGTGGTCGGCCCCGGTTACCAGCATCTGGACGTGCTGACCGCCGCGCCGGTCCAGAACGGCGGCAGGCCCGAGATCATCTCCGTCAGCCTGGCCCGCTTCGCCACCCGCTGACCCGGACGGCCGCCCGCCCACGCCCCGTGGGCGGGCGGGACCGCCGTCGGTTCTGCGAGCGATCGAGATATCGGTGCGGAACGTGTCCGGAACCGTCGCCCCCGTTCGTCACTAGGGTGAAGCGCCGCCGATCCGAGGAGCACGCGATGAAGTACATGATGTTCGTCTGCACCGACGCCGAGCCCGACACCGACAGGGAGGAGTGGCCGGACATCGAGGCCTGGGTGGCGGAGAACGACGCGCGCGGGCGGCGCCTGCGGGGCGCGGAGCTGGCGGCGGAGACCGCGGCGACCACCGTCCGCGTGCGCGGGGGCGAGCTGATCCTCTCCGACGGCCCGTTCGCCGAGACCAAGGAGGTGATCGTGGGGTTCGACCTCCTGGAGTGCGCGGACCTGGACGAGGCGATCGAGGTCGCCCGGGCCCACCCGATGGCCAGGGCGGGACGGCTGGAGCTGCGCCCGTTCGCCGACTCCGAGCAGTGACGGAGTACCTGGCGGAGGTGGCCGCCGACGCCTACCCGCGCATCGTCGCCGCGCTGATCCGCGTCACCGGCGACTGGACGCTGGCCGAGGACTGCGCCCAGGAGGCGCTGGCGCTGGCGGTGCGGCGGTGGCCACGGGAGGGCAGGCCCGCCAACCCCGGCGGCTGGCTCATGACGGTGGCCCGCAACCGCGCGATCGACGCGCTGCGGCGCGCCTCGGTGGAGCGCCGCAAGCTGGAGGAGCTGGCCACGCTCGCGCCGACCGCGCAGGAGGGGCCGGAGACCCTGGGGGAGGAGTCCGTGGACGACCGGCTGCGGCTCATCTTCACCTGCTGCCACCCGGCGCTGGCGCTGGAGGCGCGAGTGGCGCTGACCCTGCGGACGGTCTGCGGGGTGCCGACCGCGGACATCGCCCGCGCGTTCCTGGTCACCGAGGAGACCATGACCCGCCGCCTCACCCGGGCCAAGAAGAGGATCGCCGAGGCGGGGATCCCGTACCGGGTGCCCGGCGGCGCGGCCCTGGCCGAGCGGCTGCCCGGCGTTCTCGCCGTGCTCTACCTGCTGTTCACGCAGGGGTACAACGCCGACGGCAGGCCCGCGTTCGCCCGGGAGGCGATCCGGCTGGCCCGGCTGCTCCGCCTGCTCATGCCGGGGCAGGCGGAGGTGTCGGCGCTGCTGGCGCTGTTCCTCCTCCAGGACTCCCGCCGCGACGCCCGCCGGGACGCGGAGGGCGGGCTGCTCCCCCTGGACAGGCAGGACCGGTCCCGCTGGGACCGGTCCGCGATCGCCGAGGGCCTCGACCTCCTGGCCGGCATCGAACAGGACGGCCCGTACGGGTTGCAGGCGCGCATCGCCGCCTGCCACGCGACCGCCCCGTCGCCGTCCGACACCGACTGGCCGCGGATCGCCCGGTGCTACGACGAGCTGGCCCGGATACGTTCCACACCCGTGGTCGAGCTCAACCGCGCCGTCGCGCACGGCTACGCGCACGGACCGGCGGCCGGTCTGGCGCTGCTGGCCGGGGCGCGTGCGGGCGGAGCGCTGGACGGCCATCCGCTCGCCCTGGCCGCCGAAGCCGACCTCACCGCCCGGAACGGCGACCGCGCCCGCGCGGCGGCCCTGTTCCGGCGGGCGGCCGCCGCCGCGCACAGCGAGCCGGAACGCCGCGCGCTGCTCGACCGCGCCGACGAGAACTCCCGACAGGAGCCGGACCGACCATGACCACGGAGACCGAGACGCTGCTCGCCTCCCTGACCGCGCAACGACGGCACGTCCAGGGCATCCTGGAGGGCCTGGGCGAGGACGACCTGCGGCGGCCCCTCCTGCCGTCGGGCTGGAGCTGCCTGGGGCTGGTACGGCACCTCGCCCTGGACGTCGAGCGGTTCTGGTTCCGCGCCGTCGCCGCGGGCGACCCGGCCGTCATCGACGGACTCGGCCGGGCCGGTGACGCATGGCGGGTCGGCCGGGACGCGTCCGCCGCATCGGTCCTCGACCGCTACCGGCGAGAGATCGACGCCGCGAACGCCGTCATCGCCGCCACCCCGCTGGAGGCCGCACCGGCATGGTGGCCCGAGCGGTTCACCGACTGGCGGGCGCGCACGCTACGGGAACTCCTCCTGCACGTCATCACCGAGACCGCCTGCCACGCCGGCCATCTCGACGCCGCCCGCGAACTGATCGACGGCAGAAGGTGGCTGGTCCTGACCACCTGAGACCGCTCGGCCCGCTCCCCAGCGAGGAACAGACGGCATGGCGGAGCGATCGGTTCGAACTGGGCGAGTTCGTTCGGAATGTCCATGTCGCTTCATGGGGCGCGTCCGGCTGTATCGCGGCATCCATGGATATGTCTCTCCCGGCTTGAAATCGCGGCGGACGGCTCGGTTGCGGAATTCCGCGGGTGAAGTGATGCGATCATTGGCCGGCCGAATTCGAGCAGGTCCTGTCGCGTCGGGGGTGCGTGGATGCATGAGCGGCTGGTCGGTTGGCCGGGGGTTTCGGGGTTGCTCGCCGCGTTGTTGGCGGTTCTTCTCGTCGCCGCGATGGCGCCGCGCGTCGACGCGGACGAGAGCGTGTCGGGACCTGCCGTTCCAGGGGTGGTCCTACCGTTGCACACCAAGGGACGTTGGATCATGGACGCCCGGGACCGGCGGGTGAAAATCGCGAGCGTCAACTGGTATGGCGCCGAATCGAGCGATTTCGTCGTCGGCGGGCTTGACAGGCAGCCGTTGGCCAGAATCGTCCGGCTCATCCGGCGGAGCGGGATGAATTCCGTACGTCTGCCGTGGAGCAATGAGCTCGTCGAAAGGAATCCCGTCATCGATCCACGGAGGCTGGCGGCCAACCCGCTGCTCGCCGGGAAACGTGGACTTGAGGTGTTCGACGCCGTGGTGGACGAGCTGGGTCGCCAGAGGCTCATGGTCATCCTGGACAACCATCGCAGCCGGGGGGACTGGTGCTGCGACGAGGAGCACGGCGACGGCCTGTGGCACACGGCCCGGTACCCCGAGTCCGCCTGGCTCGCCGACTGGCGGGCGATGGCCGCCAGGTATCGCGACCGCCCCCACGTCATCGGCGCCGAACTGCGCAACGAGATCCGGCCCGACCCCGGCCTGGGGCTCAAGCCCACCTGGGGGAGCGGCGATCGGCGCACCGACTGGCGGGCCGCGGCCGAGCGCGGCGGCAACGCGGTGCTGGCGGTCGATCCCGACCTGCTGATCATCGTGGGCGGCCTCGACTACCAGGCGGACCTGTCCGGCGTACCGGAACACCCCGTACGCCTCGGCAGGCCTGGGCGGCTGGTCTACGCCGCGCACGACTACCCGTGGTTCCATCCCGCGGGCGACCTCGGCGATGACGCGGCTTTCGCCGTGACGCTGCGGAAACGATGGGCCTTCCTGCTGGAGGAGGGGAAGCCGCACACCTCGCCGGTCTACGTCAGCGAGTGGGGAGGCTGCCAGCGGCCCTCGGACGACCGGACCCCCTGCGACAGGGCGAGCACGGTCTTCTTCGACACCTTCGTGCGATGGGCTCGCTCGTCCGACGTGGAGTGGGCGTACTGGCCGCTGAACGGCACCCAGTCCACCGGGTACAGCCGCAGGCACGGAGCCATCGAGAACTGGGGAATCCTCAACCCCGCCTGGAACGGCTACGCCAACCGCCGGTCCTTGCGGCAACTGCGAACGATCCTGAAACCGGCGACCGAGGCGATCCGGCGTTCCCCGGCGGCATCGGCGGCCCGGAACGGCTCACCGGGAGCATTGAGACAGCAGCGGACGTTGCGATGAAAGCCGTGCGTGTGGCCCTGGCAGGTGTCACCCTGGCTGCGATGGGGCCGAGGCCCAGCGGTCATGGCGGGGATCTTCGGACGGCCCACCACCAGCCGGAACGAGACGGGGAGGGCGATGCGCACCGACCTGGCGCAGACCACAGACCCTCAAGGAGACGGCGGCTGCTGTTCGCCGCGTTCGCAGTGGCCATCCGACCGGATCGTGGCTACATTCGCGACAGGACGACCAGCAGGTCGCCGTCCACGCGTGATCGACGAGGACATGTCCACCTTCGCCTGGGCTCCGCCCGCCAGCGGTGTCCTGTCGCCCGAGCGTGTCGGCAAGCCGGCTGTCGCTTCGCCTCGCCGTGTCGGGCCCCGGCCGACGCCGACCGGGAGGGCGCCGCTGACCTGAGAACCGGCATCACCCGATGACCGCCCTCCCCAACGGCGTTGCCGGCTCCCCGGCAGCCCGGTGGCCCACCTCCAGAACGGTTCCGCGATGTCTGTCCTGCACCCCCGGCTCGGTGACCACCTGTGCATGTTCACCGACTCCATCGATGACTACCTGGACTTCGTGGCCGTGTACGCCGGTAACGGCCTGGCCTCGGGCCATCAGGTGAAGGTCCTGGTCGACCTGGTCGCCCCGGCGGTGATGACCGCCTGGCTGCAGTCCCGCCTTCCCGGGGCCGCAGGGGCCTTCGAGCAGGGCGCCCTGGAGGTGTGCGCCGCCCGCGATACCTATCTCAAAGGCGGCGACTTCGACCCGCCCCGGGTGATGGCCGACTTCGACGCCATCACCCGCCAGGCCCAGAGCGACGGCTACCCCGGCGTGTGGGCGACGGCCGACATGGCCTGGGCCCTGCTGGACACCGGCACCATCGCCCGTGTCCTGGACTTCGAGGCCAAGTGCAACCAGGTGCTGCTGGAACAGCGGCTGGCCGCGGTCTGCCACTACGAACGCCGCATGTTCGACCCGGCCACCCTGCGGCGGGTCCACGCCGTGCACCCCTTCGGCCCAGAAGGAGCCGGGCTGCGGTTCGCCCGCACCACCACCCCGCCCGGAATCCGCTTCACCGGACGGGCCGACGCCGGCAACCGTGAGTCGTTCGCCGCCGTGCTCAGCCTCCTGCGCTCCGTCACCGGTCCGGTCACCGTCGATGTCACCGGCCTGAACCTGCCCGACCTCCACACCACCGGTGAACTGGTCGAACTGGCCGCCGACCGCAGCGCCCCCACCACCATCCTCGCCACCCCCGCCACCGCCGCCCGACTCCACGCCATGGTCACCGCGCCCGTCCGCAACGCGCAGATCCCGGTGACCATCCGAACCGCCGGTGACGCACAGACACCCTTCCCGGCTTCGTAGCGGACCCGGGAGGCTCGACGCCGCAGAATCAGATCGGGGCAGGGACAGGGCGCGTGGGGACCAGGCCCGCGTTGAGGACGTGTACCAGAACCCCGGGAGGCCGGCTCGGCTCGGGTAACGATCGCTTGGGTGGCGCGTTGGGGAGATCGCCCACTTCACCACGTTCGCGGTGATCGGCCCGGCACGATGGGTCGAGCCTCCACCCGACTCGCCCGATCGCCGGGCACGCCTACTCGCGGTGCGGCGGAACGGCGGCCCGTCTAGCGGACCAACTGGATCAACTCGTGCGTGGCGCCCGGTGTCGCCTTCGAAGCGACGCGGACGCCATCTTCCTGGTACCACCGAAAACTCCAGAAGACGGCGGCGGCCAGACCAAGGATCCATGCCATCGGGGCCACGAGGGCCAGGGCTATCGGATCTTGATGATCGGAACGGAAGCGCAGGTACGTCCCCGCCGCGGCGACCAACAGCGCCAGGACGACCATGCCCAGCCAGCGCAACCGTGCCCTCCTGGTGCGCTGGATGGAGTGAACCCGCAGCTGGACGGCACCGTCACATGCGCTGCAGTGCACATCGACAACGCTGCTTCCTTGATCGGGCCGCCGGACTCTCACCGGAGTCACCCTGTAATTGACCACGATTGTGTCGCCGACCTGGCGTGAGTTCACCCTGTGATGCAACTTCACGGAGTGGTCTTCACCTATCGCGCGCAACCCCGGGTCTCCTCACGTGCGGCGTGCTCCACCCACAGGGTAGACGGCACAAGATCAGGCCAGAAGGGGTGCCGGGACGGTCGTCAGGTGCCAGGCCGGTGACCGCGCTCTTGTGTCCTCACGCCGCCGGAACGCCACGCGATGCTCGTGGCGGGTGGTCGGATCCCGGAGCGGGGCAGGCTCGGACCGGGGCCGCATGCAGCGGCCCGCCGTGGGTCGCGCGGTGCAAGGCGGTCCCGAGTGTGGGGCGCGGCGCGGTGACGGGTGATGAACGCGGCGTCCATGGAGGCGCGCCCTGATCTCCGCCGTGGTCGCCGATCGCCGCCAGAACCGGACGGCATGGCGTTCGGCCAGGGCAGGGCGTGAAGGAGAGCATCGTCGGGTCCGGCCCGGCCGCTGGGAAACGCCGGAGGCGGCCTCTAACGTGATGACACATGGGGGCTTCCGAAGAACGGCGATCGGCGGTGACCCGATGAGAGGTCCGGGCAAGGGGGCGCGCAAGATGCCCGGCGGTGTGCCCACCGCCGTCGTCACCGGCGGAGCCTCGGGGATCGGGGCCGCGATCGCCGCCGGGCTGGTGCGGCGCGGTTGTGCGGTGACCCTCGCCGACATCGACGCCGAAGCGGTCCGGCGCACCGCCGCCGACCTGGGGGCGGACGCGGCCGTGCTGGACGTCGCCGACGCCGACGCCGTGCGGGCCCTGATCCACCGGGTGCGGGACCGGGGCGGCCGGCTGGACTACGTGTTCAACAACGCCGGGATCTTCGTGGCCGGGCGGGCCGAGACGCTGTCGCTCGAACACTGGGACCGGGCCCTGGCGGTGAACCTGCACGGCGTCGTCCACGGCGTGCACGCCGCCTATCCGGTGATGGTCGAGCAGGGGCACGGGCAGATCGTCAACGTCGCGTCCCTGGTGGGCCTCGCGCCGGTGCCGTTCATGCTGCCCTACTCGACCACCAAGCACGCGGTGGTGGGGCTGTCGCTGGCGTTGCGCGCCGAGGCCGCCCGGCACGGCGTGCGGGTCAACGTGGTGTGCCCCGGTTTCACCGACACCCCGCTGCTCGAACGCGTCAACGCGGGGCTGGCCCGGACCGGCATGGAGGACGGTTGGCGGCGGATCGCCCGACGCTTCCAGCTCCGCCTCTACCCGGTCGACCGGCTCGCCGACGACATCCTGGCCGGTGTCGCTCGCGACAAGGCCGTCATCGTCGCCCCCAGACGGGCGAGGCTGCTGTGGCATCTGTACCGGCTGGCTCCGGCGGCGACGGTGCGCGTCACCGCGCGGAGCCGCGGCCTGCTGCCTTCCGGCGGTCCACGCGAACACGTGACGCGGACCGGCGACAAGGCCGTTCCGCCGAGAGCCTCGGCGCCCCCACGCTGACCGCCGTGGTCCGGTGGTACGACGCCCAGGGCGGTCATCTGGGCACCACCACGGTGCTGCCCGCTCCCGGTCAGATCCTCGGCTACAACCCCGGCGACGCGCTGCCGACCGGCGTCGCCACCTCCGGCCCGCTGTCCGGCAGCCGCGTCCAGGGCTCCGCCACGCCCACCAGCGACGTCAGCCGCTGCGCCACCTTCTCCTGAACCTCTCCGCCGCCCGGCCGCAGGCTGCCTTGACCGGCCAGGACGCTGACGTCGGCACGCGGACGCGGACACGTCCACCCCGCGTGGGAGCCGCTTCGATCAGTCGGCGTAGGTGAGCTCGGCCCTGGTGATGGACGAGCCGTTCACCGTGAAGGCGTAGTAGGCGTCGAAACCCCCGCTGCCGCCAGGGGCGAAGCGCACCAGGAGGCGCTGGTGGCCGGGCCGGTTCTCCGCGACCCTGGTGACGGTCAGCCTTCCGCCGATGACCTCGTTCTCGGCCCAGGCGCGGATCGCGGCGCGGCCCGTGAACCGCCGCCCGACGTCGATGAGCTCCGCGTCGGCGGCGAACGCTCCCGCCAGCGCGTCGAGGTTCCGGTCGTTGACCGCGCCGACGTAGGCGCTCACCGGCGCCAGCAGCCCGTTCGTCCCGTCCCGCGCCTCGTCCGAGCAGGCGGCGGGCGTCTTCGCGGGATCCTCGGCGGCCAGTTCCCGCGCGACGGCCCTGACGTTCTCCTGCGCGATGGTCGAAAGGTCCGCGACCGGCGGGTGGCCGGGGTGGGTGCGCTCCATCTCGGCGATGATCGACCTCTGTTCGCCGGAGGTGACGGTCCTGCCCCCGGCGGAGCCCGGGGCGACGGCCGGGCGGACGAGCCCGCGGAACCGCTGGAGGTACCGGCGCTGCTCGTCGATCAGCGCCCGGGCCGGGCCCGGGGCTCCGTGACCCGGGTACATCGTCCCGGCCGCGGAGAAACGCCGGCCCAGCCGGTCGAGGTTCTGGAGCCAGCCGCAGCTGTTCCCCTCGATCAGCGCGGGCGTGACCTTGCTGCCCGCCAGGTCGCCGGAGAAGAGGTCACCGGTGTCGGCGCGGTGGTAGACGGTCGCGGTGTCGGACTCGCCCTCGGCGAACGTGGCGGTCACGAGGCGGAGACCGCCGACCTGCAGCGGCGCGCCGTCCTCGAAGACGCGGTCGGCGTAGGTGACCTTGGCGGGAAAGCCGGGATTCGCCGAGCGGGCCAGCGGATAGAAGCGCCGTCCGTCCTCCCGCATCGCCTTGTCGGTCGCCCTGGACGCGTGGATCGGAGCCCGGGGGAACGCCTCGGCGAAGGCGCCCGCACCACCCACATGGTCGGGATGGGAGTGGGTCAGCAGGATGGCGGCGACGGGCCGGCCGGTCTTCCTGATCTCCGCTATCGCCTTCCGGGCGTCGGCCGGTGTGCGCGAGGTGTCGACGAGGACCAGGCCTTCCGGCGCCTGGATCCAGTAGACGTTGACCGAGCCCGGGTTGGGCGAGGCGAAGCGTCCCGGTTGCGCCGCCTTCGCCGCCGGCGGCTTGGATCCCTCGTCGTTCGAACAGCCCCCCATCGGTGCCATCGCGCACATGGCGGCGGAGCCCGCGGCGATGAGGCGCCGCAATCGCTGGTTCATCTGGAGCCTTCGTGGAACTCGGGGTTCAGCGGAAGTCGTCCGCGTGGGCCTGTGCCCACTGCTTGAAGGTGCGGGGCGGACGCCCGGTCACCTTCTCCACGGTGGGGTGGATCCGGGACTCGTCCAGGGTCCCGTCGCCGTAGAAGCTGAAGAACGCGTGGATGTACTCCTCCGGTACGCGTCCGGTCATGTCGGCCCGGGCCTCCTCGTCCGTGAGGGCGTGGAAGCGCAGGTCGCGGTGGAGCACCTCGGCCAGGATGGCCAGGCGCTGGGCGGGCAGGAGCCGCTCCGGGCCGCTCAACTCGTGGACGCGCTCCTCGTGTCCCGGATCGAGCAGGGCCCGGACGGCGACGGCGGCGATGTCATGGGGATCGACGGAGGCGAGGGGCACGTCACCGAAGGCGTCCCTGACCACGTCGCCCTCGCGCAACTGCGGAAGCCAGCGCAGGGCGTTGGACATAAACGCGTTGGGACGCAGGAACGTCCACGCCAGCCCGGACGCGCGGACCGCCGTCTCGGAGGCGATCATGAATTCGGAGATGGCGTTGCGCGTGTCGGCGGCGACGGCGGCCGGGCTCGACAACAGCACCACCCGTTCCACCCCCGCCCGCAGCATCCGGGCGAGCAGGCCGGGCATGTCGCGGTAGCCGGGCAGCAGGAACACCCCACGGACGCCGTCGAGGGCGGCGGCGAGCGACTCCGGCTCGTTCAGGTCGCCGACCGCCTGCTCGGCCGGCAGGTCGGCGGGTCGGCGCACCAGCGCGCGGACCGGCTGCCCGGCGCGGACGAGCTCCCGGACGACCTCGCCGCCGACGTTCCCGGTGGCCCCGGTGACAAGGATCATCGCAGGGTCCGTCCGAAGTGCAGGGCCACGGTGTCCGCCGCGAGCGTGACCTGCGGGTCCTGGTCGTAGAAGTCGAACTGGACGCCCTCGGTCCAGAGGATGTCCTTGGGACCGGCGAGCCCGGCGTGGAACCGGCGGACGCCGTCGGGGATGGCGGCGTCCTCGCTGTGGACGAGCAGCGTGGGCTGGTTGATCAGCGGGGCCAGGGCGATGGAGTCGTAGGTGAGCCAGCCCTCCCAGGCCATCACGGCGAAGCGGTTCGGCCAGGCGGGGATGCCGCCACGGTCCGGGTTGAGGTAGAAGTCGATGTCGTAGGGCATGGCCGCGCGCGTGTCGGTGGCGCTGACCACCGGGACGTAGTCGACCTCGCCGGTCTCCTCGAACCGGGCGCGGGCGTCCCGGGCGACCGCGATCCTCTGGGCGACCGCGTCCGCGCCCCCGTACGCGTCCTCGCAGACGGCGGCGTCGTGCAGCCACGGCGCGACCAGGGCGAGGGAGCCGACGCGGGGGTCGTGGGCGGCGTTGTCGGCCATGTACATCGCGGCGGCGCAGATCCCCAGGGCGCCCAGCCGGTCGGCGTCGACCGACGGGTGGGCGGCCAGGAACGTCACCGCGTGGTGGATGTCGCGGACCTTGCGGGCGGGGTCCTCCACGTCGCGCGGTTCGCCCTCGGACTCGCCGAAGCCGGTGAAGTCGAACGACAGGGCGGCGTAGCCCCGGTCGGCCAGCCGCTCGGCGTACCGGTCGGCCATCAGCTCCTTGACGCTGGTCCAGGTCCCGGCCACCACGATCCCCGGAGCCGGGGCCCCGGTGTCGGGCAGGAACAGGTTGCCGGTCAGGGTGGCCTCACCGCTGGGGAAGGTGACCTTCTGCTGGGTCGTCACGAACGGTCCTCTCTCGTTGATCGGTCGGCGCGGGTGATGGCCTGGCGGCGAGTGCCTCACCGCCAGGCGCGAGGCTCGCGAAGGGGCTCCGGCGATCGCTTCACACGACGGGGCTGGAGCGGGCCCGTCGCGACGCGGTCGGCAGGACGAGGCCGTGCCGCCGGATCATCCGGTCGCCGCCGCCAACGCCATCAGTTCCTTGTTGCCGTCGGCCCAGGCCGCCGTCATCACGACGCCGCTGATCCTCCACGCGCCGCCGACGCGGACCAGGTCGAACCGGTAGGTGCCGCCGAGCGTCCACAGCGGTGCCCCGAACGGGTCCGCCAGCCGATGGGTGGCCTGGAACGACGCGGTGCACACGGCGGCGTCCCCGTCGAGGGTCACCAGGTGGTTGGTGACCAGGTGCTGGGTGGCGTCGAATCCGCCCAGCACCCGGGACCAGGCGTCCACGATCAGCTCCGGCGACAGCACGGCCGGTTCGCCGCCGTTCAGGCTCGTGTAGTCCAGCCGCACCTCGTCGGCGAACACGGCCTTGAGCGCCTCCCACTCGCGTTGGTCGGCGTGCCACGCCATGCGCGTGCACGCCTCGACCACGGCCTGGCGATCCATGAGTTGAGCTATGTCCGCTCCGGGGGCGGGGTGGCCGGTCGTGCTCACTGAGCCTCTCCTGTCTTGGCGTCGCTTTCGGTTCCATGGCCTCCGGGACCAGGCCGCATCCGCCTCGGCCGTTCCGCGAGGGGAGAGTCGGGGCCTGCGCCGGAGCCACAGGGCGGGCGGCACGGGACGGTTCCGGCGGGGCCTGGGCCCGGCACCGCGACGTTCCGGCCGACGGGAAGATTCTGGCCGCGGCGGCGTCGCCAGGGGAAACAACGATCCGCTGTGCCGAGCACAGCGGATCGCTGTGGCCACTATGGTGTTCGCCGTGAGCGACATCGACCTTCGGCACCTGCGTTCGTTTCTGGCCGTGGCGCGGGAGCGGTCCATCACCGGCGCCGGTGCGGTGCTCCACCTGACGCAGCAGGCGGTGTCGACGCACGTGCGGCATTTGGAACGTTCCCTGGGGGTGGCCCTGCTGGTGCGCACCTCGCGCGGTGTCCTGCTCACCCCCGCCGGGGAGGAGCTCGCCGCCGGTGGCGCGACCGTCGTCGACGACGTCGCCCGCCTGGCCGAACGGGTACGCGCCGTGGCCGACGCCCAGGCCGGGACCCTGCGCCTGGCCTGCTGTCCCGCCGCCACCTCCCTGTTCGCCGTCGACGTGGCCGATGTCCTCGAACAGGCGGTTCCCGGCCTGCGGGTGGTGTTGAGCGGGGCGCGCGACCCCAGGGACGAGCTCCGGCTTCTCGGCGACGGGCACGCGGACGCCTCCTTCATGTGGCTGCCGATCGGTGACGTCGGGCTGCACCATGCGGTCGTGCGCAGCGACCCCCGCGCCGTGGTGCTGTCCGCCCGCCACCCCCTCGCCGACCGCCCGACCGTGACCCTCGCCGATCTCGCCGACGACCCGGTCGTGCGTCCCGACGTCCTCACGTCTCCGGAGGCCGAGCGGTTCTGGCTCGCGGACCCGCGGCCCGACGGCTCTGCCGCGCCACGCGGCCCGCTCGTTCCCCTCGTGGAGGACTGCCTGCTGGAAGTCGGCCGCGGTCGTGGCGTCTGGCTGGCCCCGCAACCGCTGGAGACGGTGATGCCCCCCGGCAACCTGCGCTGGATCCCGGTCACCGACGCGGAGCGCTTCGACCTGGCCGTGGTGTGGTCCGACCGCGCCCCCCAACCCCTGATCACGCGCCTGGTCGCCGAAGTCCGCGCCCTCACCGGCCACGACCAGCGACTCCACGCCGCGTGAACCCGCGGCGCCCAGGACCCGCGGGACGGATGGTGAGGTGCGCGCGCCCTGAACCAGGGTCGTGGGACCCGGCCTAGAGCCGGTCCATCGCCTCGTCCAGCTCGGCGAAGAACTTGTCGATGGCGGTCATGTCGAGGCCGGGCGAGGTGATCGTGAAGCTGGGGCGGATCGTGATCCCGCCCGAGGAGGCCCCCGCGCGGACGGCGGGGCCGCGGTTCTCGAGGCCCGCGATGATCCGGTCGATGAGGGCGTCGACCTCCCGCGGGCTGTAGCCCCGCGTGGCGACCGGGACCTTGGTGCTGCGGATCTTCCGTACGAGCCGCGCCTGCGGGGTACGGGCCGCGACCCGCGACCGGCGCCGGTCGCGCATCCGCGCCCTCGGGACGGACAGGCGCTCGCTCACGCGGCCGCCGACCAGCAGGAGCGCGCCACCCGACGTGAGGGCCCCGCCGACCAGCAGCATTCCGGACGCCACGGTCGAGGCGTTTCGCTTGCTCTCCTCGTAGCTCCGGGGTCCCGACTTGCGGCTGGAGCAGTAGTCGCCGGGGCTCATCCGCTCGAAACCGCACCGGGGCTCTTCCGCGTCCTTGGCCACGACCAGCCAGAGCAGCAGCACGGCTGCCCCGATGGCCATCATCCAGGCGCCCGACCTGACCATGCCCACCCCCTTGTAGGAACAAGATCGTACATTTGGGGTGTCCGGAGGAGAAGACCCGACCGCGCCCCCGGTGGCTCGTCACCCGGAGCGTGGTGAGGGCGGGACGATGGGCGGCCACGTGACCGCCGTCGGCACCGACGACGCCAAGACCATGGGCCGGGCCGAGCTGCGGTTCGGAGCGGGCCGCGGCTCCCAGCACGCGGTCATCGGCCTGATCGGCCCCGGCATCATCAGCAACGGCGTCGCCCATCGCGGTTCCGCCTCCAGCGTGGGGGAGCGGAGCCACGTCATCGTCGAGTCGGCGCCGGCCGCGCCGCCCGCGTCCACCCGTTCACTGGCGACCCGCTCGTCAACGATCCGCCCCGTCGTCCAGGGGGATCATGCGGTGTTCGCCGGGCGGCAGCGGCGTACGTAGTAGGCGTAGGTCAGTGCCAGCGTCAGCGGCCCCCACAGGCCGATCGGACTGATGCAGATCTTCGCCAGCGCCTCCCACCAGCCGTTCCGGTAGCCCACTCCGTCGAGGGCGCCGATCCAGGTGAGCGCCATCATCACCGTGACGGCGGTCATGACCAGCCCGCCGATCGCCGCCGGGACGATCGCCGCCGCCGGATGGATGCGCCTGCCGCCGAGGAGGGGGATCCAGGCGGGGACGACCTCGCCCCACCCCCGGACCAGCCCGATGCACAGCAACGCCGCCACCTCGGTGAGCACGCTGAGGCCGAAGACGTAGGGAACGCTGATCCACAGCGGCGCCGTGGTCGCGCCGTCGTCGACCTGGCCCATCTCGAAGTGGAAGGCGAACGGCAGCCGCCACAGGCACGAGGGCAGCAGAAGCAGCGGGATCGCGTAGGCGGTGCGCAGCGCCCAGCGCGGGACGGGCCGCTGGGTGTCACTGACCGAGGGGGCCGCATGCATCAGTTTGATCGCCATGGCCCCCACCCTCTCCGACCTGCCGGAACTGCTGATCACCCGCTCGGGCGAACCGGCTCCCCCGCAGGAGTGACCTGCCGGCCGGGCCGACGATCGGCATGCACCGCGCGAGCCGCCATCAGCCAAGGCTTGCCCGCGTCTTCAACGATCCTCGTCGGAGCCGGGGTGATGGGCGTCGGGATCGTCCACGCCGCCGCGTTCGGGGGGAGCCGCTGCCTGGTGTGGGGGCAGCGCCCGCAACCTGTCGGCAGCTGGTGTCGCGGAACGGCGCGGCGATGAAGCTGGGCGACCTCGTGCTGATCTGGGGGCGCGACGGGCGGGCTGGGCTCGTACGCGACCCAATACGCGCTCGCCGGCGGCGCCATCCCGATCTGCGTCGTCTCCTCCGCCGAGAAGGCCGAGCCGTGCCGGAGGACGGGCGCGGAACCGGTCATCGACCGGCGCGCGGAGGACCACCGGTTCTGGAAGGACCCCGACATCGTGTTCGAGCATCCGGGACGAGAGACCTTCGACGCATCGGCATACGTGACGCCGACCTGGGGGTGGAGGACACCGGACTACGCCCCCGCCTGCTGCCCGGACTCCACCGATTCCGCGCCAACGACCAACCCGACAGCCGCGACAAGTGAGCGTCGGCGATCGGATGGTGTGGGGAATCCGGTCGGGTCTCAGAGCGCGCCGGAGGAACGGCACTCCCAATGGCGGAAGTCACCGGTCCGGCGCCAGATGACACGTGCGGTCTGGATGCTGGCCGATCGGCGTACCGCCGACGCCGCCAAGCGGAAGCTGGACCGCCGCGAGATCGGCGCGCAGGCGGGGCTCGGACTGCTCGCGGCGCTCGTGGCCGGTGGCGGCCTGCTCTGGGCGGTGACCGCGGCGCATTCGGGCGCCGTGTCCGCCGGGGACCTGACCATGTTCGTGGACGCGGTGGCCGCGGTGCAGGGCGGGCTCGCCACACTGGCCCGGGACACCGCCCGATGCCACCACGCGCTCCTGCTGCTCGACCACTACCTCGAGGTGACCACGGCCGGGCCCGATCTCCAGGTGCGGGCGCGGCCACGCCCGCTGCCGGGCCTTCGTCAGGGGATCGAACTGCGGAACGTGTGGTTCCGCTACTCCGACCAGCATCCGTGGATCCTGCGCGGGCTCGACCTGCGCATCCCCCGGGGGAGCGCCCTGGCGCTGGTCGGCCTGAACGGCGCCGGGAAGTCCACGCTGGTGAAGCTGCTGTGCAGGTTCTACGATCCCACGCGGGGCCAGATCCTCTGGGACGGCGTGGACATCAGGGACGTCGACGCCGGTGAACTGCGGCGGCGCATCGGCGCGGTGTTCCAGGACTACATGAGCTATGACATGAGCGCGTCCGAGAACATCGGCCTGGGCGACCTGGACGCGCTGCACGACCGGGCGCGGATCGAGGCCGCCGCCGCCCGGGCCGGCGTTCACGACACCCTCGCGGGCCTGCCGCACGGGTACGACACGCTGCTGACACGGCTGTTCTTCATGGAGTCCGACAAACAGGATCCGGCCACCGGGGTGGTGCTGTCGGGTGGACAGTGGCAACGCCTGGCGATAGCGCGCGCCTTCGTGCGCGACCGCCGCGAACTGATGATCCTGGACGAGCCCTCGTCGGGCCTGGACGCCGCGGCCGAGCACGAGATCCACACCTGTCTCGCCCGCCACCGCGGCGGGCGGACCAGCCTGCTGATCTCCCACCGGCTCGGCGCCGTCCGCGACGCCGACGTCATCGTCGTGCTGCGCGGCGGAAGGATCGTGGAGAGGGGAGACCATCACGCCTTGCTGGCCGCCGCGGGGGAGTACGCCCGGCTGTTCCACCTGCAGGCCTCCCGTTACCAGGCCGACACCCCCGCCTCATGAACGCGCCGGTCACCGCCGTCCTGGGAGCGGTGGTCGCGATCCTCTGCGCGGGGTGGGCCGCCGCCGGGCTGCTGAGGCGCCACCTGGTGATCGTCACCGTGCGGGGAAGCAGCATGGAACCGTCCTTCCACGACGGTGACCGGGTCCTCGTACGCCGGACCCGGTCGCTCACCGCGGGCCAGGTGGTCGTGGTGGAGGGCCCTGACGGTGACGACGCACCGGCCGGTCCTCCGCTGGACCGTCAGGACGCCCCGGGGGCGGTGTCCGCACGGAACTGGATGATCAAACGTGTCGCGGCCGGCCCTGGAGACCCCGTGCCCCGTGAACGGGTGCCCCTGCTCGCCGACACGCCGGACGGTGTGGTGCCGGAAGGCCGGGTCATCCTGCTGGGGGACAACCACCGGGCCAGCTACGACTCCCGGCACCTGGGCTTCTTCCCGGTCGAGCGCGTGCTGGGCACGGCGCTGGCCCCGTCCGCTCGCCGACGGCGGACGCGCGGGCGGCCTCATGGCCAGGAGCCGGGCCCTGACCTGCGGCCGAACCGCACCTGATCTCGGCGGCGCACCGTCATGGCCGCCCCGGGAGCGGGAGCGTCCCGGGGTCAGACGAAGAAGCTGTCGTGGCGCAGGAAGAACTCCGCGCGCTCCTCCTCGCTGAGGCCGGCCAGTTCGGTGAGGCCTTCGAAGTACTCCTCGCGGGGTGCTCCGGGGGCGAACAGCATGAGCATGGAGGCGGGTTCGCCGGACTCGTTGCGGAAGGCGTGCAGCCCGCCCACCGGGACGTACAGGTAGTCGCCGGAGGTGGCGTCGATCCAGCGCCGGCCGTCGAACAGCCGCATCGTGCCCGACAGGATGAAGAACGACTCCGATATCGCCTTGTGGAAGTGCGTGCTGGGCCCGGCCGCCTCCGGCCCCATGTCCACTCGGTACAGGCCATACTCGCCTCCGGTGGAGGCGGTGGTGGACAGGTAGTGGTAGGCGGTGCCCCGGGAGACGTTGGGGCCGTCGGTGGCGACGGGCCTGGAGACGAAGTCGGGCGCGGTGGTCGCGGGCCGGAAGGTGGCGCTGGTCTCGCCGTGCTCGCCGAAGTAGCGGGGGGAGGGGTAGGACACGGTCGCTCCTTGGACGAGGGCTGATTAGATGAGTGCTAAGATAGTTGGTGATCGCATGAGTGTCAATTAAATGAGCGCTCGTCTATCTGGCGTGGGGGGAAACATGGCGGACGCGGTGGAGGCGGTACTGGAGCAGTGGCGTCGGGAGTGTCCCGACCTGGACGTCTCGCCGATCGGCGTCGTCGGCCGGATCATGCGGCTGTCCCGGCTGTGGGACAAGGAGATCAAGGACTTCCTCGGCGGGCACGGGCTGGAGCCGGGCGAGTTCGACGTGCTGTCCACGCTGCGGCGCTCGGGCGAGCCCTACGAACTGACCGCCAAGGCCTTCCTCAGGGCCTCCCTGGTCACCACCGGGGCGATCACGCTGCGGGTCGACCGCATGGCGGCCAAGGGCCTGGTCACCCGCGAGCCCGACGCCACCGACCGCCGCTCGGTCAGGATCCGCCTCACCCCGCTGGGTCTGGAGACCATCGACCGGATCCTGCCCCTCCACCTGGCCAACGAGGCCCGCCTCCTGGAGGGCCTCGACGCCGGCGAACGCCGGGATCTGGCGGCCGTGCTCTCCGGGCTGCTGGAGTCCCACGGCGACACGGCCACCTCCACCGGCCGCTGACCCGCATCCGTTCCTCGGGGACGCCCCGGCGTGCGGTGTCGCTACAGGCGCCGTGACATCAGGAACAGCGGCAGTCTGCCGCAGCGGGCGAGCACGCAGCCGTCGCCCTCCACGGCCTCGCCGGGTCCGGCCTCGCGGACGGTCCCCAGGTCGAGCCCGCGCAGCAGGGCGCCGGTCAGGTGGCGGGCCGACCTGGAGACGATGACGCGGCCCTGGGAGTTGACCAGCACCGCGCCGGGCGGCATCGGCGGCAGCACCGACGGCTCCAGGCGCCGCACGAACAGGTCGGCTCCGGCGATGCCGAGGAACCCCTCCCCGTCGAGCACGGGCGTGGACAGCGTGAGGATGTACTGGTCGGTCCCGTAGTAGTCGACGTACGGGCCGTGCACGTGGACGCGGCCGGTGTCGCGCGGCACGGTGAACCAGCCGTAGCGGGTGTAGTCGTAGAAGCCGGGGCTGGCCGGGTCGAGGTCGACGACGAGGCGTTCGGCGGGGGAGGTGCCCGCGGCCTGCCACCATTCGAGCCACATCGGCGCGTCGGCCAGCAGGCCGGGCGCGGCGACGAACCCGGCGCCGCTGACCAGGGCCGCGTGCCGCCCGATGAGCGCCGCCGCGTCGTCGCGCAGCGGCTCGACGGCCGCCCGGTCGGGGCGGGACGCCGCGCGGATCAGCGTCACGGCCCGGCCGCCCAGGTCCTCGACGGAGCCCAGCACGGCGTCGAAGACGTCGCCGACCTCGCGGCTCGCGGCGGCGGCCTGCGCAAGTGCTTCGGTCATCCCGTTCACCGTCCCATGAGGCCGAGGTGCAGCTCGATGAGCCGCTCGATCGCCTCGGTCACGTGCCGCCGGGCGAGCCGGGCGGCCTCCTCGCCGTCGGCGGCCCCGATCGCCCCGGCGATCTCGTGGTGCTGCCGGGCCATCCTGTCGCGGGTGGCGGCGTCCGCGCTGGGAAGCCACAGCAACGGGCCGATCTCGGTCTGCATGCCGATCTCCTCACGGGTGAGCCGGGCCGACTGGGCGGCGGCGGCCACCTCGACGTGGAACCAGCCGTCGGTGCGGTGCCGGCGCTCGGGCCGTTCGGCGGCGTCGAACGCCCGCGCGGCGTCCTCCAGGCGCCGCACGTCGTCGGCGGAGGCGCGTTCGGCGGCCAGCAGCGCCGCGCCCGCGGCCAGGGCGCCGTAGTGGTCGCCGAGGTCGCGAAGGTCCTCGGCGGACAGCTCGCGCAGCCGGGCGCGCAGGTGGTCGGCGGTCTCCCGGGGTGCGGGGGCGCGCACGAAGCTGCCGCCGCCCCGGCCGCGGCGGGTCTCGATCAGGCCCTGCCCGCGCAGCCCGCCGAGCGCCTCGCGGACCGTCGCGATGGCCACGCCGAGCTGTTCGGCCAGGTCGGCCTCGCTGGGCAGCTGCTCGCCGTCGGCCAGCAGCCCGAGCGAGATCGCGTCGGCCAGCCGCCGGGTGATCAGCTCGGCCCGGCCCAGGCTGTCCAGGGGGCTGAAGACGGCGAGCCGCGTGATCGCGGACGCGTCCGGCGCGGGCATCGGGCTCCTTCGCGAGGGTCTGGGAACGGGGAAGGCAACCCCTTGCCATTAAACATCTGGACCCGTATGTTTTCGGCCAGATGCTACTGCAGGGGCATCGCTGACGTCA
>NZ_BCQR01000014.1 GCF_001552175.1 Actinomadura kijaniata NBRC 14229
GCACGGGACCCGCGACCCCGGGTCCCGCCGATCCAGCCCACCCGGCCCCGCCGTGCCCCCGGTGGGGAGACCACCGCCGCCCCCCATGAGGGGGACTGCCGTGTCCTCTGCGATCCCCCGTGACGCGACCCCTCACGACGACGACTCCGCCGCCCTCGCCGCCCTCGGCTACGAATCGCGCTTCAAGCGGGACATGAGCCTGTGGGCCAACTTCTCGCTCGGCTTCACCTACCTGTCGCCCGTGGTCGGCGTGTACGCGCTGTTCGCGTTCTCGCTGGCCACCGGCGGACCCCCGATGATCTGGAGCTTCCTGGTCGCCGGGGTCGGCCAGCTCCTGGTCGCCCTGGTGTTCGGGGAGATCGTGTCCCAGTACCCGGTCAGCGGCGGTCTGTACCCGTGGGCGCGCCGCCTGTGGGGCCGCCGCTGGGCCTGGATGAGCGGCTGGATCTACCTGGTCGCCCTGCTCGTCACGATCGCCAGCGTGGCCTACGGCGCCGGTCCCTACGCCGCCGCGCTGCTGGGAGCCGAGCCGGCGGTCGACACCACGATCGGCTGCGCGCTGGCCATCCTGGTGCTGGCCACGGTCGTCAACTTCGCCGGCACCCGCACCCTCGCCCGCGCCGCGATCATCGGGTTCGCCGCCGAGCTGGTCGGCGCCCTGGCCGTCGGCGGCTGGCTGCTGCTCACCGAACGGCACCACGGCCTCGGCGCGCTGTTCGACGACTTCGGCGCGGCCGGGACCGGCTCCTACGCGGCGGCGTTCCTGGCCGCCGGGCTGATCGGCGTCTTCCAGTACTACGGCTTCGAGGCGTGCGGGGACGTCGCCGAGGAGGTCCGCGACCCGGCCCGCCGCATCCCCAGGGCCATGCGCATGACCATCTACGTCGGCGGGGCCGCGGCCACGTTCGTCGCGCTGGCGCTGACGCTGTCGGTGGCCGACTTCGGCGCGGTGGTCTCCGGCCGGGACGCCGACCCGGTCACCACCTCGCTGACCGCCGCGTTCGGCTCGGGCGGGACCAAGGTGGTGCTCGGCATCGTGCTGATCTCGTTCGTGTCCTGCGCGATGAGCCTCCAGGCGGCCGCGAGCCGCCTGCTGTACGCCTACGCCCGCGACGACATGATCGCGGGCAGCGGGGCGCTGCGGCGCCTGTCGCCGACCCGCCACGTGCCGCCGTACGCGCTGCTGGTCACGGCCGTGGTCCCGGCGCTGGTGGTGCTGGGCTCCAAGCTGTCCGAGGACGCCCTCACCAAGATCATCTCCTTCGCGTCGCTCGGCATCTACATGGGCTTCCAGATGGTGGTGCTGGCGGCGCTGCGGGCCCGGACGAGGGGATGGCGTCCCGCCGGGCCGTTCACGCTCGGCCGCTGGGGCCTGCCGGTCAACGTGCTGGCGCTGGCGTACGGCGTGTCGGCGATGGTCAACATGGCCTGGCCGCGCACCCCGGAGGGGCCCTGGTACGACAACTGGATCGTCGTGCTGTCCGGCCTCGTCGTCGTCGCGCTGGGCGCGGTCTACATGGCCCTGACCCGGCACCATGGACGCGGCGACGCGCCCGCGGGCGACGCCGTCCCGGCGACCGCCGCCGAGCCGCGCCCCCAGACGGCCCACTGAGACAACGCGTTCCGAGAGGCGACCCATCCGATGTACTTCGACATCGCCGACCCTTCCTTCTCCGTGCAGTCCGAGCAGGTGCGGAAGGCCCGTGACGAGAACTGGTACGCCGAGACCAACTACGGCGTCGCCGTGCTGCGCTATGAGGAGACCCGCCTCCTGCTGCGGCACCCCAAGCTGCGGCAGGGCAGCGCCAGATGGCCCGCGCACCACGGCATCACCAGCGGCCCGTTCGCCGACTGGTGGGCCAACTGGGTGCTCAACAAGGAGGGCGAGGAACACCACCGGCTGCGCCGCCTGATGAACCCGGCGTTCTCCCGCCGCCTCATCGACGGCCTCGTGCCGCGCTTCCAGGCCCTGGCCGCCGAGCTGGTCGACGGCTTCGCCGAACCGGGGCGCTGCGAGTTCATGTCCGAGTTCGCCTCTCCGTACGCGGCCCGCGTGATCGCCATCATGCTCGGCCTGCCCGAGGAGGAGTGGCCGGTCCTGGCGCGCGACTCGGCGACGATCGGCCTGGCGATGGGCGTCACCCTCCGCGAGGACCTGCCCAGGATCGAGGCCGCGCTGGACAGCCTCTACGGCTACGTGGACGAGGCGGTGGACCGGCGGCGCAGCGACCCGCGCGACGACTTCGTCACCCGCATCATGCGGGCCCAGCGCGACGAGGACCGGCTCACCGCGACCGAGCTGCGCGACTCCCTCGTCCTGCTGATCTTCGGCGGGTACGACACCACCCGCAACCAGCTCGGCCTGGCCATGCAGACGTTCCTGGACCACCCCGACCAGTGGCGGCTGCTGGCCGAGCGCCCCGACCTGGGCCCCGCGGCCGTCGAGGAGGTCATGCGGGTCAACCCCACCGTCACGTGGGTGACCCGGGAGGCGCTGGAGGACTTCACCTTCCAGGGCCTCGACATCGCCGCGGGCACCACCCTGCACCTGTTCACCGAGGCGTCCGGCACCGACCCGCGCGCCGTGCCCGACGGCCGGTTCGACATCACCGCCGAACGCCCGCCGCACTTCGGGTTCGGCGGCGGCGCCCACCACTGCCTGGGCCACTTCGTCGCCCGCAGCGACATGAGCGAGGCCCTGCCGCTGCTGGCCCGCCGCATGCGCGACCCGCGCCCCGGCGGCCCGTCGCGCTGGCTGCCGCGCAGCGGCAACACCGGCCCGATCGAACTGCCCGTCGCGTTCACCCCCGCCGAGTAGAAGGAGACGCCATGAAGGTCACCGTCGACCTGGACAAGTGCCAGGACCACGGCCAGTGCGCGATCGCCGCGCCCGAGGTCTTTCGCATCAACGACGAGGGCAGGCTCGAATTCGATGACGCGCCCGCCGAGGAACTGCGCGACGCCGTCGAGGAGGCCGCCGACGTGTGCCCCGTCCAGGCCATCCTCATCGAGGACTGATGGCCGCGCACGTCGTCGTGGCCGGGGCGGGGATGGCGGGGCTGCGCGCGGCCGAGCGGTTGCGCGCGGAGGGCTGGGACGGCGCCGTCACCGTCGTCGGCGCCGAGCCCCACCCGCCCTACAACCGGCCGCCGCTGTCGAAGGAGGTGCTGGCCGGACGCGCGGACGCCGGCGCGACCGCGCTCCGGCGGCGCGGAAGCGTCGAGGACGTGTGCTGGGAGCTGGGCCGCCGCGTCGTGGCCGCGTCCCTGGCCGACCGCGCGCTCACCCTGGACGACGGCCGCCGGCTCGCCTACGACGGGCTGGTCGTCGCGACCGGCCTACGCCCGCGCCGCCTGGCCGTTCCGGGCCCGGCCGCCGGCCGCCACGTGCTGCGCACGCTGGACGACGCCCTCGCCCTGCGCGCCGAGCTGGCCCCGGGACGCCGCGTCGTGGTCGTGGGGGCGGGGTTCGTCGGCTGCGAGGTCGCCGCCACCGCGCGCGGCCACGGCTGCCGGGTCACCGTCGTCGAACCGCTCCCGGTGCCGATGGAACGCGCGATCGGCCCCGAGCTGGGGGAGGCGCTGCGCCGCCGTCACGAGGAGCGCGGCGTGCGCTTCCTGACCGGGCGCGCCGTCACCGCGTTCGCGCCGGGCGCGGTCGTCCTCGACGACGGCCGGACCGTGCCCGCCGACGTCGTCGTCGAGGCGATCGGCTCGGTCCCCAACGTCGAATGGCTCGACGGCAACGGCCTCGACCTGTCCGACGGCGTGCTGTGCGACGACCGGATGCGCGTGGAGGGCCGACCCGAGGTGGTGGCGGTCGGCGACGTGGCGCGCTTCCCCAACCCCCGCTACGACGACGTGCCGCGCCGGGTGGAGCACTGGTGCGTCCCCGCCGACACCGCCCGGCGCGCCGCCGCGACCCTCGCCGCGCACCTGGCGGGACGCCCGCTCGACGACGCGCCGTTCGCCCCGCTGCCGTCGTTCTGGAGCGACCAGTACGACCTGCGCCTGCAGAGCTTCGGCATGCCCGCGCTCGGCGACCGCCGGGTGCCGCTCGAAGGCGACGCCCACGCGCTCACCGGGGGCGTGGCGATGGCCTACCACCGCGACGACCGCCCCGTGGGCGTGGTGCTCATCGGCGTGCCCGCGTCCCGGCACCGGCACTACCGCGAACTCGTGACCGCTTCCTGACGAGAGGTCTGTCCCCATGTCCCTGACCCGCCCACCGGCCGCCCCGGCGGCCACCCCGCTGGACGAGCACCGGGAACGCAACGCCGACGACGCGGCGGCGCGCGACATCCAGGCCCGGATCGAGGAGGCCGGGGTCGAGTTCGTCTACTACCAGACCGTGTCCCTGACCGGCCGCGTCCTCGGCAAGGTCGTGCCCGCGCGCCACCTGCGCCGCAACCTGGAACGCGGCGTGAACATGCACCGCACCGTCATGGCCGACTTCCAGGTCACCCGGTCCGGCGACCTGCTCGGCGGCGGTCCCGAGGCGGCCGAGTTCACCGCCCTGCCCGACCTGGACACCTTCGCCGTGCTGCCCTGGGACCGCACGGTCGCGCGGTTCCTCTGCCGGACCTACGAGCCCGACCACCTCCCCGAGGTCGGCGGGCGCCCGCTGGCCGCCGACGCGCGCGGCAACCTCAGGCGCGTGCACGCCGCGTTCACCGAACGCACCGGCCTGCACCTGCGCAGCGGCTGCGAGCCCGAGATGACCTGGACCGGGCCCGGCCTGGAGGTGTTCGTCCGGCCCGGCACCAGCCCGGCCTACCACGCCGACTGCCTGGAACTGATGCGGCCGATCTACCAGAAGGTGATCCGGTACGCCCAGGAGCTCGGCCTGGACATGATCGAGGGCGACTACGAGGACCCCGGCCAGCTCGAACTCAACTGGGGCTTCGACCACGCCGACCGCACCGCCGACCGCCTGGTCACCTACCGGCAGATCTGCCGCCAGGTCGCCCGCGAGCTGGGCGTCACCGCCAGCTTCATGCCCAAGCCGGCCACCGGGATGATGGGCAACGGCTGCCACCACAACCTCAGCGTCTGGCGCGGCGAGGAGAACGTGCTCGCCGACCCGGCGGTCCGCGAACTGCACCTGACCGAGACCGGAAGGCACGTGCTCGGCGGCATCCTGGCGCACGCCGCCGGATCGATGGCGGTCATGGGGCAGACCGTCAACTCCTACAAGCGGTACTGGGACGCCGGGCAGTTCGCGCCCGCCCAGATCAACTGGGGCATGGACAACAAGACCTGCACGGTGCGGCTGTCGGCCAACGGGCGGCTGGAGGACAAGCTGCCCGACGCCGCCGTCAACCCGTACCTGTCGCACGCCGTCCTGATCGCCGCCATCGCCGACGGGCTCGACAACGCCATCGACCCGGGCCCACCGCACGCGGGCAGCAGCTACGACGGCGACGAGTCCGGGTTCGGGCCGCTGCCGCTGACGCTGCGCGAGGCCCTGGACGCGTTCGTCGGCGACAGGGTCGTCCGGTCGGCCATGCCCGAGGAGATGGCCGCGCTGTTCCTGGCGCTGAAGTCGGACGAGTGGGCGCGGTTCTGCGGCGCCGTCACCGACTGGGAGCGCGAGATGTACACCGAGGCGATCCCGTGACCCCGCTCCGGCTGGCCTGCATCGACGCCGAGGCCCCGCCGCTCTTCCTGCGCAGCCCCGACGGCGTGACCCGCCGGGGGTACGAGCCCGACGCCGCCGCGCTGGTCGCCGAGGTGCTCGGCCGCCCGCTGGAGTGGGTCTTCACGCCGTGGGCCGAGATGATCCCGGCCGCGCGCGCCCACCGGGTGGACGGCGTCTGGTGCGGCCAGGGCATCACCGCGCGACGGCTGGCGCAGGTCGACTTCACCCGCCCGTACGCGATCTTCAACGAGTCGGTGCTGGTCCGGCCCGGCGCGGGCGTCGCGGGGCCGCGGGACCTGCGCGGACGGCGCGTCGCCGCGATCGCCGGGAGCACGAACATGGCGCTGGCCGAGACGTTCCCCGGCGCGGTCACCGTGCCGTTCGGCGGCGACACCGACGACGTGTTCGGCGACATGCTCGCCGCGCTGCGCCGCGGCGAGGTCGACGCGGTGGTGGACGACGACGTGGTGTTCGCCCCGCTCGACGACGACCCGGACTTCGAGGTCGCGTTCACCGTGCCGACCGGCAACCGCTGGGGCGTCGCGGTGGCCAAGGACCGCCCCGACGTCCTCGCCGCGATCGACGGCGCGCTCGCCACGGTGATCGCCGACGGGCGGCTGGAGAAGGCGTGGCGCGCCTGGATGCCGGGCCTCGACTACCCGCTGGGCGAGGGGTGAGCCGGTGCGTCCGCTGATCGCCGTGGCCGGGCTGCGCTCGCCGCGCATCGAGGGCCTGCGGTTCGACGGCGTCGTCGCCGCCGCCGCCGTCCTGGAGGCCGTCCACCGCGCCGGAGGCGAGCCCGCGATCCTCTACCACGGGAGGCCCGGGGACCTTCCCGGGCGGCTGGCGCGCTTCGACGGCGTCGTGCTGCCCGGCGGCCGCGACATGAACCCCAGGCGCTACGGGGCGCGGCCCCACGAGCGCACCGAGCCGCCCGACGACGTCCAGGACGAGGCCGACCTCGCCGTCGTCCGCGCCGTCCTCGCCCGCGGCATGCCGATGCTGGCGATCTGCCGGGGCATGCAGGTGCTCAACGTCGCGTGCGGAGGCACGCTGGTGCAGCACCTGCCCGACACCGGCGTCACCCACCTGGGCGCGTTCCACGAGGTGACGTTGGACCCCGGCAGCCGCACCGCCCGCGTCCTCGGGGCCGACACCGTGTCGGTCTCCTCGTACCACCACCAGGCCGTCGACGAGGTCGGCCGCGGCCTGCGCGTCGTCGGCCGCGCCCCCGACGGGTGCGTGGAGGCCCTCGAACACGACCTGGCCCCGGTGCTGGCCGTGCAGTGGCACCCCGAGGACGACGCCGAGACGACCCCGTACGAGCAGGCCCTCTTCGACGCGGTCGTCGAGGACGCCGCCCGTCACCGGCTGGAGGAACTCCCATCATGATCGACGTTGAAGCGTTCGTCGACGGCGAGCGCGTCCCCGCGGTCAGCGGGCGCACGTTCGACTGCGTGTCACCCCGCGACGGCCGGGTGATCGCCCGCGTGGCCGAGGGCGACGCCGCCGACATCGACGCGGCGGTGGCCGCGGCGCGCGCCGCGTTCGAGGACGGCCGCTGGCGCGACCTGCACCCGCGCGACCGCCGCCGGGTGCTGCAACGCCTCGCCGGCCTGATCGACGACAACCGCGTGGAACTGGCGCGCCTGGAGACCCTGGACATGGGCAAGCCCGTCTCCGACGCGCTCTCGGTGGACCTGCGCGTCACCGTGCAGACCTTCGAGTTCTTCGCCGAGGCGATCGACAAGCGGTACGACGAGGTCGCGCCCACCGACCGCCGCACCCTGGCGACGATCACGCGTGAGCCGCTGGGCGTGGTCGCCGCCGTCGTCCCGTGGAACTTCCCGCTCATGCTGGCCGCGTGGAAGGTGGCGCCCGCCCTGGCCGCCGGCAACTCGGTCGTGCTGAAACCGGCCGAGCAGTCGCCGCTGACCGCGCTGCGGCTGGGCGAGCTGGCGGCGGAGGCGGGGGTGCCGCCGGGCGTGCTCAACGTCGTGCCCGGCTTCGGCCCGACCGCCGGGGCGGCGCTCGGCCGCCACCCGGACGTGGACGCGGTCACGTTCACCGGCTCGGGCGAGGTCGGGCGGATGTTTCTGCGCTACGCCGCCGACTCCAACCTCAAGCAGGTGTCGCTGGAACTCGGCGGCAAGAGCCCGCAGATCGTCCTGCGGGACGCCCCCGACACCGAGACGCTCGCCAAGGCCGTCGTCGACGGGATCTTCTTCAACCAGGGCGAGGTGTGCTCGGCCGGGTCGCGGCTGCTCGTGCACCGTTCCCGCAAGGACGAGCTGGTGGACGCCGTGGTGCGCGCGTCCGAGGCGATGCGCCCGGGCGACCCGCTCGACCCGGGCACCACCATGGGCGCCCTGGTCGAGAAGGCCCACATGGAACGCGTCCTCGGCCACCTGGACACCGCCCGGCAGGAGGGCGCGGTCACGCTCGCCGGCGGCAACCGCGTACTGGAGGAGACCGGCGGCTACTACGTCGAGCCGACCGTGCTCGACGCCGTCACGCCGGGGATGCGGGCCGCGCAGGAGGAGATCTTCGGCCCCGTGCTGGCGGTGCTACCGTTCGACGACGAGGACGAGGCGATCCGCCTCGCCAACGGCACCCCGTACGGGCTGGCCGCCGCCGTGTGGACGCGCGACCTGTCCAAGGCGCACCTGATGGCCCGCGCGATCCGCGCGGGCACGGTCTGGGTGAACTGCTTCGACGCCAGCGACATCACCGTGCCGTTCGGCGGCTACGCCCAGTCCGGCTTCGGCCGCGACAAGTCGCTGCACGCCCTCGACAAGTACACCCAACTGAAGACCACCTGGATCCAACTGTGACCCCCACCCGACAACACGAAAGCCCACAGCGGGCGGCGCTGCGGCTGTTCTGTAGGGGATCTCGTTCGCCTAGCCCAAACGGAATCGAAGTGCGGCCAACCTGCGGGCGGCGGGTGCGAGCGCGGCGGCCAGGCGTTGGCGGTCGGGCTCGGGCAGGCCGCCCAGATCATCGTCGAGATCGGCGAGCAGGTCGGCCACCACCTCGTCGGCCAACACGGCGGTGTCGGCGGCCGGGCCGAGCTTGCTGCGGGCCGCGTCCACCCGCGGCGGGGTGAGCCGCTCCACCGCGGCCGCCAGCAGCCAGGGCGGCACTCCCGTCACTCCGCCGGGTGGCGGCACGAACGGCCGCGCGCCGTTGTAGCGGGCGTCCTCGGCGAAGTCGGGGTGCTTGACCTTCAGCACCGGCCGCGGCCCTCGCCTGGTGTCCCAGGGGCCGGCGGGCTTGAGGACGTAGCCTTCGGCGCGGTTGCCGGGCAGTTCCGGAAGGCCCAGTGCGCCGGGCACTCGCGTCGGGAAGTCGACCGCCAGCTCCCTGAGCTGCTGCCGAGGGCCTTGCCCCAGCAGCGGCACGCACTGCAAGCCCACACAGGACATCAGGTCCGTCAGCTCGGCGCGGCTCATCCAGCGCGTCCCGACGGCGCCGTCGAACGCCAGCCACACCAGGTCAGGGCTGTACCACACGCCGGTCTGCACCGGGCCGATACCCTCGACCGGCGCTATCTGCGGATGCGGATAGCCTCCACCGGCCAGCTCCCCGTACAAGACCACGTCCTGCCCGACCTCCCGGGCCGCGGCCGCCGCCGCTGTCGCCAGGACCGGCCACAGACGCGTCACCCCGAAGAACGTCTCCAGTCGCTCCTCGTCCAACAGCCCGCGCCGCCCGGCGGCCCGCGCCGTCCGGCCGTCGCTGACCAGCGCCAGATGCGCGCCGTGCACCTTCTCCTCGGCGACCCAGGTCCCACCGGGCAACGGCCCGTCACCGAACCGCTGCGGGATCTTCGGATACCACACGGCCCCGCCCCCACTCCGCACCCGACCACCCGGGACACTCCGCAGGCAGCCTCTCCGACGCCCACCCGAAGATCAACTCATTTCCGGACCCCGGGCGGCACGTCTCCGAACGTTCGGTTCACAGGCTCCCCGGGGACGAGCTCACCCTGGCAAGAACGTGGTGACGTGGCCGGCCGACGATGTGTTCGGCGCGGACACGGACCTGGGCGAGAGCAGACGGAACCTGCCAGCCCCGATGCCGCAGATCAGCGGTGTCGCTCGAACTCATCGACAAACGTCGCCGCTACACGTGAACGACACCAGCTGATGGCGCCCTCGGAGAGGAAGCAAGTCCGGATAGGCGCGTGGAGACAGCCGTCTCCTCATCGCTTTCAGACGACCGCTCCTCAGGTGACGCAGACCCGCCCTTCGGCCCGCTCTCCTCAATCGCCGTCGACGAAGCAGACCAGTCCGCCGTAGCAGTCGTTGGGGAAGCGCACCCACCGCGCCTTCGACGATCCCAGGCCTGCTGTAGGCGGCGGGGCGTTCGTGATCCGCTCCCACAAGCTGCGCTTGGAGAGGTGCCGCGTGAGTGCGCCGAGATGCTGGCCGAGGCTCTGGCCTGGGAAAGCAGTGGAGCGGGCAACGGGAATCGAACCCGCGTAACCAGTTTGGAAGAAAAATTCCTGTCCAACCCACCTCCTCATCGACTTGCCGATTTCTTGCTGACCTGTAGGTCAGGGCCATGATGATCGTGTCGGGAAATCCATTCCCGTGTCACTCTGTCGCTCATGATCCAGTGGCAAATAAGTGACAAACGACCTTCCCCTCAAGGAGGTTCGAAGGGGCTTCGCTCGAAAGCGTCGAAGCAGGAACGGCAAGACCCGCTACCAGGCCCTCTGTGAGGACGCGTGCGGCATCTGCCAGACGGCCGGCACCTACGCCACCCTCAAGGAAAGCCGACAAGGCCTGGCAGTGCGCCCAACCACGCATCGCAGAAGGAGAACGAGGAGATCGAAGACGCGCTAGACAGAGGCTCCGCGTCTACGTGGAGGCGACCCGGCTGCCCAACCACCGCATCGAGGAGAGTGCCCGGCAGGATTATGTCTACGTGATCAACGCATACATCATGCCGTTCTTCGGCGGGATGCGACTTCTTGGCCATTGCATACGGTGACGAGAAAGTCAAAGTGCTGAGCCTATTCAGTCGCTTCCTGATAACGATTAACGAAACCGCAATTGACCAGGGTGCCTCCTATGGCGAAGATGACAGAAAGCACGACTGTCACCTACGCCCTTGGACTCGGCCTCAGAGTTGCGTGAGGCGATCTGGCGTGGCCCAGGCCCGAATCAGGAGCTGACCCGAACGAACGGCCTAAGGGAACGCTATGAACGAGATCAAGATGTTCTGCCCGGGCTCGCTGAAGATGCATCCGGCCGGTGCGACCCGCGGTGCGGCCTCCTCGTCCCGGAGGGAGAGGGGGATCGGTGGCGCGGTGTCCCGGTGGCCTGCTCGCTGACCGGCGAGGCGGTGGCCGAACGGGTCGGCCGGTGGCGGCAGATTCTGGACGGCGCCGAGCCGCGGGAGATCGACGGGGGCGTGCGGGTCACCCTGCCCGCCGACCGCGTCGCCGCACTGGCCGCGCTCGCCGCCGACGAGCAGCGGTGCTGCCCGTTCTTCGACTTCCGGCTCCATCTGGACGGCCCGGCGGTGCACCTGGAGGCGCGCGCCCCAGCGGAGGCCGCCGACCTGCTGGGGGAGCTGTTCACCCCCGCCTGACGATCATCTCTCGCGGGCCACTCACGATTTGCAGAGGCAGAACTCGTTGCCCTCGGGATCCTGCCAGACCTGCCAAAGGTCCTCATGGATTTCGCCGACGGGCGTCGCGCCCAAGGCGGAGGCGTGTGCGACCGCCCGCGCGAAGTCGGTGACGACCAGGTCCAGGTGGACGCGGTTCTTGACCGTCTTGGGCTCGGGGACCTTCTGTAGGGCCAGCCGTGGACCGAGGCTGACCCAGCCCTCCTCGCGACGGGTGATCTCCAGATCGAGCAAGCGGCTCCAGAACCCGGTAAGCAGATCGAGATCGGTCGCGTCGATGACGACGCCACCGAGCCGAATACCCATGTGACCCCTCCTGGCGATCCGAACGGTCGAGGGCCGACGGCTCGCCGTCGGGAACATTCATGATCGCAGCCACCGCGCCGCAAGCCGCGCCGGTTGCACACCGCCCAGAGCTATGACCACGACAAGTGCTAGATCGTTGATGGGAAATGTTGTGGCTGGTCAGTGGTCATAGGCAGTCAGTGAGCGTTTGACGGGTGCGTCGATCAGCCAGTTGTGCCAGATGGCGGCGTTGAGCGCCACGATGCGCTGGCTGATGCGCGCCCACAATCCCTCCATGGTGCGGGCGTGGTGGCGTTCCAGACCCAGCTGGTTCTTCAACGTCCAGATGACCGCCTCGATGCGTTGGCGCAACCAAGACGGGAACACCTGGCCAGGGGCGGGCTTGGGTTCGTCGTGGCGGCGGGGACGGATCAACCGGTATCCCAGCCGGGCCGCGGCCGCCTCGATGCCCGCCCCGGCAAAGCCCTTGTCGCACACGATCGGGCACGGCCCCTCGGCAGGCGGGCGCACCTGCAACAGGTGCAGCGCTTGTTTGCGTTCGTCCAGTTCCTTGGGGTGGGCCAGGCTGAAGGCACACACCGCGCCCTCGGCGGTGGTGACCAGCATCAGCTTGGCACCCCAGTAGAAGGCGTGGTGCGATTTGTCCATGCCGTAACCGGCGATCTCGCCCAGGTCTGAGCGGTTGACCGTGACCCGACAGGCGCCGCAGCGCACCGGGGTGCCATCCATCAGCCGCAGCCGTTCGTGCCAGGTGGGGGTGGCACGAGCCAGCCACATCGCGACCGCCGACAGCACCGGCCCCAGATCGCGCAGGTGCCGGTTGTACTGGGCCTGGCAGGGCAGCCGGGGGAACAGGTGCCCGATCCGGGCCGGCGCGATCCGCAACCAGCGTCGTTCCTCATCACAGCGCAGCAGGACCTGGGCGACCGCCACACAGACCAACTCGGCGTCGGTCAGGGTCGGCCGACGGCCCCGCCGCTGCTTGCGCGATGGCAGGACGTGATCGTCCAGATGAACGTAGAGTGCGGTCAGAAGGGCGTCCAAGTCAGTCTTCACACACCGACGATGGGCGCCCTTCCCCATGCCCGCACCCGGTTCAGCAATTTCCCATCAACGATCTAGCGGCTGCTGTGCGAGTGCGGGAGCGGTAGCGGCGGGCCGCGCCCGCTGCGGCACCGCACACGGCCCGGGCCTGGGCGGGTGCGTTGGTTGGTGGAGCGCACCTTCGCCTGGCTGCACCAGGTCCGAGGCCTGCGCATCGATTCCGAGCGCCGTGCTGGCCTGCACCAAGCGTTGTTGGAGTTGCCTGCGCCATCATTTGCCTTCGGCGCCTCCGCAACTCATTCTGAAACCTACTTTTAGAGGGAGTTTCGTGGCTTTATCTGGCGATTGATGGGGTTTTCGGGTGGCCGTCGATGGCCTTACGAAAGTAGCCAGCGGGTGCCGAAGCCACCCATGGGAGAGCGGAGACAGAGGCGGTTCTATTTCGACCGACTACTTCCGTCTCATCCCAAAGTGCCCTTTGGCGGGCTTGGCGTCCCTGCCGGTTCGGGCATACGGCTGGGTATCTCGTCTCGAACGGCGTACCTCCTGGTTATGGACGGACGTCGTCGTTACCCCAGTGATCTGTCCGACGCCCGCTGGGCGTTGATCGAGCCGACCCTGACCGCCTGGCCGCCGCGCTGGGCATCGGCCGCCCACCCGAGCACGACCTGCGCGCCATCATGGACGCGATCCTGTACGTCGACCGGACCGGCATCCCCTGGCGCTACCTGCCGCACGACTATCCACCCTGGCAGACCGTGTACGCCCACTTCGCCAAGTGGCAGACCGATGGGATATTTCGCTCAGCTCACCGGGCTGTTGCGCGGCCAGGTCCGCCACCAGGAAGGGCACCGGCCCGAGCCCAGCGCCTGCATCCTGGACTCCCAGAGCATCAAGACCTCGGTCGATGTACCGATCTCCAGCCAAGGCACCGACGCCGGGAAGAAGATCGTGGGCCGCAAGCGGAACATCGTCACCGACTCGCTCGGGCTGCTGCTGGCAGTGCTGGTCACCGCGGCCAGCGTCCAGGACGGCACCGCCGGCCGCCAACCGCTGAACACCGTGGCCGCCGAACATCCCACGATCGCCAAGGCGTGGGCCGACACCGCCTACCGCACCAAGGTCGTCGACCACGCCGCCACCTTGGGTATCGACCTGGAAACCATCCGCCGCGACCCCGCCACCAGGGGCTTTGTGCCCCTGCCCCGGCGCTGGATAGTGGAGCGAACCTTCGGCTGGTTGATGTTCCACCGCCGCCTGGCCCGCGACTACGAGACCCTGCCCGCCCGCTCCGAAGCCATGATCCACGTCGCGATGATCGACCTGATGACCCGCCGCCTCACCAGCGAGAACACTGTCACCTGGCGGGACACTTGACACCACAGAGGCAGGACAAAACTCCCACTCAGAGGCTGTCTCAAGCCCTCATGATCGCTAGAGGATTGAAGAGGGTTTCTTCCCAAGCGGCGTCGGCGGCATCGTCGCTGCTGGTCACAGACGGGTTCGTTGAAGAGCCGATGTCTGTGCCGGGGGCCTCGTAGGGTCGGTGTCATGGCTGATGATCAGCAGCAGGTCGTCTCAGTGTCGCTCCGGCGTCGGGTGGTGATGGCGGCGCTGGCGGTGGTCGAGGCGATGGTGGCGGGTTGGGTGGCGTGGACGGGTTGGCCGGGAAGGACCTGGCGGCGGCGCTGGACACCGTCCGCGGCCGCGCGCTGGCGGTCGGGACGGGGTTGCTGGCGGCGGTGGCGATCTACTACACCGCCAACAACGCCGCCTCGGCGCGCCGCTCAGCACAGGCGGCCCAGGACGGGGTGGCGGCGGCCCGCCGGTCGGCGGAGATGACCGAGGCCGCCCAGCGCCGCACTTTCGAGCTGACCGAGCAGGGACAAAACCGCGCGCACGAGCTGACCGAACGGGGCCAGCGCACCGACCGGTTCACGTGCGCCATGAGGCGCCCTGTTGTATCCCCGATCTAGTCGGGGGGAATTTGGAGGGAGATTCTCGGACCTGATGGCTTACCCAGACCGGAAATGGCGATGGGGACCATAGCATGCCAGAAAACCGGCGATCGGATCAGATGTCAGTGATGATGCGTCCGGGAGGTCCGCGTGATATGGCGAAAGCTGGATTGCCTGAACCCCAATCCCCAGAAGATTGAAGGTCGAATCCGCCGGAAAGGCATCTGACGCCGGCGCCGGTCCTGCAACGGGTTTGGTGAATGCCCGATGCAACCTCCAGGACGCGGAGCGATGCCCAGTGAGGGCATTCAAGGGGATGAATGGGGCGCCTAAGTCACGCTGTCACGTACAACAGGGACGAACATGGGATCGCCTACGGGAGGAGATCTTCCCATGGCGACGGAGGCCCCGTAGTAGTCGCCGGAGTAACGCCCGGCCGAGGAGGACGGGAAGACCGTCCGCAGGGCGAAGGGGGCCAGGTGATCGGACATCCAAGTCTCGGGAGGTATGCGAAATGCAGAACGCCGAAACGGTGCTGGGTGTCCTCCGTGAGCGCGGCAGGCGTGGCCTGCCGTGTAACGAACTGTATCGACAACTGTTCAACAAGAAGTTGTATCTGCTGGCCTACGGGCGTCTGTACTCAAACAAAGGAGCGATGACGCCCGGGGTCACCGGGGAAACTGTGGATGGCATGTCGCTGAGCACGATCGACCGCATCATCGACGCGTTGCGTCATGAGCGGTATCGGTGGAGCCCGGCCAAGAGGGTCTACATCCCGAAAAAAG
>NZ_BCQR01000015.1 GCF_001552175.1 Actinomadura kijaniata NBRC 14229
TCGACCACGCCGACGCGTACTGGATCACCCCGGACGGTCGCATCGAGACCAACTTCTGGACTCACACAGAGGGATGGCATCAGCCGTTCTCCATCGCGCCGCCCGGCAGTGCCGCTCCCGGGGCGATCGCGACCCTGAGTCGTGCCGTCGACCACGCCGACGCGTACTGGACCACTCCGGACGGTCGCATCGAGACCAACTTCTGGACTCACGCAGAGGGATGGCACCAACCGTTCACCATCGCACCACCCGGCAGCGTGGCCAAGCGCTCCTAGGTCGAGCTGACCGATGCCGAGTGGGAGCTTCTGGAGCCGTCTGCCGCTTAGTCGGCGGACGGCTCCAGCTCCGCAGCGATCACCGGCGGGCGCTCTGAGCTTGTCAAGCGTTCTGGCTGGTGAGCGTCTTGTAAGCGGTTGGGGAGTGTTGCATATGTCAGCGATATGCCGTGCTGTCTAGCCTCCAGGTATGCGCGTACTGATCGTGGAGGACGAGCCTTTCCTGGCCGAGGCCGTGCGTGACGGTCTGCGGCTGGAGGCGATCGCCGCCGACATCGCCGGCGACGGTGACACCGCCCTGGAACTGCTCAGCGTCAACTCCTACGACCTCGCGGTCCTCGACCGCGACATCCCCGGTCCCTCCGGCGATGAGGTCGCCCGCCGAATCGTCGCCTCCGGCAGCGGCATCCCGATCCTGATGCTCACCGCCGCCGACCGGATCGACGACAAGGCCTCGGGGTTCGAGCTCGGCGCCGACGACTACCTCACCAAACCGTTCGAGCTTCGGGAGCTGGTCATGCGGTTGCGGGCGCTGGACCGCAGGCGCGCGCACGCCCGGCCCCCGGTCCGGGAGATCGCGGGGCTGCGGCTGGATCCCTTCCGCCGGGAGGTCTTCCGCGACGGACGCTACATCGCGCTCACCCGCAAGCAGTTCGCCGTGCTGGAGGTCCTGGTCGCCGCCGAAGGCGGTGTCGTCAGCGCCGAGGAGCTACTGGAGCGGGCCTGGGACGAGAACGCCGACCCCTTCACCAACGCCGTCCGCATCACCGTCTCGGCACTGCGCAAACGACTCGGCGAACCATCGCTCATCTCCACGGTGCTCGGCGTCGGCTACCGCATCGACACCGGCGTCGACCCCGCCCGCCCCGGCGACGCTCATGAATAGGCGCCCAGGGCTCAGCGTCCGGCTGAAACTCACCATCAGCTACGCCGGATTCCTTCTGCTGGCCGGTGTCGTCCTGCTCGCCGTGTTCTGGGTGTTCGTGCTGCGCTGGCTCCCGACCGACGACCCCGGGGCCATTCGCAGGGCGGTCGGCAGCGTGATCATCCTCGGGCACAACCGCTCCGACCTCCTGCGCGGCTTCGCCCCCGCCTCGGTCGCGGCACTGGCGTTCCTGCTGGTGTTCGGCCTGCTGGGAGGATGGGTCCTCGCCGGCCGGATGCTCGCGCCGCTCACACAGATCGCAGACGCGGCGCAGATGGCCTCCCACGGATCGCTGTCCCACCGGATTCGCCTGGAAGGCCCCAGGGACGAATTCCGCGAACTCGCCGACGTGTTCGACACCATGCTCGAACAACTCGAATCCCACGTCGCCGAGCAGCAACGTTTCGCCGCGAACGCCTCGCACGAACTGCGCACCCCGCTGGCGATCTCGCAGTCACTCCTCGACGTCGCCCGCAAAGACCCCGCACGGGGTCAGGGGGAGCTCATCGAACGCCTCCACACCGTCAACACGCGGGCGATCGAGCTCACCGAGGCCCTGCTGCTGCTCAGCCGCAGTGGCCGCGGAAGCTTCACCCGCGAGCCCGTCGACCTGTCCCTGGTCGCCGAAGAAGCCACCGAAACGCTGCTTCCCCTCGCCGAACAGCGTCAGACCACGCTCGATGTCACCGGCGAGCCCACGAAGACCGTCGGCTCCGCGCCGCTCCTGCTGCGGATGGCGACCAACCTCGTCCAGAACGCCATCGTCCACAACCTCCCCACCGGCGGCACCGTGACGGTCCACACCGAATCCCAGCACGACGCGAGCGTGCTGCGGGTCGAGAACACCGGCCATCGGCTCCCACCCGAACTGGTACCGACCCTCATCGAGCCCTTCCAACGCGGAACGACGCGCATCCGCACCGACGAGCACGCCGGCGTCGGCCTCGGGCTGGCCATCGTGCACAGCATCATCCGAGCCCACGACGGGACCCTCGACCTCGCCCCCCGCCCCACCGGCGGCCTCACCGTCACGGTCCGGCTTCCCGCCACACCGCAGGCGGCGTCTCCGAACGAGGCCCACTAGGTTCTGCCGTCGAAGTCCATAAAGGCGGCCCGGTTGCGCACCTGGTCGGCACGCTCAGGAACCGTCATGTCGATCCCGTGTGCCGCAGGAGCGCCCGGCTGCTGTAGACGTTGTCGGCCACCAGGTGGTCGGGCGGCGTCCGGATCTGTTCCAGCACCGTGGCGAACATGGTGGAGTCCACCGCTACAAGCCAGATCAGCCACTCGTACTGCTTGACGAATCACTTGCCCGTGTTGTCGCCCCACCACCGGGACCACCGCTCGCCGAGCAGGGTGTACGCGTCCTCGTCCAGCTGGTAGGTGCTCAACAGGGCCATCGACGTGCCCGCCGGTTCGGTCGTGGAGGGGCCGGTGCCTGCGATGATCAGCAGGCCTTCGCCCCAGGAGTCCACCGTGACCCCGAGCTGGTGCTCCGAGCGGAACCACACCTCACCCTCGATCGACTCGCCGGCGAGGGTCGCGGTGTAGCGGCTGCCCGGTTCGCTCGCCGCGGCCAGCCCCAGGCGTTCGATCACGGTGCCCGAGTACGTGCCGCGATCGCCGAAGAACAGCGTGCGCCGCCGCTCGCCGGGCTTGCGCTCGAGCGCGAAGCGCAGTTGGTGCAGGAAGGAGATCCAACCCTCGGTGACGTCGTCGTAGTAGGCGTCCCACTCGGGATCGCCGCTCAGCGGTGCGCGGACGAGCGTGACGCGGACGAAACCCTCGCCGTCGCCCCGCACCTCGAACCGGTCGCCGCCGTTGGCGAGGAACGTGTGCGTCTCGATGTCCTCGGTGACATCGGTGAAGTAGATCGAGTCGATCTCGGCTTCGAGCTCACCGGACTGCCAACCGTGCCACTGCCTGATCACGTCCTTGTCCCGCAGTGCCCGCCAGGCGGCGTCGACGGTGGTCGCCACCCGCACCTCCGGTCGCGGCGTGCCGGTGGGCTGGATGTCGCTCATGGACTCTCTCCCTCATCGCTGGTCTTGCCGGTCGGCCTGGGGGTGGGGTGGCCAGCGACCACCACGCGGTACTGGCGACCGTCGCGCGTGTCGAACCGGGCCGCGATCTCCCGCAGCGCTTCGGTCAGCTCGTCGGTGAACCGGTGGACGTCCGCCGGACTGGCGAACCGCACCTCGGTCTCGGCGGTGAAGGTGAGCAGGCGCTTGCCCGCTTCGTCCGCCTTGACCTGCATCCGTGCGACGTCGCGGACGGTCGCCGCGGCGACGTCGACCAGGTGCTCGGCGGCGTACTGGTCCTGGATCAGGCTGAGCTGCTCCGCCGGGGAGTCCTGGTCGTGGCTCATCACCGTCGGGTCCACCACGACCGCGCCGGGCCGGGCGCGCATGATGCGCTCCAGGCACCCGCGGCGCCTCCGCTCCTCGACCAGCTCGATCAGGCCCGCGGTCTCCAGCGCCCGCAGGTGGTAGTTCACCTTCTGCCTCGGCAGGCCGAGCGCCGCCGCGAGCTGCGTCGCGGAGGCGGGTTCGCGCAGCTTGGCCAGCAGTTTCCTGCGCAACGGGGCCAGCACGACCGCCACCGTGTCCGGCTCGTCGAGGTAGTTGATTCCGCTTTCCACGCAACCCATCGTTCATTTGACAGAAAAATTTGTCAAATCGTTCGCATGAACAGGGCCGCAGGCGGAGACGAGGGTCGACGAGCATCGGAACGAAGATCCGCGCTAGGTTCCGCCGTCAAGGTTCCTGGCCACATCAGCAGGACGGCCGGGGCGACGACGGCCTGTCGGGGCCAAGCGGGTGGCGATGCCGCGCCAGTGTTTGAGCTGGTGGAAGCAGCGTTCCCTCTGTCGTGACATGTGTGGACCTCGGGGGCCAAGCCTGGGGACCGCCCACCGCGTGAGCCGCGACGAATCCGGCCCGCGATGTGGTCGGCGCGTTCGGGGACGGTGGCCCCGATCCCGCGCCGCCGCAGACGGCAACGGAGGGCCCGGCTGCTGTGGCCCTGGTCGGCCACCATGTGGCCCGGCCGCGTTCGAGGCCGTCCCGGCCCCGCACGCCGCGCCCGGATCCGGTCCGGCTCGCGCACGCGCTGGCGGTGGCACGGTGCTGGACCGGCCCTCCGCCGAGCTGTTCATCGGGGCAAAGATCCCTCATGCTCCCCAGCCGAACGGGCGGAACGGTCCCCGCCGACGCCTCGTTCGGGGCCTGTGCGTCGCCGGTCCACATCGTCAACGGTCAGTGGGTGATCGGGCACGCCGGTGTCATCCTCGGCAATCACGACGACCTGCCGTTTTTCGTCGAACGCGCGGTGCAGACCATCACCAGTCGGCGCTGACGCACGGCCAACGCGGTGCGGGATCCAGACGGGCGACCGGCACGTCTGTAGGGGCAGCGAAGAGATCGTTGTGACCTGCGGGCGGACTCCGCGGTCGAACGGAGTGGAGGTGGCGTGCTCAGGGAGTGGCATGGCTGGGTCGGCACGTTCACCGGCGTGGTGGTCGTCACGGTGGCCGTGCTTCCGTTGGCCGCGTCGGCGGTGTGGGCTCTGGCGCGACGCCGGAACGCCACCGGCACCACTTCGGCGTGGCGGATGTCGCTGGCCGAGGTCGGCATCGTCTACGGGACGGCGCCGTGGGTATGGATGGTCATGTTGCCGGGCGAGCGGGCCGGTGCCGTTCCCGGTCGGCTGAGCCTGGTACCGCTGCGGGACCTGCTCACGATGGACGCGGTCCAGGTCGTCGGCAACCTGCTGGTGTTCGCGGCGCTGGGATTCCTCGCTCCGCTGCGGTTCGGCGCGCTGGCGTCGGTACCGCGGGTCCTGGCGCTCGCGGCGGGCTGCTCGGTCCTGGTCGAGGCCGCGCAGTACGTCCTGCGACTGGACCGGCTGTCCTCTGTGGACGACGTGCTGCTCAACACCGCCGGCGCCGGGCTGGCCGCGCTGGCGTCGCGCCGCTGGTGGCGCGCGACGGCCACCGCTTCGTCAGGTCGACCTCGATCGGCTCCGGTATCGGGACGCTGAGCCGCCGCCCGCACCTGACCATTCTCGGCTTTGGACCGGCGCGGGCGGGGCCGGCCTGGGCGTGGTGGTCAGCTGGTGTCGATGGAGCGTTGCTGGCCGGGGTACCCGGGCTTCTGCTCGGGGACGCCGACCATCTCCTCGTCGCGCGTGGCCACGGTGGCGGGGTCGGGCGGGCCGGAGGCGGGGGCGGTCGGGTCGTCGTCCGGCTCCTGGTCCACGGGACGGTCGATCGCGCCTCCGGCGTTCACGCCCTGCGGCTCGATGAGGTTGTCGTCGCCGTTCGGCTCTGGATCGTTGTGGTGCGACATGATCCGCCCCTACCCGACGGCATCGAGGGAAACCCGCCCAAGCGCGTGCCTCGCAGGGAACGGACGGCATCCCCGGCGTCGCCGTCATCGGCACCGGCTGGAGCCGCGTCGCGTTCCTCTCGTAGACTCCCTCCGGATGAGCGGCGCGTTCGCCGGGTGCTGTGCGGGCTGGCGCGTAGCCCGTCGGCTCCGGGGGAGGAGCTGGAGCGGCTGGTCCGGGAGCACGGCGAGGACACCTCGGTCACGCCCCTTCTGGTGGAGCATCCCAACTTCCCGCCCCGGGCGTTCGTGCGGCTGGCCCGGTCGGACGACCCGCGTCTGCGCCAATGGGCGCTGAAGGGCGAGGACCTGCCGGCCGCGCTCGTCGGCACACTGGCCTCCGACCCCGTCCCGTCCCTCCGCCGCCGCGCCGCCGGGCACCGGAACCTGCCGGTCTCCTGCCCGCCGTCGCTGCTCACCGACGATGATCCGCAGGTGGTCGAAGCCGCGGGCGCCGCACCCGGCCTTCCCGTCCTGACGGCGGCCGTAGACTGCGGCCAGGGCGGGCGGATCGCCGGGACCCGTATCCGGTGACCGGCGCCTGCGTTCCAGATCCCCGGAGCATCTCCGCCCGGCACGGTGTCCGCGTCCCGACGACCCCACCGAACCGGATTCGGTCGCCGGAATCCATGATCGTGCGGGCGTGACGGCGGGGCCCCGGGCCAGCGTCAACTGATCCATCGCACAGATTTGGGCGGCAGAGGTTGGTGGGCGTCCACTGCCCACCGGCGCCCGCTGGTACATAGGGTCTGATCAAACATGTCTCCGGTGCCGGCCGCCGCCCTCGAGCACGTTCCTCCTGTCCGCGACCGAGTGAGGGGCACCGCGCTGTCGACGGAGCCGAGGGAGGTCTCGTGGTGGGGAGCGCGGTCAGCCGACTCCGGCGGGATCCAGACGACCAGCAGCGAGATCAGGGAGGGTTCGGCCGCGTGTTCCGTCGTGTCGCCATCGTCAACCGTGGTGAGGCAGCGATGCGCCTCATCCAAGGCGTTCGGGATCTGGTCTCCGAGACCGGGACGCCGATCGAGACCGTCGCGCTGCACACCGACGTCGACCGCGACGCGACGTTCGTGCGCGAGGCCGACATCGCCTACGACCTCGGGCCCGCCGCCGCGCGTCCCTACCTGGACCTGAAGGTCCTGGAACGCGCCCTGGTGGAGACCGGGGCCGACGCCGCGTGGGTCGGCTGGGGCTTCGTCGCCGAGGACCCGGCGTTCGCGGAGCTGTGCGAGCGGATCGGGGTCGCCTTCGTCGGGCCGAGCCCCGAGGCCATGCGCCGGCTCGGCGACAAGATCGGCGCGAAGCTGATCGCCGAGGAGGTCGGGGTGCCGGTCGCGCCGTGGAGCCGGGGCGCGGTCGAGAGCCTGGACGCCGCGCTGGCGGCGGCCGGCCGGATCGGCTACCCGCTGATGCTCAAGGCGACCGCGGGCGGCGGCGGCCGGGGCATCCGCGTGATCAGGGACGAGTCCGAGCTCGCCGACGCCTACGAGCGCACCAGCCAGGAGGCCGCGCGGGCGTTCGGCAGCGGCGTGGTGTTCCTGGAACGCCTGGTCACCGGGGCCCGGCACGTCGAGGTCCAGGTGATCGCCGACGGCCAGGGCACCGCGTGGGCGCTGGGCGTGCGCGACTGCTCGGTGCAGCGCCGCAACCAGAAGATCATCGAGGAGTCGGCCTCGCCGGTGCTCGACCCCGAGCAGGTGGCCGAGCTCAAGGGCTCCGCCGAACGGCTGGCGATCGCGGTCGGCTACCGGGGCGCGGCGACCGTGGAGTTCCTCTACCACCCCGGTGACCGGCAGTTCGCGTTCCTGGAGGTCAACACCCGGCTGCAGGTCGAGCACCCGATCACCGAGGCCACCACCGGGTTCGACCTGGTCAAGGCGCAGCTCCATGTGGCGGCGGGCGGCCGCCTGGAGGGGGAGCGGCCGGTCGAGCGCGGCCACGCCGTCGAGGCCCGGCTCAACGCCGAGGACCCCGACCGCGACTTCGCGCCGTCCCCGGGCCGCATCGCGCGGCTGGAGCTGCCGGCCGGGCCCGGCATCCGCGTGGACACCGGGGTCAGCGAGGGCGACACCATCCCCGCCGAGTTCGACTCCATGATCGCGAAGATCATCGCCTACGGCCGCGACCGCGCCGAGGCGCTGGGACGGCTGCGCCGGGCGATGACCCAGACCAAGGTGGTCATCGAGGGCGGCACCACCAACAAGAGCTTCGTGCTGGACCTGCTCGACCGGCCCGAGGTGATCGACGCCAGCGCCGACACCGGCTGGATCGACCGCGTCCGCGCCGCGGGCGGGCTCGTGTCGCACCGGCACTCCGCCGTCGCGCTGGCGGCCGCGGCCATCGACGCCTACGAGGAGCAGGAGCGCGCCGAGCAGCAGCGGCTGCTGTCGACGGCGTCCGGCGGGCGCCCGCAGGTGCAGCACGAGAGCGGACGGCCGCTGGACCTCAAGCTGCGCGGCGTCGGCTACCGCGTGCGCGTGGCGCGGGTGGGGCCGCACCGGTTCCGCGTCGGCATCGAGGCGGGCGGCGACCCGCACACCGCCGACGTCGAGCTCGACCGTTTCGACCGGTACTCGGGGCAGATCGTCGTCAACGGCGTGCGCTACCGGCTGCTCACCGACACCCACGGGCCGGTCCACCTGATCGAGGTGAACGGCGTCACCCACCGCGTCAGCCGCGACGAGGGCGGCGTCGTCCGCTCGCCCGCGCCCGCGCTGGTCATCGCCACGCCGCTGGAGGTCGGCGACGAGGTCGAGGCGAACGCGCCGGTGCTGGTGCTGGAGAGCATGAAGATGGAGACGGTGCTGCGGGCGCCGTTCCGGGCGCGGGTGAAGGAGTGCGTCGTCTCCGTCGGCAGCCAGGTCGAGACGGGCGCGCCGCTGCTGCGGCTGGAGCCGGTCGGCGACGACGAGGTCGCCGAGGCCCCCGTCGCCGCCGTCGAGCTGGACCTGCCCGCCGCGCCCGTGGACGTCCCGGCGCGCGACCGCCTCGCGCGCGGCCTGGAGGACCTGCGCTCCCTGCTGCTGGGCTTCGACGTCGACCCGCACGACGAGCGCCGGATGCTCGACGACTACCTCGCCGCGCGCCGGGCGGCCGCCGGGGAGGGCCGCCGGCCGCTGGCCGAGGAACTCGGCCTCATCGAGGTGTTCGCCGACCTGGCCGAGCTCGGCCGCAACCGGCCGAACGGCGAGGACGCCGCTGACAAGGGCCACCTGCACAGCGACCACGAGTACTTCCACACCTACCTGCAGAGCCTCGACGTGGAGCGGGCCGGGCTGCCGGAGGCGTTCCAGGGCAGGCTCGCCAGGGCGCTCGGGCACTACGGCGTCACCGAGCTGGACCGCTCTCCCGAGCTTGAGGCCGCGGTGTTCCGGATCTTCCTGGCCCGGCAGCGCGCCGCCGCGGACTCCGCGGTCGTCGCGGCGCTGCTGCGCTCGTGGCTGCGGGAGCCGCCGCCGGACGCGTTCGTGTACGAGTCGGCGGGCCTGGCGCTGGAACGCCTGGTGGCCGCCACGCAGGGGCGCTTCCCCGTGGTCGCCGACCTGGCGCGCGGCGTGGCGTTCACCTGGTTCGCGCAGCCGCTGCTGCGGCGCAACCGCGCCCGCGTCTACGCCCGGGTCCGCGAGCACCTGCGCCACCTGGACGCGCACCCGGACTCGCCGGACCGCGCCGAGCGCATCGCCGAGATGGTGCGCAGCACCGAGCCGCTGGTGCGGCTGCTGGGCCAGCGGCTGCTGCGCGGCGACCGGGACAACTCGGTCATGCTGGAGGTGCTGACCCGCCGCTACTACGGCAACAAGGGCCTCACCGGCGTCCGCGCCGTCGAGCACTCCGGCTGCCGGTTCGTGGTCGCCGAGCGCGAGGGCTCCCGGCTGGTCTCCTGCGCCGTCGGCTTCGACGCGCTGGGCGGGGCGCTGGACGGCCTGGCGGAGCTGGCCGACGGCGGCCACCCCGTCGACGCCGACATCTACGTGTCCTGGGAGAACCAGCCGGAGGACTCCGACGCGATGGCGGCCGCGCTCCAGGAGGCCGTCGGCGCGCGCCCGCTGCCGCCCCAGGTGCGGCGGATCACCGCCACCGTCGCCGGCAGCCGCCGCGCGGTGATGCACCACCACTTCACCTTCCGGCCGTCGAGCACCGGGATGGCCGAGGAACGGCTGATCCGCGGCCTGCACCCCTACATCGCGCAGCGGATGCAGCTGGAGCGGCTGAACGCCTTCGACCTCACCCGGCTGCCGTCGTCGGACGAGGAGGTGTACCTGTACCGGTGCGTCGCGCGGGAGAACCCGTCCGACGAGCGCCTCGTCGCGTTCACCCAGGTGCGCGACCTGACCGCGCTGCGCGACCACGACGGGCGGCTGGTGACGCTGCCGACGGCCGAGTACACCGTCGCGGCCTGCCTGGACTCGATCCGCCGCGCGCAGTCGCGGCGGCCGTCGAAGAAGCGGTTCAACACCAACCGGATCGTGGTCTACGTGTGGCCGCCGAGCGAGATGACCCGCGAGGAGCTGCAGACGATCGCCGACCGCGTGCTGCCGACGGCCCAGGGCGCCGGGCTGGAGGAGATCCTGTTCATCGCGCGGCGGCGCGACCCGCGCACCGGCGAGCTGCACAAGGTCACCGTGCGGGTGTCGTTCGACGCCACCGGCGGGACCGCGCTGACCGTCGGCGAGCCCGCCGACGAGCCGGTCCGGCCGCTCGACGACTACCGGCTGAAGGTGCTGCGCGCCGCGGCCCGCAACACGGTGTACCCGTACGAGCTGACCGGCCTGCTCGGCGACTTCGTCGAGCACGACCTCGACGGGGACCACGCGCTGGTGCCGGTCGACCGGCCGAGGGGACGCAACACCGCGGCGATCGTCGCGGGCGTGGTCACCACCCGCACCCGGCGCCACCGGGAGGGCGTGACCCGGGTCGTGCTGCTCGGCGACCCGACCAAGGCGCTGGGCGCGCTGTCGGAGCCCGAGTGCCGCCGCGTGATCGCCGCGCTGGACCTGGCCGAGCGGATGGGCGTGCCGCTGGAGTGGTACGCATTGTCGGCCGGGGCCCGGATCTCCATGGAGTCGGGCACCGAGAACATGGACTGGGTGGCCGCGGCGCTCAAGCGGATCGTGGAGTTCACCCAGGCCGGCGGTGAGATCAACATCGTGGTCGCGGGCATCAACGTCGGCGCGCAGCCGTACTGGAACGCCGAGGCGACGATGCTCATGCACACCAAGGGCGTCCTGGTGATGGTCCCCGAGTCGGCGATGGTGCTGACCGGCAAGCAGTCCCTGGACTTCTCCGGCGGCGTGTCGGCCGAGGACAACTTCGGCATCGGCGGCTACGACCGGGTCATGGGCCCCAACGGGCAGGCCCAGTACTGGGCCCCGGACCTGGCCGCCGCCCGCGACGTGCTGATGGCGCACTACGACCACACCTACGTCGCCCCCGGCGAGGACGCTCCGCGGCGCGCGGAGACCACCGACCCCGTCGACCGCGACGTCCGCGACTTCCCGCACTCGGCGGAGGGCAGCGACTTCGCCACCGTCGGCGAGATCTTCTCCGCCGAGGCCAACCCGGACCGCAAGAAGCCGTTCGACATCCGCACCGTGATGCGGGCGCTGTCCGACCAGGACCACCCGGTGCTGGAGCGCTGGGCGGGCATGGCCGACGCCGAGACCGCGGTGGTGCAGGACGTCCACCTCGGCGGCATCCCGGTGTGCCTGGTCGGCATCGAGTCGCGGTCGGTTCCCCGGCGCGGCTTCCCGCCCACCGACGGGCCCGACGCCTACACGGCGGGCACGCTGTTCCCGCAGTCGTCGAAGAAGGTCGCGCGGGCGATCAACGCGGCGAGCGGGAACCGTCCGCTGGTGGTGCTGGCGAACCTGTCGGGCTTCGACGGCTCGCCGGAGTCGATGCGCAAGCTGCAGCTGGAGTACGGCGCGGAGATCGGGCGCGCGATCGTGAACTTCCGCGGCCCCATCGTGTTCTGCGTGATCTCGCGGTACCACGGCGGCGCGTTCGTGGTGTTCTCCAAGGCGCTGAACCCGAACATGACCGTGCTGGCGCTGGAGGGGTCGTTCGCCTCGGTGCTGGGCGGCGCGCCCGCCGCCGCGGTGGTGTTCTCCGGCGAGGTCAACGCCCGCACCGCCGACGATCCGCGCGTGCGCGACCTGGAGGCCCGGATCACCGCCGCCACCGACGCCGACCGCGCCGCGCTCACCGCCGAGCTGACCGCCGAGCTCGACGAGGTGCGCGCCTCGGTGCGCGCGGAGAAGCTCAGCGAGGTGGCCGCCGAGTTCGACCGCGTGCACAGCATCCGGCGCGCGGTCGAGGTCGGCTCGGTCGACGCGGTGATCGGCGCCGCCGAGATGCGTCCCCGGATCATCGAGGCCATCGAGTCCCGGCTGGGCTGAGCCCGGGCCGGGATCCGGCCCGCCGCTCGCGGGAGCACCGCCCGGGTGCTCCCGCGAGCGGTTCCGGCGTCGCGCGTCAGGTGGGCCCGGTGGCCCAGCGGCTCAGGTACGCGGGGTGGTAGCTGCGGCTCCGGGTGGTCAGCCGGTGTCCCCGGCGGATGGGGGAGCCCCGGTGGGCGAGGTCGCTGTCGATGACCAGCAGGGTGCCCGCCGGGCCCTCGACGGGGATCTGGCCGGTCGTGAACTCCGGGGTCTCCAGGCGGGTCTCGGCCGAGGCCGGCAGCACGAGCCGCCGCCGGTTGTCGCGCTGGAGCTCCTTGGCGTGGCGGTGGGAGCCGGGCAGGCAGTGGAACGCGCCGTTGTCGGCGGTGGTGTCGGTCAGGTAGAGGAAGAACTTCAGCTGCGGCATGCGGTCGTAGTGGACCCGGTGGGCGAGGTGCTCGGTGCCCACCACGTCCATGACGATCATGAGGTCGTGGTTGAAGACGTACGGCTCGCCGCCGAAGAACAGCTCGGCCACCCGCCGCATCCACGGCCGTTCGAACACGGAGGCCAGGGCGGGGTGGTCGGCGGCGGCGCGGGCGCGTTCCACCCGGATGCCGTTCCCGTCGGGATAGCTGCTCAGCGCCTGGGCGTGGTCGGGGTGCGCATGGAGAGCCTCGCGGGCCTCGTGTTCGGCGGCGGACAGCTCCCCGGCGTCGTCGAGGTAGCGCGGGAGGAGCGCGATGCCGTGTTCGGCCAGCGCCTTCGTCACGGCGTCGGGGTCCGGTCCGGTGAGCTCGAACGGATGTCCGGTCATCCGTCCCACTCCTCTCTGGGGGTGAAGGGGTTCGGCCGGTGGGCCCGTGCGGGGGTCGCCGGGTCCAGCCGCATCAGGGTGAGGGGCTTGGCGGGGATCGGGGCGGTGAGCAGCGCCCGCCGGTCGGCGCGCGCGAAGGGCGTGTCGGGAAGGGCGTCGTAGGCGTGGCGGACCTGGGATCCGATCGCGTCCCACAGCCGTTCGGCCGGTGCGTGCGAGGCCAGGGTCGTGACCAGCCCGGCCAGTGTCGTGGCGACGAACGACCCGAACAGCTTGGCGTGCAGGCCGCGGGTGTCGGCACGGAGGCGTTCGGGGAGGTCGTGTCCGGCGAGCCCGGCGGCGTCCAGGCGTCCGGGGTGGACGCGGACGTCGGCCAGGTCGCGGTAGACCAGGCGTGCGAGACGGTCGCCGTCGAGGACCAGCAGGAGGTTCTGTTCGTGCGCCTCCAGCGCGACGCCCCACGCCAGCAGGGTGACCAGCGGGGGAACCGCCAGCGCGGCGAAACCCGCCAGCCACGCGGCCGGGTCGTCGCCCGCCAGCGCGCACAGCGGCGGGCATCCGCCGTCGCGGGGCCGCGCGGTCAGGGCGGCGATCGGCAGGACGGTCTCGCCCGGGCGCGCCTCGGGGACGTCGCGGATCACGGCGGCCAGGTCGGGGCTCGGCTCGCCGCCGACCAGGACGGCCGCGGTGGCGCGGGTGGGTTGCAGCCGCAGCGGACCGTCGAGGCGGTCCACCGCGTTCCGCAGGAAGTCCGACACCGCGACGCCGGACCGCGTCGAGCCCGCCGAGATGTCCCGCACCGACGAGGTGAGCTGGGTGCTCAGCGCGGTCTTGACCTGCCACGGCCTGCCGTCCAGGGCGAACGTCCGCAGGGCCATCAACGGATGCGCGGGCAGGGCCCCCGGCTGGTGGGGCGCCAGGCCGAGGCGGGGCAGGACATGGCGGGACTGCCAGGGGTGGAGCGGGAGCAGGAGGGCGTCGCCCTCGCGCAGCTCGGCGGGCCAGGAGCCGCGCGCCAGGCACGCGTCCGGCGGCACCGCGAGCAGGTCGAGTCCGACGACCGGGCGGTGCTCGGGGCCGTGGGCCAGATGGTCGGCGGCGCGGAAGCCGGTGCGGTTTCGACAGCACGGGTGGAGGGGATGGCCGTCCACCACGCTCTGTTCGTGTTCGACCGGGGTGCGATGGGTGAACGGCGCCGCGGGGCCGACGGCGTTGGCGCGGGCCAGGGCGAGCCCGGCCACGCTGTGGTCGATCTCGGCCCGCAGGCGCTCGGCCTCGGGCCATGCCAGCGCCGCCAGCAGCCCGGCGGGGTGCTCGTGACGGCGGCCGTCCAACGTGACCGGCCGGTCCGCGGTCGGCTCGGGGAAGCACCAGTCCCCGGACGGCCCGGCCAGGCGGCGGCCGTCGGTCAGCGTCAGGACGGTCTCGGCCCCGACCCGGCGGCGGCCGGCGACCCTGGGCAGCGGATCGACGCACAGCCCGCGCCACAGCCGGGCGAGCACGCCCGCGCGCGCCCCCGGCAGGGCCGTCCGGTAGGCGTCGGCCAGGTCCGGGCGCAGGCCCGCGGCGAACTCGGTCTCAAAGGGCCTCAACAACGCGCTCCCGGTGGGTCACAGGACATGATTGCGACAACGTACGACCTGCCGTCAAGGAGCCCGAAAGCGGTGAACCCACTGGAACAGCACGCCGACACCATCACCGGCACAGCCATCCTCAACTGCCTCGGACGCGAGGCCTCCGCCGTGGAGGGGCGGGTGACGGTCGGCGACACCCATGTGACGATCGGACTTCCCCGCACCGGGACGGTGCTGCGCGCGCGCCGGGGACGGTGGATGTCGGATCCCGAACGGCGCGTCGGCGACCGCTGGCGGCCGCTCGACTGGCGGGAGCTCGTCACCCTGGTGTGCCGGGAGCTGACCCTGCACACGGGGGCGGCCCCGGAGGGGTTCGTCGCCGAGATCGCCCAGAGCCGGGCGGCGCTCGGCGCGATGCTGCGGGCGCGGGCGGAGGCGCCGCTGCCGGAGGAGCCCTACCGGCGCTCGGAGCAGGCGCTCGTCGCGGGGCACCGGTACCACCCGGCCCCCAAGGGGCGGGGCGGCGCCGCGGCGGAGCAGTGGCTGCCGTACACGCCCGAGGCGCACACGTGCTTCCCGCTGCGGCTGCTGGCCGTCCGCGCCGACGCCGTGGCGGAGGAGGGGACGGTCACGGGCCTGGACGGGGCGGCAGCCGCCGTGCCCGACGGATACCGGCCGCTGGTCGCGCACCCCTGGCAGCTCGACCTGCTGGAGGAGCGGTTGCGCGGCCTGTTCGAGGGCGGCGTGCTGCGCTGGGTCGAGGCCCGGCACCGGCCGGTGTGGCCGACCTCGTCGGTGCGCACGGTGTACGACCCGGCGGCCGACGCGTTCCTCAAGTTCAGCCTCGACGTGCGGATCACCAACGACATCCGGCGCATGTGGCGGTACGACCTGCGTTGGACCTCCCCGCTCGCCGGGCTGCTGGGGGAGGTGTTCGCGGAGGTGGGCGCGGTGTTCCCCGGCGCGGCGTTCCTGGCCGACCGCGGGTACCGCACGGTCGACGTCGGGGACACCGACGTGTACGAGGGGCTGGCCGTCCTGCTCCGCGACGGGGTGCGCGCCCACGCGCGGCCGGGGGTGACGCCGCTGCTGGCGGCCGGGATCAGCGAGGGGTTCCCGGGGAATCCGCTGGACGGGCTGGGCGCCGACGCGGCGCTGGGGTGGTGGCGGCGTTACCTGGCGGTCGTCGTTCCGCCCGCGCTGCACGCGTTCTTCCGGCACGGGGTGGTGCTGGAGTGCCACATGCAGAACGTCCTGGTCGGCGTCGACGGCGACGGCATGCCCGTCCAGGCGTTCTTCCGCGACCAGGAGGGCGTCCGGCTGCTGGCCTCCCGCCACGCCGCGCTCCTGCGCGAGATCGACGGGCCGCACGCGAGGGAGCGGGGCGTGGAGACCGCCTCCGGCTGGCGGCGCCTGCAGTACTGCCTGGTCGTCAACCATCTGAACGAGATCGCGGGCGCCGTCGTCGAACGCCACCCCGCGCTCGCCGCCGACGTGTGGGCCGAGGCGCGGGCCGCGTTCCTGGCCTACGGCCACGACCACGGCACCGCGCGCGAGCTCCACGACCTGCTCACCAGCCCGTGCGTCCCCGGGAAGACGAACATGCTGCTGCGCTGGACCCGGTCCCACGGCTCGGCCGCCACCTACATCGACCACCCCAATCCGCTGCGTCTCCCCGCCGCGGTCACCGGGCGGTGACCGCGGCCCGCCGCGCCCGCAGGACGACGTCGCGGGTGTGGTGGGTGCCCGGCGGCGGGGGAACGGCCCGGGGACGGGTCTCGTCGACCAGGACGGTCCAGGTGTCGTCGAGCAGCGCGGCGTAGTCGGTGGGCTCGTAGTAGTCGTCGGCGTGGAAGCCGTGCTCGCCGTCCGGTATCTCGGTGCGGTCGTGGCCGACGACCAGGAGGGTGCCGCCGGGCGCGACGGCGGACAGCAGGGCGCGCAGCGCGGCGTGCCCGGCCCGGCGCGGCAGGGGGAAGTACTGGATCGACACCAGGTCGAACGACCCGGCGGGCGGGGGAGTCACGGTCAGGTCGGCGCGGGCCCACGCCACGTTGGGGAAGGCGCTCCCGGCCCTGGCGACGGCGCGTTCGAGCGCCACGCGGGAGATGTCGATCGCGGTGACCCGCCAGCCGCGCCCGGCCAGCCAGAACGCGTCGCCGCCCTCGCCGCACCCCACGTCGAGCGCCTGCCCCGGCGGCAGACCGGCCGCCTCGGCGACGAGGACCCCGTTGGGCAGGCCGCTGAACAGCTGCTCGCGGTCGGCGTAGCGCTCGTCCCAGAACGTCGCGTCCGTCATCATCGCTCTCCTCGGAGGGGTCGGCGTCGCTGACGGCCACGATCACCCACCGCATGCCAGGTTGACAAAATTCTTTGCCGAACCTGCAATTGACGGATGACGGACGAGTTCGACGCCGTGCTCGACGCGGTCGGCCCGCGCCTGCGCGAGCTGCGCCGGCGCAGCGAGATGACCCTGTCCGAGCTGTCGGAGGGCACCGGGATCTCGGTCAGCACCCTGTCGCGGCTGGAGTCCGGGCTGCGCAGGCCCAACCTGGAGCTGCTGCTGCCGCTGGCGAAGGCGTACCAGGTGCCGCTCGACGAGCTCGTCAACGCCCCGCCCAGCGGCGATCCGCGCGTCTACCCGCGGCCGATCGAACGGTGGGGCATGACCGTGATCCCGCTGACCCGCAAGCCGGGCGGGTTGCAGGCGTTCAAGCACATCCTGCCCGCGCGGGAGGCGCCCGCCGAGCCGGACCTGCGCTCACACGAGGGCTACCACTGGCTGTACGTCCTCAACGGGCGGCTGCGGCTGATCCTCGGCGACCAGGATCTCGTTCTGACGGCAGGCGAGGTGGTCGAGTTCGACACCCACCTGCCCCACTGGTTCGGCAGCGCCGGTCCGGAGCCGGTCGAGTACCTGAGCATCCTCGGCCCGCAGGGCGAGCGCTTCCACGTGCGGGCCCGCTACCGGCCCGCGCGCTGACGTCACCCGACCGCGAGGCGGAAGCGCCCGGCGAGGTCGGCGAGCCGGTCGGTGCTCTCGTTGGCGAACACCAGCCGCAGGTAGCGTTCCCCGGACGGGCCCCAGCCGTCCATGGGGGTGGCGGCCACCTTGCCGCGCCGCAGCAGCCGTTCCGACAGCGCGGCGGGGGTGAGCCCGAGCGCGGCGGCGTCCACCAGCAGCGACCAGCCGCCGTGCGGGCGGACGACCGGGTAGTCCGGAAGCTGCCGCAGGATCGTCTCGCAGCGCCGTCGCCACTCGGCGGTCGCGGCGGCGACGTCGCGGTCGGCGTCCGGGGCCCGCAGCGCCGCCGCCACCGCGTCCTGGGCCAGGCCGACCTGGCAGACGACGTTGGTGAGGCCGACCAGGCGGATGTCGGCCAGGATCGGGGCGGGGCCGACGACCCAGCCGACCCGCCAGCCGATCATCCGCAGCTCCTTGGACGCCGACCCGACGGTGATGACGCGCCCGGCCAGCGCGTCGTGCCGCGCCGGGTGGGCGGGGGAGCGGCCGTCGAAGCGGAGGCGTTCCATGGCGGCGTCGTAGATCAGCCAGGCGTCGTGGCGGTCGCACGCCTCGGCCAGCGCCGCCCAGTGGCCGTCGTCCAGCACCAGCCCGGTCGGCATGGCCGGGCCCATCATCAGCACGGCGGCGGTGGCGGGCCCGACGGCGGCGGCCAGGCGTTCGGGGTCGACGGTCCAGCCCTCCGGAGTGGGGCGGGCGGGCACGAAGCGGGGGACGCCTCCCGCCAGCCGCACGCGGTTGACCAGGCCCGCGTAGACGGGGTCGCACAACACGACCTCCCGGCCCGGCTCGACGGTGGCGAGGAGGGTGTTGAGGATGCCGTTGAGCCCTCCGGCGACGCCGACGCACTCGGTCTCCGGGTCGTAGAGCCGCCCGGCGATGCGGCCGACGTGCTCCGCCGCCGCCTCCCGCAGCGAACGGTGGCCGTGGAAGGGCAGGTAGCTGTTGGCCGCGTCGTCGCCGACGGCGGCCCGCGTCGCCTCCAGGGCGACGGCGGGGGGAGGCAGGTCGGTGTCCAGGTTCTCCAGGCGCAGCACGTCCGGATCGGCCAGGGCGTCGGCCGCCTCGCCGACGACGTCGACGCCGATCCCCGGGATGTCCCGCAACCGTGAAACCGACATCCGCCCTCCAAGGTGTTCGCTTTACTGGAATGTGCGTAACACCATAGTGGTACGCCGAGGCCGGGACAAGGCATCAGGACTCCGGGTGCAGCATGAGCAGGACGGCGCGGTTCCGGCGGCCGTCCCCCTCGTACACGTGCGGGAACTCCGCCTGCATCAGCAGTGAGTCGCCCTCGCCCAGGTCGACCGGCTCCGCGGCGGGACCGGCCGTGACGCCGCCCTCGGTGACCACGAGGCATTCCATGACCCCGGGCAGATGGGCGTCCGAGTGCTGGCGGCGCTCGGCCACCTCGATGTCGTAGACCTCGACGGTGCCGCGCAGCCTGATCCGGTGCAGCAGGCGCGCGGTGACCGCCTCCCCCTCCACGCGCGGCACCTCGTCGTCGCCCCGCACGACCCGCGTGGCCGACGCGGGCGGATCCAGCAGGTCCCCGAGCGTGGCCCGCAGCGCCGTCGCCAGCGCCCACAGCGTGCTCAGCGTCGGATTGCCCGCGCCCTGCTCGATGCCGTGCAGCGTCGTCTTGCTCATGCCCGCGGCCTCGGCGAGGTCGGCCAGGGAGATCTTGGCGGCGGTCCGCAGTCGGCGCACGTTGTCGCCGACGGTCCGCGCCAGATCCTGTTGTGCCAGCACAGTGGTCTCCACATACCGGTCGGGTGGGTCGTCGGCCAGTATCCCGCGCAACGCGAAAGCGACCCACGGGCGGCCGGGCCCGTGGGTCGCTTCGGCGGTCGAAGGTCAGTCCGTGCCGGTCTCCATCGCGGCGCTGTCGAGCAGCTCCTCCTCGGAGGGGGCCACCCCGCGCGAGGCGATCGCCTCGGCGCCGCCCTCGGGCATCGCGCCGATCAGCCCGGTCGCGGCGGCCTGCGCGGCGCCGACCGGCGACGCGTCGGCGCCGCCGACCATGCCGAGCCCGACGTACTGCTCCAGCTTGGCGCGGGAGTCGGCGATGTCGAGGTTGCGCATGGTGAGCTGGCCGATCCGGTCGACCGGGCCGAACGCCGAGTCCTCGGTCCGCTCCATCGACAGCTTGTCCGGGTGGTAGCTGAGCGCGGGCCCGGAGGTGTCCAGGATGGAGTAGTCCTCGCCGCGCCGCAGCCGCAGGGTCACCTCGCCGGTGATCGCGGCCCCGACCCAGCGCTGGAGCGACTCGCGCAGCATCAGCGCCTGCGGGTCCAGCCAGCGGCCCTCGTACATGAGCCGGCCCAGCCGCCGCCCCTCGGCGTGGTAGGTGGCGAGGGTGTCCTCGTTGTGGACGGCGTTGACCAGCCGCTCGTAGGCCGCGTGCAGCAGCGCCATGCCCGGCGCCTCGTAGATCCCCCGGCTCTTGGCCTCGATGATCCGGTTCTCGATCTGGTCGGACATGCCGAGCCCGTGGCGGCCGCCGATGGCGTTGGCCTCCAGCACCAGGTCGACGGCGGTGGGGAACTCCTTGCCGTTGATCGTCACCGGCCGGCCCCGCTCGAAGCCGATCGTGACGTCCTCGGTGGGGATCTCGACGTTCTGGTCCCAGAACCGCACCCCCATGATCGGCTCGACGATCTCGATGCCGGTGTCGAGGTGCTCCAGGGACTTGGCCTCGTGGGTCGCGCCCCAGATGTTCGCGTCGGTGGAGTAGGCCTTCTCGGTGCTGGCCCGGTAGGGGAGGTCGCGGGCCAGCAGCCACTCCGACATCTCCGTACGGCCACCGAGCTCGTTGACGAACTCGGCGTCCAGCCACGGCTTGTAGATCCGCAGCGAGGGGTTGGCGAGCAGGCCGTACCGGTAGAACCGCTCGATGTCGTTGCCCTTGAAGGTGGACCCGTCGCCCCAGATCTGGACGTCGTCCTCCAGCATCGCCCGCACCAGCAGGGTGCCGGTCACCGCCCGCCCGAGCGGGGTGGTGTTGAAGTAGGCCCGGCCGCCGGACCGGATGTGGAACGCCCCGCAGGCCAGGGCCGCGAGACCCTCCTCCACCAGGGCCGCCCGGCAGTCGACCAGGCGGGCGACCTCGGCGCCGTACTCGGTGGCGCGCCCGGGCACGGAGGCGATGTCGGGCTCGTCGTACTGGCCGAGGTCGGCGGTGTAGGCGCACGGCACGGCGCCCTTCTCGCGCATCCACGCGACCGCGACCGAGGTGTCGAGACCGCCGGAGAAGGCAATGCCGACGCGTTCGCCGACAGGGAGGGAGGAGAGCACCTTGGACATGAGTAAGAGTATGCACACTAATGAATGAACATGCAATGCCGTTCTTGAAGACGGTGTGTTCCGCGTGCGGCGGCGCACGGCCCCGGCGGGCGGCATGACATGCACTCCGGGCCTATGGCAAAGGGGTTCGGGCCGCTTCACCCGGCCGACGGGACGAGGCCGGAGGCAAGGCTGAGCGGACGCATCACCGGGCGACGCCACGCCCGCCCGTCCGTGTCACGTCTGGACACGAAGGGGCCGTCAACGTCGTGGCGCTGCCGCCGGACGGCCGTTGGCTGACCATGCGCCCGCTGGCGTCCCGTCCGCCTCGCGGATCTCCGCTATCCCGGCCGGATGAACGGCGTCATCCGGCCCCGGCGGGCGAAGGGGAACGTTGGCCACCACCTGCGGCGACCGCAAGATCAAGGCTGGAAGGTGTCGCCTGCCCGCGCCGTCCGGTTCTGCCCGGCGCCCTGCACGGCGTCGCCGCCGTCCTCGCTGGACGCTCCCTGGCCATTGCCGGTGACGATCGTGTCGTTCGCTTGGTGGGGCATCACCGCCGTGGCATGCGGCTCCGGGGCGGGTCAGCGGCCGGTGTCCGCCTCGGGGCGGGTGGCGGCGACGACCAGGGAGATCAGTTCCTCGTGGACGTCCTGGAGCGGGCGGGCCGAGCTCTCGGCGCGGGCCAGGATCATCGCGCCCTCCACGGCCGCCAGCATCACGGTGGCCAGCCGGGTCGCGCGGGCCGGGGGCGTTCCGTAGTGGACCAGCGCCTCGGCCGCCGCCTCCTGCCAGGAACGGTAGGCCGCCCGGCACGCCTCGGTCAGCGCCGCCGAGGCCGGTACCGAGTCCAGGGTGACGGTGCTGACCGGGCAGCCGTTCAGGTAGCCCGTCTCGACCAGCCCGCCCGCCAGGTGCTCGACCATCAGGCCGCAGAACGTCTCGACGTCGGGGGACTCCTCGACGGAGGCGGCGATGAGTCCGGTGTACTCGGCGGCGGCCTCGGTGATCGCGGCGACCGCCAGCTCCTCCTTGCCGCCGGGGAACAGGAAGTAGATCGAGCCGCGCGGGGCGCCGCTGGCGGCCACGATCTCGCTCATGCCGGTCGCCTGGTAGCCCTGGCGTTGCAGCAGCTCGCGGGCGGCCCTGATCAGGCGCTGGCGGGAGTCGGAACGCGGTCGGGCCATGGCTCCACAATACTATGATGACCGTTCCACTTAATGGGGGGAGAATGATGAAGGTCTTCGTCACCGGGGCCACCGGGTTCCTGGGCGGGCGTGTCGTCGACGGGCTGCTGGCCGAGGGGCACCGGGTACGGGCGCTGGTGCGGAACCCCTCCCGCGCTCCGCGGGGCGTCGAGGTGACCCGCGGCGGGCTGGCGGACGTGGCGTCGTGGGAGGCGGACCTGGACGGGTGCGAGGTGGTCGTCCACCTGGCGGCGGTCGTCTCCACCTGGGAACGCGGGGACGAGCTCTCGCGCGTCAACGTCGAGGGCACCCGCGACCTGATCGCGGCCGCGAAGCGGCACGGGGTGCGGCGTTTCGTCCACATGAGCAGCGAGTCGGTGCTCCAGGAGGGGCGGCCGCTGCTGGACATCGACGAGGGCCACCCGGCGGCGGACCGGCCGAGCTCCCGCTACGGCGCGGCCAAGCTGCTGGCCGAGCGCGCCGTGCGCGCCCACGCGAGCGAGATCGAGACCATCACGCTGCGCCCGACCTTCATCTGGGGCCCGGGGTCGGCGCACGTCGCCGGGTTCGTCGCCCGCGCCCGGGCCGGGAGGCTGCCGCTGGTCGACAGGGGCCGGGCGGTCGTGGAGCACGTCCACGTCGACAACGTCGCCGCCGCGACCGTCGCGGCCCTCACCGAGGGCGCCCCCGGAGGGACCTACTTCATCACCAACGGCGAGCCCATGCCGGTCCGGGACCTGCTCGGCGGCATCCTCGGCGTGTTCGACACCGCGCTCCCCACCCGTTCGCTCCCCGGCCGCCTGGCCTACGCGGCGGCGGGCGCGGGGGAGTGGCTGTGGCGGACGCTGCCGCTGCCCGGCCGCCCCCCGGTCACGCGGTTCGAGGTGGAGTTCCTGGCGCTGCCGCGCCGCTACGACATCACCCGGGCCCGCACCGAGCTCGGTTACGTTCCGGCGGTCACCTTCGCCGACGGCCTGAAGACCCTCGGCACCGCACGCTGAGCCGGACGGCCCGCCGCCCGCCGCCCCCAGGCGGTGGGCGGCCCTTCTCCGAGATTGCCCGATCGGGACGGTCGCCTCTTCGGCGAGGCGTGCTGCCGTTATCTTCCGTTCATGGCGAACGCGTCCTGGAACGCGGCTCGCCCACGGCAGGGTGACCGAGATTCCGGGAAGAGCCGATGGTCGTGCACATCACCGCCGACAACTGGGCGGAGACACGTGAGTACCTGCGGAGACGCTCGGCGCGGTTCACCGCCCTGGCGGTCCGGGCCGCCGCGACGCGCCGCCGGGCCACGGCCGACTGGTCGGTGACCGACACCGCCGCCCATGTCGCGACCCTGGCGCGGGCGTGCTCCGGCCTGGTCGACCCCGGCCACGCCCCCAGCCCGTTCACCGGCTTCGGCGACCTGCTGGAGCGGACCGTCGTCGACACCGTGGACGAGTTCAACGAGGTCCTTCTCGAACGCCTCCCCGGCCGGGCCCCTCACGAACTGGCCGACGCGACACGGCACGACGTGGACCACATCCTGCGCGTCACCGAGGGCGCCGACCCCACGGCACCGGTGTCCTGGCTGGGCGGATCCCGGGTGCCGCTCGCGGGGGTGCTGGCGCACCTGCTCAACGAGTTCCAGGTGCACGGCCGCGACATCGCGAACGCCGCCCGCCTCCCCTGGCGGGTCCCGCCCCGCGAGGCCGCGCCGTTCTTCGAGCAGTTCCTGGTCGGCGTGACCGACTACGGCTACGGGAGGCTGCTCGACGGCCACGGCCCGCCGCCGAGGGGCCGGGTGGCCGTCGAGTTCCGCTCGGAGCACACCACGCCCGTCACCATGGCGCTGACCGACGGGTTCGCCACGGTCGAACGTCCCGACGGCGAGCCGGACGTCCGCCTGTCCTTCGACCCGACCGTCCTCAACCTGATGCTGTTCGGCCGCGTGAGCAAGGCCCGCGCCGTCCTGACCGGGAAGGTCGTCATCCGGGGCCCGCGCCCGTGGAAGCTGCCCGGCTTCCTCCGCATCGTGCGCCTGCCGTCCTGACGGCGGAGCCCCGCGCATCGCCCCCGTTACTTACCATGTGGTAAGAAAAGTGGGTCCGGTGAAGTGTGGCCCCGCCGTTCGGAGGCACCGTGAAGGAATCGACGCCCCTGGTCCCGCTCCCGCAGAGCGTGGAGACGTTCGACGGAGCCGGGCTCCGGCTCGGGACGCGCCCGCGCGTCGCGGTCTCCGGCGACGCGCCGCGCGGGCTGGGGGAGACCGTCGTCGAACTGCTGGCGCGGCTGCACGACGTGGAGCCCGTCCTGACCGACGGGGACGCCGACCTGCGGCTGGTGCCGGCGGACCGGGTCCCGGTGAGCGGGATCGCGGACGTCCGGGGCGTCGATCCGCTGGACGGGGAACCGGGCGAGGCCGGTGTCCGGGAGAGCTACGAGCTGGTCGTGACCGGGAACGGGGCCACGGTGACCGCCCGCGCCGCCGAGGGGCTCTTCCGGGGGGCCACCACCTTCGCGCAGGCGCTGCGGCCGGGAAACGGCGGACTGACGGCGCCCGCGATGCGGGTCGCCGACGGTCCCGCGCTCGCCTGGCGCGGCCTGTCGCTGGACGTGGTGCGCCGCTTCTTCACCGTCGCCGAGGTCAAGCGGGTCGTCGATCTGCTGGCGCTCTACAAGTTCAACGTGCTGCACCTGCACCTGAGCGACAGCCAGGCGTGGCGGCTGGAGCTTCCCGGATGGCCCCGCCTGACCGACCCGGCGCGCTGGCCCGGCGAGCCGCTGGCCGAGGACGGGGTGCGCCCGTACTACACCGAGGAGGACTTCCGGGAGATCGTCGCCTACGCGGCCGACCGGTTCGTCACCGTCGTGCCCGAGCTCGACATGCCCGGTCACGTGCTCGCGGCCGTCCGCGCCTACCCGGAGTTGCAGGGCGAGGCGGAGCCGCCGCACGAGCTGCTGGCCTACCTCGATCCGCGCTCGGAGACGGCCGTCGGGTTCGCGGCGGACGCGCTCGCCCGGCTCGCCGAGCTGGCCCCCGGACGGTACCTGCACCTGGGCGGCGACGAGGCGTTCGGGATGCCCGACGAGCTGTACGCGGCGTTCGTCGCCCGCGCCCTGGAGATCGCCCGCGGCACCGGCAGGAAGGTCGTCGGCTGGCAGGAGACCGCCCGCTCCGGCGCGCTGACGCCGGACGACGTCGTGCAGGCGTGGATCGGCTCCGGCGACGAGTTCGACCTTGACGCCACCCGCGAGACCACCCCGCCCGAGTACCACGGGCTGCTGGAGACCGTCGCCGAGACCTTCGCGCAGGCGGCGCACGACGTCCCGGCCGCCGTCGCCGCGGGCGTCCCGGTGCTCGCCTCGGCCAGCAGCTTCCTGTACCTGGACCGCCGCCACGCCGAGGAGTCGCTGGACGCCGACCAGAACGCCCGGCGCACGCGCGTCGGCTTCGGCAACTATCAGCCGCGCACCTGCCGCGACCTGTTCGGCTGGACCCCCGACACCCTGGTCGAGATCCCCGGGAACGCGCGGCTCGCCGGGGTGGAGGCCGCGGTCTGGTGCGAGACGGTCACCGGGTTCGAGGACCTGGCGTTCCTGCTGCTGCCCCGGTTGCCGGGGGTCGCCGAGAAGGCGTGGACCCCCGGCGGCACCGCGTGGGACGACTACCGGGGCCGGGTGGCCGGGCACCGCGGCTGGTGGGAGCGCCTGGGCTGGGGCGGCTACTTCCGCTCCGCCGAGCTGTTCTCCCGGTAGGCGGACCGCTCGAACGCCTCCCGGCGTTCCCGCTGCCAGGCGACGTCGGCCACCGGGGCGGCCAGCATCAGGCTGCGCGTGTACGGGTGCGCGGGGCGCTCGGTCACCTCGGCGGTGTCCCCGGTCTCCACGATCGCGCCGCGCCGCAGGACCGCCACCCGGTGGCTGACGAAGCGGATCACCGCCAGGTCGTGCGAGACGAACAGGTAGGAGACCCCGGTGCGTTCCTGGATCTCCAGGAACAGGTCCAGCACTGTCCGCTGGGTCGTCAGGTCCAGCGCCGACACCGGCTCGTCGCACACGATCAGCTTCGGGTCCAGCGCCAGCGCGCGGGCGATCGCCACGCGCTGGCGCTGGCCGCCGGAGAACTCGCGGGGCAGCCGGTCGGCGGCGTCCGGCGGCAGCCGCACCCGGTCCAGCAGCCCGCCGACCCGGCGGCGCGCCTCGGCGGCGGGCACGCCCTGCGCCAGCAGCGGTTCGGCCAGGGTGTCGCCGATGGTCAGCGACGGGTTCAGCGAGGTGTAGGGGTCCTGGAACACCACCTGGAGGTCCCGGCTGAGCTCGCGGCGACGGCGGGCGGTGGCCCGTTCGATCCGCTCGCCCGCGAACGTGACCGTGCCCGAGCGCACCGGGACCAGGCCGAGGATCGCCCGGCCGAGGGTGGTCTTGCCCGACCCCGACCCGCCGACCAGGCCCAGCGTCTCGCCGGGCCGCACCGCCAGCGACACGCCGTTCAGCACGTCGGCCGCCGGGGCGCGCCATCCCCGTCCGGGGAACGAGACCCGCAGGTCGGCGACCTCCAGGAGGTTGTCGCCGGTCACGTCGTCGGTGGTCACGGGGTCCTTCCCTTCAACGGCGGCCGGGCGGGGACCTGGTCCAGCACGGCGTCCAGCAGCGTGCGCGTGTAGGGCTCGCGGGGGTCGTGCAGGACCCGCTCGGCGGTGCCGGTCTCGACGACGCGGCCCTCGTGCATCACGGCGACCCGGTCGCACACGTCGGCGACGACGCCGAGGTTGTGGGTGACCAGCAGGACACCGAGGCCGCGTTCGCGTTGCAGCCGCCGCAGCAGCCCCAGCACCTCGGCCTGCACCATGACGTCCAGCGCGGTCGTCGGCTCGTCGGCGACCAGCAGCCGGGGGTCGCACGACATCGCGCCCGCGATCAGCACGCGCTGCGCCATGCCGCCGGAGATCTGGTGCGGGTAGGAGGCCAGCACGCGTTCGGGGTCGGCGATCTCCACCTGGCGCAGCAGGTCCAGCGCGCGCCGCCGGGCCTCCGCCCGGGAGATCCCCAGCTTGTACCGCATCGGCTCGGTGAGCTGCGCGCCGATGGTGAACGAGGGGTCCAGGTTGCTCATCGGCTCCTGCGGAACGTAGGCGACCACGGTCCCGCGCAGCGCGCGGTGCCCGCGTTCGGGCAGTCCGACGACCTCCCGGCCGTCGACCGTGACGCTGCCCCGGCTGACGTGCCCGCCCTCGGGCAGGATGCCGAGGATCGAGAAGGCCGTCTGGGTCTTGCCCGACCCGGACTCGCCGACCAGCCCGACGATCTCCCCCTCGCGCACGTCGAGATCGACGCCGCGCACGACCTCCCGGACGGTGCCGTCGGGCAGGAGGTAGGAGACCGCGAGGTCACGCACCGACAGCAGCCCCGCCCGGTCGCCCCCGTCACCGGCGGGCGCGGTGGACGCGGTGGACGCGGTGGCCGGGCGCCTGCGGCGGACCGGGTCGGCGCCCCGGCCCTCCAGCGCGTCGCGCAGCGCGGCGGCCAGCAGCACCAGCGAGGCGCTGGTCAGGCCGAGCGCCAGTCCCGGCCACACCATCATCGCCGGGGCGCGCTGGATGTTGGCGAACGCCTCGTTCAGCATCGCGCCCCAGGTGGGCGTGTCGCCGCTGCCGATGCCCAGGAACTCCAGGCCCGCCTGCAGCCCGATCGCGATCCCGGCGACCAGCGCGGTCTGCACGATGACGGGGGCGCGCACCACCACCAGCACGTGCCGGGCCACGATCCGCGCGTCCCGCAGCCCCGACACCCGCGCGGCGTCCACGTACAGCTCGTTCCGGACCCCGGCGACGGTGCCGCGCACCAGCCGGAAGAAGCTCGGTGCGATCAGCACGCCCAGCACGACCATCAGCACCCACACGGTGGGTCCGAGGATCGCGCGGGAGGCGAGCAGGACCACCATCGCGGGCAGCGCCATGACCAGGTTGGCGGTCCAGGACGCGGCGGCGTCGAACCGGCCGCCCCGGTACCCGGCCACCAGCCCGGACGGGACGCCGACCACCAGCGCGACCGCCAGCGCCAGCAGCGCTCCGCCCAGGGTGTTGCGGCCGCCGTGCAGCAGCCGCGCCAGCACGTCCCGGCCCGCCGAGTCGAAGCCCAGCGGATGCCCGCCGGTCGGGCCGCCGAACGAGTCGCGCAGGCTGGCCACGGCCGGGCCCTGCGGGCTGAGCAGCGGCGCGCACAGCACCGCCAGCACGATCAGGGCGAGCACCACCGCCGGAACCAGCCCGAGCGGGTTGCGCAGCACCCGGCGGGCGACCCTCCGCGCGTTCACGCCGTCCTCGCCTTCGGGTTGAGCCAGCCGACCAGCAGGTCCACCGCGAGGTTGACGGCGACGACCCCGACGACGGCGACCATCACCAACGCCATGATCACCGGGATGTCGCCGCGCGTGGTGTAGGTGACGGTCATCGCGCCGATCCCCGGCAGCCCGAAGATCTGCTCCACGATGACCGCGCCGCCCAGCAGCCCGACGAACTGCATGCCCAGCACCGTCAGCGCGGGGGCGGAGGCGTTGCGCAGCACGTGCCGGAACAGGATCCGCGACGGCGGCAGGCCGCGGGCGCGCAGCGTGCGCACGTAGTCCTGCCGCAGCACGTCGATCACCGCGCCGCGCACCTGCTGGGACACGCCCGCGACGGCGGCGACCGACAGCGACGCCACCGGCAGCGTGATCGTGGACAGCCAGCCGGGCACCGACTCGGTCAGCCCGATGTAGCCGATGGCCGGGAACCAGCCGAGCCGCACCGCGAACACCACGACGATGACCAGCGTGACCAGGAAGCCGGGCAGGGCGTACCCGAGCACGCCGAGCACCTGTACCAGGCGGTCGGCCGCGCCGCGCCGGACCCCCGCCCACACCCCGAGCAGCAGCGACAGCACGGCGGTGACGAGGGTGACGCCGACCATGAGGCTGACGGTGACCGGCAGCCGGGTGGCGATGGCCCGCACCACGTTCTCGCCGGTGAACCAGGAGGTGCCGAAATCGCCGCGCACGGCGTGCGCGAGCCAGTCGGCGTACTGGACGGGCACCGGGCGGTCCAGGCCGAGTTCGCGGTTCTTGGCGGCGACGGTCTCGGTGGGCGCGCCGGAGCCGAGGATCTGGCGGCCCACGTCCGTGTCGGGCACCGACAGCAGGAGGTAGGACAGCGCGGAGACCACGAACAGGAGCACCGCCCCCGCCGCGACCCTGCGTACGACGAAGCTCACCATGTCACTTGGCGGGGGCGTAGTTGTAGATGGACGGGACGGCCATCCCGGACTGCGGGGTGACGCGGACGGTGCCGTCGCTGACGTGCAGGTAGCTCATGCGGTAGAAGGGCACGAACCACGCCTGCTCCACCAGGTGCCGGTTGAGCTTCCGCAGGTCCTCCTTCGCCTGCGCGCCCTCCGCCCGCTGGATCCTCGGCAGCAGTTCCCTCACCGTGTCGTCGGTGGTGCCGAACATGTTGAAGACGCCGGGCAGGACGTAGTCGTTGATGCCGATCCAGTCGACGGCGTGCTGCCCGAGGTTCATGACCATGGCGGGGTAGGCGCGGTCGGTGAAGATCTTCCGGATGGCGCCGGCGTCGACGTTCTCCCAGGCCAGCTTGACGCCGATGGCGTTCAGGTCGGTCTGCAGCGACGAGGCCAGCGCGTCGGGGACGATCGCCGTCACGCGCGGCAGCCGCAGCGTGAACCCCGAGGCGTACCCGGCCTGCCTGAGCAGCTCGCGGGCCTTGGCCGGGTCGTGGGCGTAGTGGGGGTCCAGCTCCTTGAGGTAGCCCGCCGCCTGGGTGCCGAAGATCTGGGAGGTGACCTCGCCGCGCCCCTGCCGGAGCTTGTCCAGCATCGTCCTGCGGTCGATGGCGTGGTTCAGGGCCTGCCGGACGCGGGGGTCGCGCAGCGCGGGGACCAGCGCGCCGCCCCGGTCGAACAGGACGATGCCCTGGAAGTCGAACTCCTGCTCGGCCTTGCTCAGCTTCCGGTCGTTCTCGACGGCGGCCTGCTGGTCGGCGGCCTGGAGCAGCGCGGCGTTGATCTGGCCGGTGCGCAGGCCGTTGACGATGGCGGTCTCGTTGTTGAAGTAGCTGATGGTGAGGTTCTCGTAGGGCAGGCGGGTGCCCCAGTAGTTGCGGGCCCGCGTGTAGACCCACCGGGTGCCGATGGCGGACTTGGCGGAGTCCAGCTCGTAGGGGCCGGTGCCGTCGGGCCTGGTCTTCAACGGGTCGCCGGGCTTGTCGAACGCCTTCGGGTTCGCCATGAGACCGGCCGCGTCGCTGAGGAAGTAGAGCATCGCGGGGTTGGGCTGGGACAGCTTGAGCGTCACGTGCGTCCTGTCCACGACCTCGATGGATTTGACGTCCTTGAGCGTCTTGGCCTGCGCGCCCGCCTTCTTGCCGAAGCGCTCCATGTTCGCCTTGACGGCGGCGGCGTCGAACGGGGTGCCGTCGTCGAACGTCACGCCGTCGCGCAGCGTGAGCCTGAGTTCGGTGCGGTCGTCGTCGTACTTCCACTCGGTGGCGAGCATCGGACTGTAGGAGCCGTCGGGCTCGCGCTTGAGGAGCGTGTCGTACACCGCCTGGAAGAACGGCAGCGCGCTGCCGTTGGCGTCGGCCGGGTCCAGGCTCTGGGGCAGCGTCATCGTGGCGATCGTCAGGGTCGTGGACCCCGCGCCGCCCTTGCCCCCGCTGCCGGCGCATCCGGTGAGGGCCGCCGCCGCGGTGACGCAGAACGCGGCGAGGGTGACGGCCCTGGTGCTCTTCTTCATGGATTCACTCCGTTATGCGGACGAAACCGCCGTCTCGGCGAGTTGCCGGGGAGCATACAGCCGAAACTAACCACGTGGTAGGTTTTGCCCGCGGCTTGTGGCGGAGACGGACGGCCGTACGGTTGGCGCAGGACCGGACCCGCTCACGGCGCGGTCCTGACGTGCCCGAACCCACCCGACGTCCCAGGAAGGCCCCGGCCCGTGACCGAGCAGTCCCCACGCCGCATGACCAAGGGCGAGCGCACCCGCGCGCGCATCCTCGACTCCGCGACCGAACTGTTCTCCCGTTCGGGCTTCCACGCGGTGTCGCTGCGCGACATCGCCGCGCACGCCGGGCTGACCCACGCGGGGCTGCTGCACCACTTCCCCGGCAAGGAGGAGCTGCTCATCCAGGTGCTCGGCCGCCGCGACCGGGTCGACGCCCGGCTGCTGTTCGGCCCGGGCACCGCCACCCCCGAGGGCGTGCTGCGGACCATCGTCGGGTTCGTGGCCCGCAACATGACCACGCCGGGACTGGTCGGCCTCTACGTGAAGATCTCCGGCGAGGCCGTCGCCCCCGAGCACCCCGCGCACGCCTACTTCGTCGACCGCTACCGGGTGCTGCGCGAGCAGCTCACCGGGGCGTTCGCCGCGCTGTTCGCCGAGGCCGACCCGCCGCTGGAGCACGACCCCGCCCTGGCGGCCCGGCAACTGCTGGCCCTGATGGACGGGCTGCAGACCCAGTGGCTGCTGGAACCCGACGCGGTCGACATGCACGCCGCGGTCACGGCGTTCATCCGCCAGCTCGGCCTGGACCTCGACCTGACCCCCGAGCCCGCACCCGGCCCCTGACCTCCAGAGGGAGCACATGACCCGGTCCGACCTGACCCTCGCCGAAGCCGCCTCGCTGACCTCCGGCGCCGACACCTGGACCACCGTCGCCGTCCGCGACGCGGTCCCGCCCGTCACCCTCGCCGACGGCCCGCACGGCATCCGGCGGCAGGACCCCGAGGCGGGCGACGCCCTGGGCCTCACCCGCAGCGTCCCGGCCACCTGCTTCCCGCCCGCGGTCGCGCTCGGCTCCTCCTGGGACCCGGACCTGGCCCGCCGCGTCGGGGCGGCGCTGGCGGTGGAGGCGGCCGTGCTCGGGGCCGGCGTGGTGCTCGGACCCGGCGTCAACATCAAGCGTTCGCCGCTGTGCGGCCGCAACTTCGAGTACTTCTCCGAGGACCCGCACCTGACCGGCGTCATGGGCGCGGGCGTCGTGTCCGGGATCCAGTCGCGCGGGATCGGCGCGTGCGTGAAGCACTTCGCGGTCAACAACCAGGAGACCGACCGGATGCGCGTCAGCGCCGACGTCGACGAGCGGACGCTGCGCGAGATCTACCTGCCCGCGTTCGAGCACATCGTGCGGCACGCCCGCCCGTTCATGGTCATGAGCGCCTACAACCGGATCAACGGCGTGCACGCCAGCCAGAACCGGTGGCTGCTGACCGAGGTGCTCCGCGGGGAGTGGGGCTTCGACGGCGTGGTCGTCTCAGACTGGGGCGCGGTCAACGACCGGGTGGCGGCGCTCGCCGCCGGGCTCGACCTGGAGATGCCGCCGACCGGCACCGACCACGAGATCGTGGACGCCGTCCGCTCCGGCCGCCTGGACGAGGCGGCCGTGTACCGCGCCGCCGGCCGGGTGCGCGCGCTGGCCGAGCGCGTCGCCTTCGCCGAACGCCACGACGGCTGGAACGTCGAGGCCCACCACGAGCTGGCCCGCGAGGCGGCCCGCGCCTCGGCCGTGCTGCTGAAGAACGACGAGGACCTGCTGCCGCTCGACCCGGACGCCCGGCAGCGGATCGCCGTGGTCGGCGAGCTGGCCCGCACCCCGCGCTACCAGGGGAGCGGCAGCTCGCACGTGGTGCCGACCCGGCTCGACAACGCCTGGGACGCCCTGACCGCCGCCGTCGGCGAGGCCACCACCCTGACCTTCGCCGCCGGATACCGCCTGGACGGCGCGGCCGACGACGACCTGGAACGCCGGGCCGCCGACGCGGCGGCGGACGCCGACGTCGCGCTGGTGTTCCTCGGCCTGCCCGACGAGGCCGAGTCCGAGGGCTTCGACCGCACCACCCTCGACCTCCCGGACGTCCAGGTGCGCCTGCTGCGCCGGATCGCCGGACGGTGCCCCCGGGTCGTGGTCGTGCTGGCCAACGGCGGCGTAGTGTCGGTGGCCGGGTGGCGGGACGCGGCCTCGGCGATCCTGGAGTGCTGGCTGCCGGGCCAGGCGGGCGGCTCGGCCGTCGCCGACCTGCTGCTGGGCGCGTGCAGCCCGTCGGGACGGCTCACCGAGACGATCCCGCTGCGCCTCGCCGACGTCCCCTCCCACCTGCACTTCCCGGGGAGCGACGGGCACGTGGTCTACGGCGAGGGCCGCTACGTCGGCTACCGGCACCACGACACGCTCGGGACCGAGGTCGCCTACCCGTTCGGGCACGGGCTGAGCTACACCCGCTTCGAGTACTCCGACCTGGAGGTCCGCGAGACCGGGGACAACACCTGGGACGTCGGCCTCACCGTCACCAACGCGGGCGGGCGCGCCGCGCACGAGGTCGTCCAGCTCTACGTGGCCTTCGACGAGGAGCGCCCCACCCGTCCCCGGCACGAGCTGCGCGGCTTCGCCAAGGTCGCGCTGGAGCCCGGGCAGAGCGCGCCGGTGTCGTTCGGCCTCACCGGACGCGACCTCGCGCGGTGGTCGGCGGCGCGCGGCGGCTGGCGGATCGACCCGGGACGGTTCACGGTCGAGGTGGGGGCGTCCTCCCGCGACATCCGGCTGCGCGCCGAGCTGAGCACGCCCGGCGACGGGTGGATGCCCGCGCTGGACGGGATGTCCACGCTCGGCGAGTGGCTCGACCACCCGGTCGGCGGGCCGGTGCTGCGGGAACGGCTGGGCGGCGCGTTCGGCGGCCGGAACGGCGGCGGCCCGCCCCCGGCGCTGCTCGGCCTGGCGCGGGGCATCCCGCTGCTGAAGTTCCGCACCTTCGGGATCGGGCTGGACGTCGAGGTCGTGAACGAGCTGGTGGCGGCCGTGCGGAACGCCCGGCAGGGCTGACGCGCCTAACCGATCCTGCCGAGCACCCCCTGCCGTCGCGGACGGCCGCCAGGCAGAACGGGCCCAACCCCTCGAACCCCTCGCGGTCCTCGCTCCGAGGACGCGGAGGGAAACCCCGGCCTTCCCGCGTCAGCCCCTGCGCCACCTCGGCGACGCGGGAAGGCTCCGGCAGGAACGCGGCATCCTCGTCGAGGACAGGGCCGTCACGCTCCCCGGTCGCCTCGACCATCCATCGGCAAGCCAGCCGCCAGTCCACCTCGCCCTCGGCCTGCGCGCGCCCTTCGGCGATGTCGCCGAGCAGCCGGTGGTCGTACCCGTACACGTCCCTATGCCCTGTGCCTGTAGCGATCAGGCCCGACATCGCATCCGAGACGCGGACAGCGGGGACCAGGCGATGGTGCTCGTAGCGCAGGACGTCCTGATCGGGGCGGAGGAAGACGCGCAGGCGGGAGTCGGCGGCCCCTGGCCCAGTCCACCGACAAGGGCGCCACCGCCGGTGTCGTCTCCTCCCCCGCGCCGATCGTGACCCTGGTCAGTCCAGCGGCCAGGGCCGGGCGGTGGCGCCGAGCCGGTTCCAGGCGTTGATCACGGTGATGGTCCAGATCAGCTCGGCGAGTTCGACCTCGGTGAACTCGGCGGCCGCCCGGTCGAACACCTCGTCGCCGACGGGCCCCTCGGTGAGACGGGTCGCCGCCTCGGTCAGCTCCAGGGCGGCCCGTTCGCGGTCGGTGAAGAACGGGGTCTCGCGCCACACGGGCAGCGCGTAGAGCCGCTGCTCGGTCTCCCCGGCCTTACGCGCGTCGCGGGTGTGCAGATCGACGCAGTAGGCGCAGCCGTTGAGCTGGGAGGCGCGTGCCCGCACCAGTTCCAGCAGCGCGGGCTCCAGGCTGACCTTCCGGGAGGCGGCGTCGAGCGAGTTGAGCGCGCGGTTGATGTGCGGGGCCAGCTCGTCGACCCGGAGGCGCACGGACGTCATGGGAGTTCTCCTTCGAGTGGGGTCATCGGCTTTCAACGGTCGACGGCCGGTCGATGATGGTGACCTCACCGTCGCGGAGGGCGCGGTAGGGCACTCCTTCGCGGTCGTAGCGCTCCACGACGCGCTCGATGGGCTCGCTCTCGGGGATCGGCGAGCGGTAGTGGGGGACGAAGGCGTGGTCCAGGAGGCCGAGCCCTTCCCAGAGCGCCGGCCGGTCGTAGGCGGTGACGGTGTCGGCGGGGTCGTCGACGAGTTCGAGGCCGTGCAGGTCGGGCGACAGGACGCAGGCGCCCGCGCTCCAGCCGGCGTAGACGACGGCGTCGCGCCGCAGCAGGCCGGTCAGGATCTCGTCGGCGCCGCTGAGGGCCATGGCCAGCCGCAGGACGAACGGGTTGCCGCCGTGGACCCAGACGACCCCGAAGCCGGACAGGCGCTCCGCGAGCGCGCCCGGATCACCGAAGTGGTCCCGCAGGTCCACCTCGGTCACCTGGTAGCCGCGGTCGCGCAGCATCGCGACCTCCCGCCCGGTGGCCTGCCGCCTTGCCGGGTCGGGGAGGGCGTCCAGGGCGTTGCCGACGACGGCCGGGGTCCGGGCGTCCCCGACGAGGTCGTCCAGCAGTTCGGGGGCGTTCCCGAGTTTCCATGAGGAAAGGAACAAACGCATGGGCCTGCTCTCATGGGAGGGGGTCAGTCGGAGACGGTGAGGACGATCTTCCCGGCGGTGTGGCCGGCCTCGCCGATCTCGTGGGCCTTGGCCGCCTGTTCCAGCGGCAGGACGGTGTCGACGCGGGCGCGCAGCCGGCCCGATCCGGCGAGGGAGGCGATCTCCCGCATCCCCGCCCGGTCGGCTTCGGTGATCATGAAGATGGAGCGGAGCCCGAGTGCTCGGGCCTCGTCCGCCAGGCGCGCCTCGGCGGGAGAGGCGAGCGAGACGACGACGCCGCCCGGGCGCAGGGTCCGGAGGGAACGGGGCCCGTAGTCGCCGCCGATGGTGTCGATCACGACGTCGATGGCGCGGGCGGCGGTGACGAAGTCGGTGCGGGTGTAGTCGATGACCTCGTCGGCGCCCAGACCTCTCACGAAGTCGTGGTTGACGGTGCGAGCGGTGCCGACGACATACGCGCCGCGCGCCTTGGCGATCTGGACGGCCAGGTGTCCGACGCCGCCCGCCGCGGCATGGACCAGCACGCGCTGGCCGGGACGGACGTCGGCCGTGTCGACCAGCGCCTGCCACGCGGTGAGCGCGGCCAGGGGGAGGGCGGCGGCCTCCACGTGGGAGAGCCCGGCGGGCTTGGCGGCCAGGTGCCGCGCCGGGGAGGCCACGTACTCGGCGTAGGTCCCCGCGGGGGCCGGCTGGCGCGGCATGCCGAACACCTCGTCGCCGGGCTGGAACAGGGTCACACCCGGTCCGACGGCCTTGACCACGCCGGACACGTCCCAGCCCAGCCGGACGGGAGCGTCGCCCGCCAGCCCGCCGGTGGTCCGGTGCCACCAGTCGGTCGGGTTCACCCCGGCGGCACGCACCCGGACGAGCACCTCGGCGGGGCCGGGCACCGGGCGCGGCACCTCAATGATCTTCAGGACGTCCGGTCCGCCGAACGAGTCCTGGCCGATGGCACGCATGGTCATGTTCCTTGTCGTCGCACGCCGTCCGTCATGGTCCGGTCGTGTGGGGGGTGAACAGTTCAGGGGGTCCGCGCTCGGACCGGTGGGCCGGGACGGCGAGACGTCGGTCCCGGGAGGGGAGGGGGACTCACCCGCGGCCGGCGGGCCGGTAGTCCAGGACCACCGTTCCGGAACTGAAGGCCGCGGTCGTGGCGAGCCGCCACGAGGTCGGGTCGACGCCCTCGGGGAACAGGCGCTTGCCGCTGCCGACGACCACGGGATGCAGCCAGAGCCTCAGTTCGTCGAGGAGCCCCAGCTTGATCAGGGAGTTGACCAGGACGCCGCTGGCATAGAGAAGGATGTCGCCGGTGTGGCGCTCCCTGAGCTCGACGATCTCGGTGGCCAGATCGCCGCGCACGACGGTGGTGTTGTTCCACTCGGCGGTCTCCAGGGTGGTCGACACGACGTACTTGGGCATGGCGTTCATCCGGACGGCGAAGTCGCCGTCGGACTCCTCCATGTGCGGCCAGGTGGCGGCCATGCCCTCGTAGGTGACCCGGCCCAGCAGCAGCGCGTCACTGGCGAACAGCTGGCCGTGCGCGAACCTGGCGTGCTCGGCGCCGAAGTACGGCCCGGTCCAGGTCGGTTTCTCCATCACCCCGTCCAGGGACAGGTAGACGAGGGAAACGATCTTGCCCATGGAAGGTCCTCGGGTGGGGTCGGAGAACAGCAGGTGGTGCCGGCCTGTTCAGGCTCCAACGCGCCGGAAGCGCCGACAAGGTGACATAGTGCAACGGTCATTTAGGTGGATTTAACGTGGGGAGGGCCAAGTGCTGGAGCGGCTTGAACTGGAGGCGTTCCTGACACTGGCCGAGGAGCTGCACTTCGGCCGCACGGCCGAACGACTGCACGTGACCACCGCCCGGATCAGCCAGACCATCAAGAAGCTGGAACGGCAGATCGGAACGCCGCTGTTCGAACGCAGCAGCCGGCATGTCGGGCTCACCGAGGCCGGTCGGCGGCTGCACGACGACCTGCGCCCGGCCTACGACCAGATCGAGGCCGGACTCAAGAGGGCGACCAACGCCGCGCGCGGCGTCCGCGGTGTGCTCCGGGTCGGTTTCCTCGGCGCGGCCGCGGGCCAGCTCATGGTCCAGGCCGCCCAGCTGTTCGAGCGGCGGCATCCCGGCTGGCGGGCCCAGCCCAGGGAACTCCAGATCGTCGACGGCCTCCGGCGGCTGCGCGCGGGCGACGTCGACCTTCTGGTCGTGAGCCTGCCGCACGACGAACCCGACATGGTCACCGGGCCGGTCCTGTTCTCCGAGCCCCGGGTGCTGGGAGTGTCCTCCCGGCACCCGCTCGCCCGCCGCGACAGCGTTTCGCTGAAAGACCTCTCCGCGGTCAAGATGCTGCAGGTGGCCGAAGCGTTCCCCGACTACTGGCGCGCGGATCGCACACCCGACCTCACGCCCGACGGCGACCCCGTGGAGCCGGGTCCCCAGTTCGAAACGCTCCAGGAGGCCCTGGCCCTGATCGGCGCCGGTGAAGGCGCCTTCGTGATGGGCGCCCAGGTGTCGCGCTTCTACGCGCGTCCCGGCGTCGTCTATCTCCCGTTCAGCGACGCACCGCCTCTGGAGTGGGCGCCCACCTGGCTCGTCACCAACACCGAGCCCCAGATCCACACCTTCAACGAAGCCGCGCAGGACGTCGCCGCCCGGGTCTATCTCGCCATCCGCCACTGACACCGAACCCGCGCACGCCGACCGGACGACCTTCCCGCCCCCGGCGCAACCGATCGACCACCGACGGCCATCCAACGGGAACTCCCCCTCCATCCCCGACACGGCCAGGCCCGGCATAGGTCGTGCACACGGCGAGCAGCGCTGCGGGCCGACCCGCCGGGTCCTGGCGCTCGAAGGAAGGGACAACGCTCGCGAAGCGATCCACGACCCGACCCCCGGTCTTCCCGGTGCCGCGAGGAACGGGATCACGTTGTCTTCTCACGTTGACTCGTTGCGTCTGCGTGTTCAGGGAGCCGCGCTGGCTGGCGGAAGAAGCCCAGAGCTGTGGAGCGCCGTAGGAAGCCGCCGGGCGCGCCCTGCCGGTCTCGTGGGGCAGGCACCCGAGCGCCTCCACCGGCGGCCCTTCCAGCAGGAACACCAGCCGCGCCAGGTCATAGCCGACATCGGCCACGACCAGGACAGCAGCGGTGGCGACATCCTCTGGCGCGACGCCACCACCGGCGCCACGCAGGTCTGGTTCATGAACCGCGAACGCCTCACCGGCCGGGCCGACGTCCCAGCCGAAGGTGGGACGCCGACCCGGGTGGGGGAGTACCGCAGAAGAGGCGGGCGGCTCGGGCGGTTGCGGGGCGAGGCGTACTGGTCGTTGCTCGTCCCTTTGAGGATGGTGCGGCGTCCCGGTCGCGTTTGGGCGGCCGGAAGGGCAGGGCCCGGAGAAGCCGGAGGGGCCGTTGAAACGGCTGGCTCGGGAGGCTGCGGACTCGGCGCGCTCGAAGTCGGCCGCGGTGGGATGGACGTTGCCAAAGAACGCCTGTACGTCGTCGGAGGAAAACAGCCGGATCACGGCTAGTACTCCAGCCGTAGATCGTTATGTGCCCTCGTCTTGGGATTGTCCGCCGCTGGCGGAAACTCAGATGATCTGAGCCCACCATCCGGTTAGGGTCGGGCGGTGCCCGAGCTGAAGCGGCTGCATGCCGGCCATGCCCCGGCGGTCCTGGCCTTCGAGCTGGAGAACCGCGCCTACTTCGCTGCCTCGGTCCCCGACCGCGGCGACGATTTCTTCGACAAGTTCACCGACCGGTACGGCGCCCTGCTGGCCGAGCAGGAGGCCGGCATCTGCGCCTTCTACCTGCTGGTTGCCGAGGACGGTTCGGTTCTGGGCCGGTTCAACCTGTACGACCTGGAGAACGGCACTGCTGAGCTCGGTTACCGGGTCGCGCAGCACGTCGCCGGACGCGGCGTGGCGACCGAGACCGTCCGGGAGCTGTGCCGGCTGGCGGTGGCACGGCACGGGCTGCGCACCCTGCGGGCGGGCACCTCCCGCGAGAATGTCGCGTCCCAGAGGGTGCTGACCAAGGCTGGGTTCGTCCTGGTTGACCCGGCCGATCTCGGTGGTAAGTCAGACCTCTGGTATCAGCGCGACTTGGTACTGCGGCGGTAGGCCGTGATCTTGCTGGTGGACCGGCTGCGGGAAGGCTGCGACCACCGGTGATCATCGGTGTGTGAAGACAAACGATCGTGCGGTGGGCGCAGGTCACAGCGTAGACCCTGTCCGCTGGCAGGAGGCGTTCAAGGTCCTGATGGGCCGGATAGCGGGCCGGTTCGCGCGGGTGGAGCCCCGGCGCCGGGTAAGAGACGTGGTGCTGGGGCTGCCGTCGGACCTGCCGCGCAAGAACTGCTGGTCGATCGCCGAGTTGGCCGGGGAGGCGAGTCCGGACGGCATGCGGCACCTGCTCGCCCGGGCCAGGTGGGATGCCGATCCGCGTGCGTGATGACGTGCGTGAGTATGTGCTGGAGCATCTGGGCGACGAGGATGCGGTGCTGGTGGTCGACGAGACCGGGGACGTGAAGAAGGGCACGCACACCGTCGGTGTCCAGCGCCAGTACACCGGCACCGCCGGGGGGATCGAAAACGCGCAGGCCGCCGCGGGCGCGCGGCGGTGGACCGGGAGCTGTACATTCCGCGCTCATGGACGTGCGACCCGGGCCGCTGCCGGGCCGCGGGCCTGGCCGAGGACACCGCCCCGGACTGGAGGAGCACCAGGTCCGACGCTTCACCTCATGGTCCCGCTGGGTCACCCTGGCCATGCTCGCTCACGCCTTCCTCGCCGTCGTCCGCGCCGATGAACACGCCCGCCATCCCGCTCCGGACGGGCTGATCCCGCTCACCTGCAACGAGATCCAGCGACTGTTCACAGCATTCGTGCGGCCCATACGCGAGGCGGTCCACCGGCTCCGCTGGTCCGCCTGGCGACGCCGTCACCAAGCCCGAGCCCCAGGCCAGCCATGACCACCGACAAGCCGCGAATCAGACCTGAAGACCACGACCTACGGCTGGAGTACCTCATTTCCTCCACCACGGTTTCGTGACCGTCCGGACGGCGTTGGTCCCGCAGTGGATCTCGCCGCCCATGGAGTGGTGGGTGGTGTAGTCGTCGATGTGGTCCACTTCCATCCCCACCTTGCGGTAGGCGCGCTCGATCGCGTCTTGGAAGACGTCACGGCCACCCACGACCGGTCCCCACTGGCGCGGGGCGAGATAACGCCGCCGGTCGAGCACGATTCCGTTGACCGCATCCGGAAGATAGGCCACGAACGAGCCCTGCGGCTTGAGAGCGCCGGTTACCGGCGCGTCCTGGTCCGGCGGCACTTTTCCGGGTCTGGTCCGATCGAACTTGTGGAACAGTGCCGGGACCGCGATCACCTCGTTCCGCCGCACGCCTGTCTCGTCCATGAGGATCTTCAGGTTCCGGTCGATGGCCGCCGCGACTTCGGTGTTGCCGTCCAGGAACCTGCGGTTTGCCAGCAGCCGACCGACCGTTGTCGCCGGGGCGTGCCGATGGCTGCTCGCCCGGACCCGGCCGTGTCCGGAATCGTTGACGGCGCGCAGGAGATCGACACCGGCTCGTGGGTCGGCGACGGCGATGGTCCAGCCACGCGGGTTGTCGGCGGGCAGGAACTGGACGAACTCATCGACGTGCGCGACGGCCAGCCAGGAGGTGTCCAGCTTGAGCGGCTCCTGGAGCCCCTGTGCGGTGAACAGGGTGAGCGCCTGCCGGTCGAAGCCGGCGCCCGGCCCGCCGTCACCGTAGATGATCCGGCCGACCGGGAACGACCGGCCGCGGTGCTCATGCGGCGGGATCACCTCAAGGTTTCCGAAGAAGTTGACCTGGTGGTAGCCCTTACCACCGCTCTGTACCGCCCCGAACCCGGGACCGCGTAGGTCGAACACCGCACGGCCGCCGGCTCTGGTGGGACGGGGCGACCGCACCGCGATCTCGATCGAACGGGTCGTGCCGCCCGGCCCCGGCATGGACACGTATCCGAACTCCACGATGTCCTGCGCCCAGTTGTCATCGGTGGACAGCGTCCTGACCGGGACGCCGCCGGTCCTGGCCGCCGCGGCGCGCAGGTCACGGACGAACCTCTGGTGATCGTCCCGTCCGGCGCTGCGCGGGACCAACAGCGTGCTGACGCGCTCGGTGTGGTTGTGCAGGATCAACGGCGCCACGGTCATCGGGACGCTGCTCGACGACGACCTGTCCCCGTCGGTCACCTGCGCCTCGACGGTGAACCGGCCGTCCCAGACCGCCCGGTCGCGGACGATGTCGCGCGCGTCGACGCCGAGTTCGACGCCGGACCGCAGGTCTTCCGCGCCGATCCGGGCACCGGGTTTCAGGTAGGTCCACGCCTGGCCGGTCCTGCGGAACAGGCGGATCCGTCCCATCGGATCGCCGTGCACCGTGACAGCGGCCCTCGCCTGGCCGGACGCCCTCGCCAACGGAAGGATCTTCACCGGAGCAAGATTCTGCGGCGCGTGGGCGATATCGTCCGAGGCGTCATGACACCCCTCCAGCTCGTTGCCGCTGACCACCCTGCGTGAGTCCGGGCACCGGCCGCCGGTCACACCGATGTTCGGCAGGACCAGCGCACCCCCGTGCGTCGCAACGGTTCGCCCGCTCTGTGGCGCGTGGTGGTCGTCGACAGATCCGTCCCGATCGACATCGGCGACAATCCGGACCCCGTCCCCAGAGCCCCGGAAGGCGAGGATGATGGTCCCCATCCCACCCGTCACCGCGACGGCGACGGAGGCAGCCATGATCATCTTTCGCCTGTCGCGACGTGTTCGAGGCATGCATCCGAAGTTATTGCAGGTCAACCGGCGTGACACCGGACCGGTCGGTGACTTCTGAGTCGCCAACCGGCTAACTCCCGGCCGAATGACGGGGGAGGCGCTCACCAACCCGCGCGCCCGCTCACAAGACGCGATCAGCCCCGAAGCTTTGCGGCGGACGGGCGTTCTTTGTCAGAGAAGCGGACAGCCTCTGTGGGGCGGCGTAGTGGTGGGGGTGGCACAGTGTCTGACGTCCCCATATCTAACCTGGGCCATTGCGGTGGGCGTTGCCGGGCTCACCCTGGAACGCCGTCGCCGAGCTCGTCGCGAGTGCCGTGACCTTCGGGTGGTCGGCGGGTCTGGGGGTGCGCAGACCGCCGTCCCCAGCAGCACCACGACCACCGGGACGATGAGCGCGGCGCGGTAGGCGTCCGGTGAGCCGTCGGTGCCGGCCGCGGCAATGCCGTACACCGCGGTCACCGCGGAGATCCCGACCGCCGCGCCGAACTGGGTGAAGGTGGACAGCAGTCCGTCGGCCAGGCCCTGCTCGCGGGAGGCCATGCTGTCGGTGGCCGCGATGGTGAGCGGACCGTAGGCCAGGGCGAAGGCGACGCCCGTGATGGTCAGGCGGGGGAACATCGCCGCATAGGACCAGCCGCCCTGGACCGGCAGGAACGGCCCGTAGGCCACCACCGCCAGCAGGAAGCCACCGAAGATCACCCGACCGGTGCCGTAGCGGCGCACCAGGTAGGGGCGCCAGCACCGCGTCGCAGCCCATCACGATCAACGCGACCGCGGTCCGCAGGGCCGACCAGTCGCGTAGCTCCTGTAGGTAGAGCGTGACGATGAACTGGAACCCGAAGAACGCGCCCAAGAACAGCAGCGCACAGGTCGGCCCGCACCATCGCGGTCCGGCGGAAGATATCCAGCGGCGCCTTGTCGCGCCGTTCGACCATGATGAACACCGCCACCAGCGCCAGCCCGGCGGCCAGCGCGCCGACGGGCAGACCCAGCCCGTGGCCGCGGTGCTCAAGCCGGACGATGCCGTAGGCGAACAGCAGCATCGCGGCGGCGGTCCTGGGGCGGCACCAGCCTGAGCGCCGCGAGCAGGATGGCGCCGCCACGCCGGTGCCGAACCGTGCCACCACGAGCGTCCAGCCGTTGACCGCCTGCCCAGCAGATCGGCGGCGCGGCCGCCGAGCAGGGTGAAACCGGCGTAGCCGAGCACATACCCGCTCATCACCCACGCCGCGGTGCCGGTGGTCGGACCGAGGTCGGCGCGGATGGTGGGAACGGCAACGACCAGCATCGCGACGTCGCCGCCCTCAAGGAAGGTCGTGCCGCACAGGACCAGCAACAGGGCCCAGCCTCGCCCGCTCTCACCGGCCGCGGGGACCCCTTGGTCACCGCCGGTTCATCGGCGACGAGTGCGATCCATCCCGCAGACCCCATGATCGCCATGGCCCCGACCGTACCGAGCAGCCGGAAACCGAGCCATACCTTCTATCCGCACCCGCAGGGATCGACGACAGCCCCTCAGCTCAACGAGGACATCGCGAAGCCTGCCGAGGTCGGCATGGGGAGCCGAGCGGGCCCGGGGATTCGGAACACGTGGGGAACGCCGCACGTCGACGTCAGTATCACAGAACCTCATGACGGGTGGGCGCCGGTTAGCGGTCCTGGGATCGGACGATCTTGACGCCGAAGTGGGTGCCCATGCCGCCGAGGGCGAGGCCGATGGCGGTATGCAGGTGGGCGTACATCTCCTGGGCGCGGGCGTTCCCCAGGCCGCCGAGATCGATGACGTCGCTCCAGCCGTACTCGTGGAGCAGGCCGATGGCGGTCTGTTTGGCGCCGTGGTGGTCGCCGGAGACGAACATGGTGTGGTCACCGCCGCCGATGTGTCCGGGATCGATGACGGTCTCCTGCTCCTGGGTGCAGAAGGTCTTGACCACCTTGGTGCCTGGAAGAGCGCGCTGGATCTGTTCGGCCAGGCTGTCGGAGTCGACCGGGTTCAGGCCGGGCATCTCGCCTCATGGCATCTGCCACGGGTGGGCGTGTCCGGGGTCGTAGACATACGGGATGGCATAGTCGAGCAGAACTTTGCCGTCCAGCTCCGCCCCGAGTGAGCCGAGGGTCTTGAGGGCGTTGGCGCCGTCGATGCCGTTGATGACCACCTCGCCGGCTTCGGCGGCCGGGCCGAACGGCAGCACTGGCAGATCGGGGTGGTCGGCATGCCAGTCCCTGAACGGCGGGGTGCCCATGATCGGGTCGGCCTAGGTGCGAGCCAGGGTGACCGAAGGGTCGCGGGTGCCGATGGTGACCTGGTGGCCCAGCTCAGCCAGGCGGGCAGCGTGGCAGCGGCCCCCGGCGCCGGTGCCGAGTACTGCGATCCTCATGGGCTACTCCTCAGATGGGCGGAGGCGCCACGAGTGCCGGCGCCCGGCGTTGCCGCTCCCGGGGCAGTCGTACCCCGCACGCCTTCGTGACCGGCTCAACGCGGGTTCAAGAGTGAGTCGGGCTGAACAGAAGGCACTGGTACGCCGCTATGCCCTCGGCGCCAGGTCGACCCTCGTGGCCGTCGCAGCCCGGTCCATCGGCGGGCGGGGAATTCTTGGTGACCGCTGTCATGGCCGCGTGGGAACCATGCCCTGCGGATACCTCTGTGGCCGGGGCGGCGATGTCCGGGGCGTCGGAGTCGGCTTCCCCTACGTATGTGGCTCCCTGGGATGTTGGTCGCATTACCCCTGCTCAGCGACACTCTCTCGGGTGCGTTCCCTCCTTCGGGTCACACTGGAGGTGGCTGTCAGCGCGGCGCCGTAAGAGGCGGGCCCGGCGTGTAGGCGCGCGGTCAGCAGGGCCGGTAGCGCCAGGGTCAGCACCTGGGCGAAAGCACCGGCGGCGACAGCCAGGGCGATGCCGGTGGCGGAGTGGGCGCGCAGCAGCACCCGGGCCCGCGGCCGCACCAGAGACCGGGGCGGGGATGTCGATGGAGTGGCATCGGCAGTGGCTGGAGTAGGGCACGGCTGCTGGTGCCGGTCGCCGGACCGGCGGTGGCCGCCAGCCGGCGCGCCCGCGCCGACCGGTTGTAGCCTCGGCCCCTATGAGCTGGCTGCCTGACGATTTCGTCCACCCCGTCCACGTGCCCGTGCCCAACACCACGCTTCACCTGCGGCCGATCCGGGAGGGGGACACCGCGCTCGACTACCCCGCCGTGATGGGGTCCCGGGAGCGCCTGTGGGAGATCTTCGGCCCGGCCTGGGCTTGGCCCAGGGAGACGATGACCTACGAAGAGGACCGCATCGACCTGCTGCGGCACGAGAGGGAGATAGCCGCGCACCAGTCGTTCAACTACGCACTGCTGGACGAGGAGGAGACGGCGATCCTCGGCTGCGTCTACATCGACCCGCCCGAGCGCGTCGGTTCTGACGCGGAGGTTTGCTGGTGGGTGGTGGACGACCTCGTCGGCGGCGAGGTGGAGCGCGAGCTCGACGTGCTGGTGCCGCAGTGGATCGCCGCCGACTGGCCCTTCCAGCGGCCCCGTTATCTGGGCCGCGACATCACCTGGCAGGACTGGCTCGCGCTGCCGCGCGCCTCGTGACGGGTCCGGGTGCGGCATCTGTCCCGGAACCGTGCCGGGCTCTGGAGCCGCTGGTGCTGTTCGCGGTTGGCCGCAGACGTGGTGGCAGTTCCGCAAGGTGCCGCCGGAGCTGGCACGCCGCTACCGGGTGACCGCCGTCGGCCTGCGTGGCATGGGAGGCTCGGCCAAGCCCGGGTCCGGTTACGACAAGGAGACGACGGCGGGCGACATCGTCGCCCTGATCCAGCATCTGGGACACCGGGCGGCGTTCGTCGCTGGGCACGACATCGGCGCTTCGGTGGGCTATCACCTGGCGGCGTCCCGGCCCGCGACGGTGCGGCGTCTGGCCACCCTCGACCTGGGAGTCCCCGACGCCTCCTGGCTGGACATCCCGATGCTGCCCGCCACCGACGAGCAGGTCGCCGTGCTGGCCAAGGGCCGCGGCGGCTACCCCTGGTGGTACGCGTTCAACCAACTCCGGGTTGGCGGGCGGGCCGCGGGCGCCGTGGGGGCTGACCCAGGCCGCCGCCATCGGAGTGTCGCGGGAGACCGCGCGCGCACCTGGTGGACCGCTACCCGCGCCCGCGCCGCCGCCCCGATCGCCGCTGCGGCCGCCGACGCGCTGCCGGTGCCTGATGGGCTGGCCCCCGACAGCGCCCCGGGCACCGCCGGGTTCTTTGCCCCCCGGCGGCGACCAGGCGGGCCAGCCGTGGTGGACGCTGCCCAAGGTCCGGCCGCTGTGGACGCCGGGCACCATCGCTGCCTGGGCACTGACCACCGGACGGCCCTGGCACACCGGCGGCGTGTTGGAGGGCCGGTACCGGCACCCGGCGCCGATGTTCGTGGGCCTGCCCGCCCTGGAGCAGCCGCTGCCACGGGTGCTGGACCGTCTGGTGGAGGTCACCGCGCACGGCGTGGGGGGCCAGCAGCGTGCACGCGTGCATCTTCGACAGGCCGGTCTTGCTCGACGGCACCCACACCGGGACGGCGGCCGACGAGCCGGCGCCGCACCGCACCGTGGTGGTGCTGACCCAGCCCGACGGCGGCCTCCTGGTGCTCACCGTGCACGGCGAGGACATCGCCGCCGGGCAGTCCGGCGGTCCGCGCCGTGATCCGGGACGCGTGTGGTTTTTCGGACTGTTCGTGTGGGCGGTGGCCGGTTCAGGACGTAGAGGTCTTCTGGGTGCGCCTGGTTTTGTCGTCCTGCGGCGTCGTCGCGGGCGCGTTCTTGTGAGGCCGTTGTGGGCGCGTCCGCATGAGGTCGTGGACACCAGAGCAGCAGCACCGCCCGCCCCACCTGAAATGTTGCGGATATGCACACTTGACGCACGTCAATTGTCCCGGTCTGTTCCGCCGATGAACGATCGCAGGACACACCGCGGTCAGCGGAGATCGCGGTCCCTGCCGGCGCCCTTGAAGCGCCGTGCGAGGAGATCCGATGCCCTCCACCCGTCGCCCCATGCCCGACAACACCACCCCGGAGTTCCAGGCCGAGGCGTTGGCCGCGGCCAACGCCTACCGGGCCGCCCACCACGCGCCGCCGCTGGTCATGGACCCCGAGCTCAACACCTACGCCATGCAGCGGGCCGCCTCGCGCTCGGAGCAGGAGATGCTCAACGCCGGCCACGACGACCTGCGCAAGGGCACCGGCGAGAACATCTTCTGGGGCGCCACCACCGGCACCACCCCCTCCAGCGGCCAGGCGGCCGTGCAGTCCTGGTACGACGAGATCAAGGACTACGACTTCAACAAGGCCCAGTTCAGCTCCAGCACCGGCCACTTCACCCAACTGGTCTGGAAGGCCACCACCAAGGTCGGAATCGGACGCGTCTCGGGCCAGGGAGACAGGTACTACGAGACCTACATCGTGTTCGTCTTCGAACCCCCCGGGAACATGGAAGGCGCCTTCGCCGACAACGTCCTGCCGGCCTGAACCGGCATCACCGGTGAACCGGTAAGCGAATCGTCGCCCACCCTCCTGTGCGGTTCCGCCCGACAGGGCCCGTCGAGCACACGCTCCACGGGCCCTGTCCGTCCAACCGCCTGTCTGTCGGGGGTCAGCCGGAGTACGCCGGAAAGAGATCATCGCGCAGGTCAGCTCATCCTTGTGGCACCAGCCGGTGAGCCGATCCATGACATCCAGTAGAAGCTCCTCGGCGGGATCCTCCTGACCATCCACCGCCCGCAGGTTGATGACGAGCCAGGCCGCGTTGCAAGCCTTGAGAACGTCCTCCCGTTCGGTACCCCGCGCACCGCGTCGGTGGCGATCTCCACCATGCGCTTGAACTGGCCTTTGTCGGCCGCCTGGAGGAGGGCGTCGGCCATGCCCTGATCGGCTCCGAGCGCGCCCTCACGGATGCGGTCCAGGACGATCTGGTCTTCGGATCTCTCTTCCACCGGCCGATTATGGAAGGAAGTGCGCGACTCGTTCTCAGGAAGCCATCCGTCCAGCTCAGCGGAGTCCTTGTGGAAGAGCCGCACCCGTCGGCGAACGCGCGGGCGAAGCTCCGCTCGTACAGTTCCCGGCCGGTGTGCATCTCGCTGATGGCCCAGCTGCCGCTGCGCAACGCCGCCAGCGCGGTGCGCTCGGTCTCGGCGTCCAGGCGGGGCCAGGGCGTCCACGGCCGGGAGCGGACGGGCGCGCCGCCGTACACGGCGAGTTCCCGTTGGCCCGCCCTGCCGCGCAGCGCCTCAGTCATCCCTCATCACCCATCCCTCGGAAGATCCGGTGGACACTGTGACGTCCGCCATAGTGATCATCGGGGGTCCCCGGCGATATCCGCGATCGGCCGCCCGGAGGTGCGGACGATCGGGCGGGCCGAACTGCGCCCGACACCGGTATCCCGCCCGTTCCGGCCGCCGCTCTACGCTCCAGGTCCCAGCCGCGACGCGAAGGAGGGACGCGCATGCCGTTCCCGCAGACGCACGGTTTCCTTTTCGACGACGGGCCCCGGGGGCGTGTGCTCGACGTCCCCCGGTACGCGTTCGAGGTCGCGCTCGCCAAGGCCCGGCGGCGCAATCCGCCCTTCCCGCCGTGGTGGCGGAGGTACGTCGGCTCCTGGCAGACCTTCGCGCCCGAGCGGGCCGGGCCGCCCGCGAACGACGCGCGGGAGCGGCCGCTGATCTTCGGTCTGTGCCAGGCGTGGAACGAGGACGACGTGATCTACGCGACCGTCCGCAACCTGTTCGGCCAGGGCGTCGACGAGGTCTTCGTCATCGACGACGGCTCCGACGACGACACCGCCGCCGAAGCCGCGGCGGCCGGGGCGACCGTCCTCCGGCAGCCAGCCGGCGGGGCCTTCAACGAGGTCCGCCGGACCGAGCGGATCGCGCGGGTGATCGACGAGCGGACGGCGGCCGCGGGCCGCCCGCTGTGGTGGATCATGGTGGACGCCGACGAGTTCCCCCGCGGTCCGGGCCGGAGCACGATCCGTGAGCTCGTCGGCACGCTCGCGCCCGAGGTGGACACCGTCGGAAGCCGCGTGCTGGAGCACTATCCGAGCCGGTCCTCCGCCCCGGAACCGCGCCATCACCCGATCGACGAGCTGCGCATGGCCCGCCCCTACCTCAACCCCGCCTGCCCCGCCGGGCATTGGAAGCACCAGCTGCTCCACGTCCGCGCCCCCGGCGACCTGCGGTTCAGGATGGGACGGCACACCATCGCTGCCCCGCCCGACCGCAGACCCGTCGTCGAGAGCCGGTCGTCGCTGCTGATGCACCACTTCCCGCTACGCGGCCGGGAGCGGACCGAGCGCCGGTTCCGGCAGGCCACCGCCCGGTCCGGCCGCTACGGCGCGGGCTCGGACAAGCTGGTCGGGCAGCGCACGGAGCTCAGGTTGCGCATGCTCGAACTGGCGTACGAGGAAAAGTACGAGCTGATGCCCACCATGTTCCCCGGCCGGCGGAACAGCGGGTTTCCCGTGCACGACTGGCGGGAGCTGGTCGAACCCGCCGAGCGGGAGCCGCACCATCGTCCCGGACTGCCCCTGTGACGCCGTTCACCACACCCCGGTGATCATTCCGGCGGCGACGGTAGTGTGGGTGGCCTCGTCGATGAGGATGAACCCGCCGGTCAGCCGGTTGCGGCCGTAGTCGTCGACGAACAGCGGCTGGGTGACCCGCAACGAGATCCGACCGATCTCGTTCAACCCCAACCCGGTCGCGGTCTCATCGCGGTGCAGGGTGCCGCCAACCGTCCCTACGGTGAGGGGGCGGTGCCAGTTCCCCGGACCCTGTTGGGTGAGCTGGTGTCGCACGCTCTTGACCAGCGTGAACATCCCCGGCTCGTCCTCAACCAGCCAACCGCGCTCGGTCAGCCGCTTGAGCTTGCCGCACAGCCCCTGGACCTTGGCCGCGGCCTCGCCCCGCCCCGCCCCGACGCCGGCGAGATCTTGCCCGCCCGCATCGCGCCGTCGGCATCGGCCAGCACTTCCCACACATCCCGACACGCCCGCGGCAACACCGACACCCCTCTCCCCGGCTCCCACCGCGGCACCAACATCACACCCCGCCGTATCGCCTCGGCTTCCGGCCCGGGGCCCATGGAGTGCCCGCCGGAGGCTTTTCGCTCCCCGGTTCCAGCTCGGCCACCTGGGAGGCCTCACCCACAACCGTGTTCACCGTCTTGTGTGTGAGCTCAGCGCCGACAGCCAGTCTTCCTTGTCCTCCAACCGCTCCTGCACCTGGGCAAACTGCCGGCAAAATTCCTCGATCTGCTGCCGGGCCTCCACTTACCGTCGCGTCAACTCCTCCTGCCACAACACCACCCCCACCTCACCCGCCCGCACCCACAGTGGAAACCAATCCCGCATTCAAACAGCCCAGGCACCAATCCCCAGCTCAGCAGACCCTTAGAGGAGAGCCACACCCATCCCAGATCGCTGCGCGGCTGGGCGTCAGCCGCTCCACCGTGGCCGGGCACCTGCGCCGGGCCCGCCGCGAAGGGCTGCTGTCGAGCTGAGCACGCTTGAACGGACGCAGGGCCAAGTGGGTGTTGAACAACCGCTGATCTTGGTTGAGTGCGGGGGTGCGGCATCCACGGCGGGACCCATGCCAGACCGGTCCAGGCCATCCTCGCCTAGAACGCTGACACACAGTGCCGACCATGCGACGCTCAGCCAAAGCAGTGAAGCGGGAAGGCAACAGAAGCGAGATGAGCGACCACGCACGATCCAACGGATATACCCGCCGCCGCGCGTTGGGCCTTGCAGGTCGCGGCGCCCTCGCCACCACGGCGGCTGTCGCCGGGCTACTGACGGTGTACCAGACACCCGCAGCGGCGGCGCAGAGCAACTGGAAATTCTGCCGCCGCTGCTGCGGCCTGTGGTTCTCGGGAAACAACACGCGGGGCGGCTGCCCGGCGGGCAACCTGTTCGACGGTGGCCATCACCTTGACGGCAGCGGCAACTACGTGCTGAAGGTGCAGGCCGACGGCGGTGCCGGCCAGGACGGCTGGCGGTGGTGCGCCCAGTGTCAGGGGCTGTATTTCGGTCTCAACGCCGGGCAGGGCATCTGCCCAGCGGACGCGTCCCTTACTCCCGGCCCTGGCCACTATCCGATCAGCAATCCCTCGTTCGGAGTGTTCATCAACTCGGCCTTGTTCCGGATCGAGGACGTGGACCATCGCGACGGCCCGGGCGGCCAGAGCCAGTGGCGCTGGTGCGTCAAGTGCGCGGGCCTGTACTTCGACGGCAACTCCCCGGGCGCATCCGGCGTCTGCCCCGCCGACCACCGCAACCACAGCAGGGCGGGCAGTGGCGACTATGTCCTACGGCAGTTGTAGTCAGGACGAACGCTGAGCTTGTCGTTTAACCACCGACGTCAGTTGATCTCGCCTCTGGTTAGATGCTGATCGGCAGGTGGATACCGTCCTGAAAGATCAGCTCCTTCGGGATGGTGTCGTATGTCTCGCGCACGTATCCGCCGTAGCCGGGCTCGTCGACGTGCGGAGCGATGAGGTCCAAGAGCGTGACGAGCTGCCCCATATCGTCGTCGAGTCAGCAGTCGCGGCTGAACAATCCCCAAGAGTGCTGCGCGGCCTCGGCGGCGAGTCCTCGAAGCTGTCGTTGCAAGGAGGCGAACTCACCGCCGGGCAGGCGGCTGCTGTCCGGGTCTGGCTCAAGGAGGGATAGGCGTGCCCAGTTGGGTCCAGGCTCGTTGGAAGTTCGGTTTCCAGCCCGAGGTGCCAACGCAGGGCGGCCAGGACTGTTCCTGGAGTGTCCTCGCGGAGAAAGCAGGTAAGGACGACTTCGTAGTGGAGGCTCACATGGGGATTGTGCACGGTTGCGGATCAGCATGACGTCCTTGATGCGCTTGCCGTTGACGATGATGTAGACGGGTGCGGCAGGCTGTAGTGGTCGAGGCATCTCGTCGTCGGGCGGCCGTCGTCTCATCCTCGGATTTGGATGAGGACCACCAAGAACGGAGACGACGGCCGTGGTCCCCACTGTGACAGCCGTTCGTCCAGGCATCACCACCTGCGAGAACACCCGCACCCCGACGAACACGGGCCTGGCCAGACTGTCGGGCTTTCGTGCTGAGCTGTATGCGTGTCTGCCACGGTATGGCGATGAGCTGTTCGAGTTGTGCCAGGCGGTGTTGTGCGCCGACGGCCCGGTCCGCACGCTGGTGGATCTGACGTTGGCACCCGAGCGTCGGCGTGGACATGGCGCGTTGTATGCGGGTCTGAACCAAGGACAGGTCGATGTGGGGCGATGGCGGTGGGCGCTGGCCGCGGCGCCATTGCCGCGTTCGGCGGACAGGGAATTCTTGGTGACCGCTGTCATGGCCGCGCGGGAACCGTGCCCTGCGGATACCTCCGCGCCGCCACCCCTCGTGTCGCACTGGGTTAGAACCCAAGCTGAGTGGCTGTTCGGGAATCCGGCTTGCGGTCGGACGGCCCGGGCAGGGGCTCGGCGGCCTCGACCATGTTGCGGGCGAACCGGTCGAACGTCGTCACGGTGAACTTCGACCCATCCCACAGCGGCCAGAGCCTGTTGGAGGTGGTGGGAACCGTGATGTGCATGATCGCGTCCTACGCGGTGCACGTGGCGGCCAGGACGAAGGAGACCGATGAGTTCGCAGTTCACGATCTACAGCGTGAGTATTGAAAACGTGGCCGCCTTGATCCGGCGTCCCGCACCCGGCACGGTGGAGACGAGCCGAGAGCGGGCCGCGGCCGTCGACGCGCGTTGGGAGCTGGACGCGCCTCGGACGATGGTCGAGGCCGTCGATGACATCTTCGGCGATCGTCCCAAGGACCCGGAGGCCGGCCACGTCTATGCCCTCGTATGGAAGGACCTGATCGAGTACGACGAGTCGACCCGTTTCGATTTCGGGCCACTGCGGCTGGGCGCGCAGTACCTGCAAGAGGCGAGCGAGGAGTTCGAGAGTGCCGGCGTGCCTCGTGAGCTCACGCCAACGGGATTCATGTACGACCATCCGTTCGCCAGTACGCCGCTACCGAGGCACATGCCGGTCATCGGGCATGTGCCGGCCGCTCGGGTGCCGCAGATGCGCCAGGCGTACGGAGAGATCGTTGACCAGGTGGTGGCGGCCGACCTGGTCAAGGTGCTGTTGGCCGCGGTGGACGAGACGCTCGACTTCAACGCGTTCGCGCGCGAGGTCCCTGATGGACCGCTACCGCTGCGCGACCTGGTCACCTTCTACGGCTGACCGCGCCAGGGCGTGTCGTTGTGCGCGGCGGCTGCCACCGCCTCATCTTCGATCGGACGCTGTGCCGGGAGGTGGTCATGTCGGATGCGACGTGGCTGACCGACCATCAGGTGGCGGTCCGGCAGAAGGGCCTCTCGTCGCCGGGCAACCGTCGTTTTGTTTTCGGGCCTGTGTGAAGGACCACCGAGCATGACATCGATCGGCTCTGGGGCGCCTTGCCAAGTGCTGGCGATGTCTCACGGACAGCCATTTCCGATGTCCACTTTGCCCCGGGGTCTGAGAGGCAGGGCCGCTCGCACGTGAACGGGACCGCTGCCCTGCCTGGGCGGATGAGATCACAAACAGGCTCCAAGGAAGGTCAGGCCATGGCTTCGGCCTGTTCGCGGGTGCGGGCCGGGTCGGTGCCCGGCGTGTGGGCGGGGGCGAGGGGGAAGCCGGTGGTTCCGGCGGAGACCCTGGCCTGCGCCTGCCGGAACTCCCTGATCGGACCGATGGTGGCGTGGACGCCGTTGAGGATCAGCCAGAGGGCGGTGCGGCGCGCCCGCAGCTCGACGGGGTTGGGCGAGCGGTGCATGACCATCGAGGCGGCCCAGTGGGGGAGGGTGTCGCGGATCGCCCAGTCCATGAACGGGCCGGTGAGCGGGGTGGTGGGGGCGTCGCGGAGGTTGGGGCCGGTGCGGGCGGCCTGGCCGTGGGTGAGCGCCAGGCAGGGCAGGTGCGCCTTGAGGCAGTCGAGGGTCTCGGCCTTGGTGGTGGGCAGGTCGGTTCCGCCCAGGGCGTGCCCGACGCGGACGAACTCGCCGTAGTAGCGGTCCAGGTCCTTCCCGCGCAGCGGGCGGGGGTGGTAGCGCTCGTGGGCGGTGGCCAGCCCCCACACGACGGTGGCGTAGTTCCAGCGCAGCCATCGGGGGTCGTCGGCGTCGTAAGCCAGGCCGTCGGGACGGGTTCCCTTGACGGTGTGGTGCATGGCGCGCACGGTCCGGGCGAGGCGTTCGGCGGTCGCGGTGGAGCCGTAGGCGGTGCCGATGAAGAACGACAGGGAGTGCCCGAACCGAACGGCGGCCCCCTCCTGGTCGAGTGCGCCGGTCGGTCTTCCGTCGTCGTCCTTGGCGATGAGCCGGGAATGGTGAACGCCCATCCAGTAGATGCTGGGGTCCAGCCCTTCCAGGAAGGCCGCGCACGCCAGCCCGAAGGACAGCAGGGGAGTGTGGGAGTGCACGTACCACACCGCGCTGCCGGGGCCGAACCATCCCGGGTCGCCCTCGGGCCCGGCGAACTCCAGCCCCCTGAAGAAGCGGGACCTGACCTGGGTGTCGAAGTGGTCGTCGAACCGTTCGGCGAGAGGCCGGACGAGTTTGCGGTGAGGCAGGGGGACCATGCCGACTCCCAACTCTGGCTACAGGTGTGACCAGAGTAGGGCATTTCTGGCTACGGGTGTAGCCAGAAGTGGGATGGATAGGCTGGGCCGGTGGCGAACGACACGAGGACCGCGGCGACCCGATGGGCCGGCGTCCCGCTGGCCGCCCGGCGCGAGGAACGCCGCGCCCGGCTGGTGGAGGCGGCTTTCGAGCTGTTCGGCACCCAGGGCGAGGCGGGGGTGTCGGTCCGCGCGGTGTGCCGGGCCTGCAGCCTGCACGCCCGCTACTTCTACGAGAGCTTCACCGACACCGACCAGCTCCTGGGCGCGGTCTACGACACGGTCGCCTCCGAGCTGACCGGACGGCTCCTGACGGCCTTGAAGGCGGCCGGCGACGACCCGGCGGAACGGATCCGGACCGGCATCCGCGGCGTGCTGGACTTCAGCTCGGCCGACCCGCGCCGGGGCCGGGTTCTGTTCACCGAGGCCCGCGCCAACCCCGTGCTGGCCGCCCGCCGCCAAGCCGCCCAGACCGCGCTGATGGACGAGGTCCTGCGCCAGGAGACGCGCACGCGTCCCGCCGTCGACCCGCGCCTGGCGCGCGTAAGCGCCGCGATGTTCACCGGAGCGATGGTGGAACTCGCCCAGCAGTGGCTGACCGGCGGCCTGGGCGATGATCTGGACGCCGTCGTCGACCACGCCGCCCTGCTGCTGGCACCGCACGCCCCATAAGAGAGGCGCGGCGCTCTCGCCCACCGAACGAGCCGTCGGGTGCGGCCGGGCCCTCCGCGCCGGTGACCATGAGGCGGTCAAGTCGATCTTTCGAAGATCTACTCACCTTCCGTCATCGACTCGATCCGGCGGGTTATGGATGGAGGCGCGAACAGACGACGAGAGGAGCGAGCGCATGAGGATGCTCGGAAAGTCCGTGGCGCTGACCGCGGCGTCTTCGGTGGCGGCCGTCGCTCTGACGCTGCCCGCCGGCATCGACGGTTCCACCGCCCGGACCACCGCCTGGAAGACAGGGGACGCCGTTTTCACCAAAGACCAAACTGGCCAGACCCAGGCACCGGGCACCGGCGCGTTCGCCTAGCCGTCCGGCGGTGAGCGTCGCCGGGCGACGCTGAGCGGCGGTCACCGCGAAGCCGCCCTCCGGCTGAGGCCGGAGGGCGGCCGTGCTCCTGAGCAGGGGTGAAAGCGATCTGGAGCCGTTATGAAGGCGTGGGCCGGTTGGCTCTGAATCTCAATCGTCAGGTCCGGACCAAGGGCCCGTCCCGACCTCGGTCGGATGATCGAGCGGTGGGAGGTCAACCCCCGTGTTCTGCACCTGGAGGCCGGTCCCGAATCGGAGATGGGGCGCCGCGCCCCATCTCCGAACGGCCCGTCACCTTCTCCGCCGTCCGATCGCCAGGGCGACGGCGGTCGTCGCGGCGAGCAGGCCCCAGGCCGGTGTGAAGCTGTGGGTGAGGTCCCGGACCAGGCCGAGGAGCGGCGGCGTCAGGATGATGACGACCTGGTTGACGGACATGGCGAGGCCGAGGGCGAACCCGGTCCGGTCCGGGGGCGCCGACTCGGCCACGTACGCCACCCACGGGCCGTACCAGCCGAACCCGAAGAACCCGAGCCAGACGACCAGGACGCAGGCCGCCGCGGGGGAGCGGCCCAGCGGCGTCATCAGCGCCGCCGTTCCCGCGGCCACGGCGACCATGCAGGTCATGACGCAGGCGTACCGTCCCGACCGCAGTCGGTCGCTCCAGGCCGCCAGCCCGACGCGACCGGCGACGCCCGCCACCTGGACCGCCACGAAGACGCCGACCGCGGTCCCGGCCGGGATCGCGGCGACCTCGTGCAGGTGCAGCACGGTCAGCACGAGCACGCCGGACTGGACGGAGATCAGGCTCGTCCCCGACAGCATGATCTTCACCATGGACGGCTCGCGGAGCATCCGCAGCCGGGCGCGGACCTGCGCCGCGAGCGGGAGGTGCGTCCCGCCCGCGGCGACGGCGCGGCCAGGCGGCCGGCGGTAGAGGCCGAGGAAGGCCCCGGCGCCCAGGAACGCGACGAGCCCGCCCGCCACCAGCGTCGCCCGCCAGCCGTGGGTCGCGGCCAGGAAGGGCAGCACGGTCGCGGAGAACGCCCCGCCCAGCGGCGGGCCCGCCTGGCGGACGCCCATCGCCAGCCCCCGCCGGGAGCCGTCGAACCAGGTCGCCACCGACTTGCTCCCGCCGGGCTGGACGGTGCTGTACCCCGCGCCCACGACCAGCAGCACGAGGAGAAGGGCGGTGTACCCGGGCGCCAGGCTCCCCGCGCAGAGGGCCACGGCGACCAGGGAGAGACCGGCGCCGACGACCCAGCGCTCGTTGTGGCGGTCCAGCAGTTCCCCGGCCACCAGCAGCCCGACCAGCGGGACCAGCTGGGCCGCCGAGATCAGCAGCCCGAGCTGCGCCGTGCTCAGGTCGAGGTCGCGTTGCAGGTGGACGCCCATCGCCCCGATGCCCTGCACGAAGAAGCTGGCGGCGGCCTGGGTGAAGGTGGCGACGCCGAGGATGACCCACCGGTAGCGGGACGCGTCGTGGGCGGGGTCGCGGGCGGGCCGGACGACGGTCATGGCCGCCAGTACAGGGCGGGGTCGGGGTGGTCCACGAAGCCGAGTTCGCGGTAGAGCGGCGCGCCGTCGTGGGAGGCGTACAGGTCCACGCGGGCGACGTCCTGCTCCCGGAACCAGTCGAGCAGGCCGCGCATGATGGCGCGGCCGTGGCCGCGCCGCCGGTGCGCCGGAGCGGTGACCATGCCGATCACGAGCCCGACCCGGCCGTTGCGCAGGTGCGGTCCGGGCAGCCGCGTCTCGACGACGCCGATGCCGCAGGCGGCCAGGCCGTCGTCGCCGTCGACGACGAGGGCCCGCATGGTGCCGTCCGCCAGCCGTTCCTTCAGGACCACGGCCAGGGCGTCCCGCCACGCGCCGTCACCCGACGCCGGGTTGAAGTAGTCACCGCCGAGGGTCTCGAACAGCAGCGCCCGCAGCCGCACGAGTTCCGCGACGTCGTTCTCCGTTGCCGGCCGTACGCCGGTGTGTTGTGCCATGCCGACCACCCTGCTGTAATGGGCTTGTGCACCTCAACCCTTACGGCGAGGATGCCGTGAACCTCGCCGCCGACCTCGCCAACCGGCGCCCGGCGTCCCCCGGGGAACTCGCCGACCGCTGCCGCGCCGCCGGGCTGGTACTGGAACGCCCGGTCTCGCAGGAGGACCTGGACCGTCTCGGGGCGGTGCTGGACGCCTGGGAGAAGGTCGTCGACGCCACCGACGAACGCGAGCGCGCCGCCCTGGCCAACCGGATGCTGGCGGAGGCCGCCGCCTACCCGCGCCTGACCGACCACGCGGGCGGCTGGCACCTGCACTACCGCGACGACGGGCAGCCGCTCGGCGCGGTGCTGTTCTCCCTGATCTCCGTCGGCACGGCGCTGCACCTGGCGGGACGGGGCATGCACCGGCTGCGGCGCTGCGCCGTGACCGAGTGCGACACGATCTTCGCCGACACCTCCCGCACCGGTCGGCAGCGCTACTGCTCCCACCGCTGCGCCAACCGGGACGCGGTCCGCCGCCACCGCGCCCGGACCGCCGCCGTCCCCTCGGGGGCCGCGACCGGCTGATGGCCACGATCGGACGGCCGGTCCGGTGAGTGGCCCCCACCCCGGCGAAGGTGCGGAGTCGTCGTCGCCGGGGTTTGGGACGCCACGAATGCGGCGGGGGGCGTGGCGTTCGGCGGCGACCTGCGCGATGTGATCGCGCGGCGCCGCCGGAGGCGTGACGTTACTTCGCATTGACCAATTAAGTCAATGACCTGTTTCCCGTTATCTGAAATCGCCCCCGGCTGGCCGGGAGGGCCCGAAGCGAGCCGGTAACGTCGGTCCCCAGCCCTCCATCGAAAGTCCCCGCTGCGACCTCCGGCACTGTTCCCTCTGACGGAGAAGAAGGCGAATGCAAGTCCTGGTCGTCAGCCCACCCAATTCCAACACCGTGATCGACGGTGCCTCGTGCACCGTCACCAGGCCCGAAGAGCACACCGACTGGTCCGACTTCCCCAACCTCGGGGTGCTCACCCTGGCCTCGGCGCTGCGCGCCGTGCCCGGCGTGGAGCCGGTCTACGTCGACGGCACCGTCGTGCCCTGGCCGGACGTCCTGGCGCACGTCGAGGCCAACGCCGACGACATCCTCGCGATCTGCGTCAGCGCGCTGACCGCGACCTACGAGGCCGGCCTGCAACTGTGCGCCGCGGCCAAGAGGATCGACGAGCGGATCGTCACCGTCTTCGGCAACGACCACCTGACCGCGCTCACCCGCGAGTGCCTGACCTCCCGGACGCGCGTCATCGACTACGCGTTCGTCGGCAACGAGGTCGTGGGAGGCTTCGTCGACCTCATCCGAACGCTGAGCGCGGGTGGCGACGTCTCCCCAGCGGACCATCCGGGGCTCGTCGTCCTCGACGGACAGCGGGTCGTGACCACCCCGCAGCGCGAGGAGCCCATCCACACGGCGATCGACTACTCGCTGCTGGACCGCGTGTTCGAGCACTCCAAGCTGTACGACGAGAACTTCCACAGCCGGGTGGTGCCGACGTTCGCCCGCCTCACCGGCCGCACGGTCACCGCCGGGGCGCCGGTCGAGATCGGCCGGGGGTGCATCAAGTTCGCCCGCGACGACGCCTGCTCGTTCTGCTCGATCCAGTACGGCGGCATGTGGCGGAACTCGGTCCCCGACGCGCCCGCGGCGTGGGCGCTGGTGGAGGCGGCGTTCCGGGCGGGCTACGACTACCTCTACCTCACCGCCGACGAACTGCCGCTGACGTTCGGCAGGCTGCTCCGGGAGATGGCCGGGTCGCCTCCCGGCTGGTGGACCGACCTCCCCGAGGACGGCCGGCCGGTGATGGTCGGTTACGCCCGCGCCGACGGCCTGTCCGACGAACGCCGCGCCGCCACGTTGCGCGGGCTCGGCGTCAGGCAGCTGATGGTGGGCCTCGACGCCGGAACACCGGTGTCCCTGCACGCCATGAGGAAGCCGCTGGTCCCGATCCGGGACGCCGCGTCGGGCTACCGGGCGGAGCTGATGTTCGAGCACAACGTCCGGGCCCTCCGGGTGGCCCGGGACCAGGGGCTGCTGCTCAAGGTCGGGTTCGTCGTCGGCCATCTCGGCATGGACGCGACGCTGCTACGCGAGAACGTCGACTCGATGAAGGCGCTGCTCGACACCGCCGCGGGCGGCGTCGCGGCGCTGGACGTCGAGGTCCTGTCCCCGGAACCGGGGTCGCTGGACTTCACGATGCTGCTGGACCCCGACCGCGCCCGCGACCGCGCGGCCGGACTCGGGCTGCGGACGCCCGACCGGCGCGTGCACGAGGCCCGGGCCCGCAAGTGGAGGGGCAGGGACGTCATCGACCGCGAGGAGGCGATGGCCGACTACGTCGAGTCGGTCATGCCCGGACTGACGCTCGAGGACCTGGCGGCGGCGCGGGCGGAGGTCCGCGACCACGGCCGGAGCCTCGGGGTGACCATCGGCGCCTGAGCGGGCGCGTCCCCACCCACTCCAGGGAGAAGCCCTCGTGACCGTCGCCGGACTGCTGGCCTTCGCGGGCCTGTGCCTGGTTCTCGCGATCACCCCGGGACCGGACACGTTCCTGGTGCTGCGCTGGGGGCTGTCGAGCGTGCGGGACGGGATGGCCTCGGCGGCGGGCTCGGGGGCCGGCTCGCTGCTGTGGGCGGCGACGGTCGCGTTCGGCCTGTCGGCGTTCCTCCAGCGGTCGGCGGCCACCTTCACCGCACTCAAGATCGCCGGAGGGCTGTACCTGCTCTACCTCGGCGCCACGGGGCTGCGGTACCGCGCGCGGCGCCACGGGCCGGACGAGGAGCCGCCCCGGAAACCCGCGGCGGCGGGCGTCGGCCCGGCGCTGCGGTCGGGGCTGCTGTCCTGCCTGCTGAACCCCAAGGTCGGCCTGTTCTTCCTGGCGGTCGTCCCGCAGTTCCTCCCGGCGGGGGACGTCACCGCCTTCTCGATCATGGTGCTGGGGGTGATCGACGCCGTGGTGGCCTTCGCGTGGCTGGCGCTGGTGGCCGCCGCCGCGGCCCGGGCGGCGGCCTGGCTGCGCCGCCCCGCGGTGACGCAGGGGCTGCACTGGCTCAGCTCCGCCCTGCTCGCCCTGCTCGGCCTCGGGGTCGTGGCGGCGGCCATCTGAGACCGGCGTGAGACCACGTTCCCGAACGGGCTCCGACGGCATCTAGTAAGGGTTATAGTCTCATTACATCAGTTACGCGGAGGTGCCGTGAGGATCCCCATCAACGACTACGCCGCGGGCGCGGCGGTCGCGACCGACCTGGTCACCACCTCGCCCACCGTCCGGGTCACGGGGGACGCGCTGCCCGGTCCGGACGCGCTGGCGGCCTTCCTCGCGGAGCACGACCTGCGCCTCGACGCCCTCGCCGACGGCCGCCCGCCGACCGAGGAGGACGTCCGCGAGGTGCACTTCCTGCGCCGCGAGGTCCGGGGCGTCATCGAGACCGAGACCGCCGAGCAGACCGTCGCGGGCGCGTCGGTGCTGATCCGGCGCGCCGGGCGGGCCCCGGTGCTGGAACGCGAGGACGACGGCCGGTGGCAGTGGCGGGTGCCCACCGCGCCGGACGCGCCGCTGGCCGACGAGCTGGCCGCGTTCGTCGCGGTCGGGCTGCTGGGCGCGGTGCGGGCGCTGGGACACGACCGGTTCCGCGCGTGCGAGGCGCCGGGCTGCCGGGGCGTGTTCGTCGACACCAGCAGGGCGGGACGCCGCCGCTACTGCATGCCCGACCTCTGCGGCAACCGCGTCAACGTCGCCAACCACCGCGCACGACAACACCACCTGGAGAACGTGACCCGATGATCACATCGCCGCTGACCGACGCCATCCGGCTCCCCGACGGCACCTGGATCCGCGGCCGGGGCCTGCGCCGTCCCCTGCCCGACGGCCCCGCCCCCGAGGTCGGGCTCTACCTCGGCTCCGCCCGGCTGCGCCGCCGCCACGAGGAGACGCTGCGCTGGCCGCACACCTGGATCGACTGGCCCGACTTCCTGCTGCCCCGCGACCCGGGCGAGGCGGTCCGGCAGATCCGCGCGCTGCACGAGAAGGCCCGGTCCGGCGCGGCGGCCGAGGTGGCCTGCGGGGGCGGCGTGGGCCGCACCGGCACGGTCATCGCCTGCCTCGCGATCCTGTCCGGGCTGGACCCGGCGGACGCGGTCGCGTGGGCCCGCCGGCACCACCACCCCAAGGCCGTGGAGACGCCATGGCAGCGCCGCTGGGTGACCCGCTTCCCGGCGGCCTGACCCTGCCCCGCGTCCGCACGGTCGACAGGACGACCTCGGCGAGCGCACCGGCGTTCAGTCCCGGCGCGACATATGGGGACCGGGCCGTCGTGTTCGCTCGGCGGCCGGTCAGCCGTCGTTGGAACGGTCGGCGAGGGCGGTGGCCAGGACGCGGTGCAGGGCGGCGAGGTCCGCGGCCATGTCGATGTCCGGGTTCAGCAGCCACTGGAGTTGCAGGCCGTCGACGGCGGCCAGCAGCATCCGGGCGGCCCACGTGGCGTCGACCGGGGTGGCCCGCGCGGTGGGAACGGGCGGAGCGTCGGCGGAGGCCCCCAGGAACGCGGCGGTCCCGTCCCGGTAGCGCTCGTAACGCTCGGCGAAGTACCCGTGGGCCGGATGGTCGGGCTCGGCCGCCGCGGCGGCCACGTCCAGGAACAGCTTGACCAGGCCCGGCGTGCCGGCGTTGTGGGCGATCACCTGGAGCGCCGCGTCCGGGTCCTCCCGCACGTCGCCGTACGCCTCCGCGTCGGCGCGGTCGCGGGCCTCCAGCACGGCGGTGAGCAGCGCCTCGCGGCTGCCGAAGTGGTGCAGCACCCCGGCGTCGGTCATGCCGACGCGCTGGGCGATCTCCCGGACCGAGACCCCGCGGGTGCCCGCCTCCGCGTAGAGGGCCAGGGCCGCGTCCAGGATCTGCTGCCGTCTCGCCGTGGACTTGGCGTACGGGCCTCTCGGTCGGCGGGTGGTCACGCGGGGTAGTCTAACCATCCAAAAACCTTGCACTGCTAGGTTTTTGTTTCTAGGGTGGGGCGGCCGCGGACGCGGCGCCCGTTCGACGTCCCGACGCGAAGGACACCCGTGAGCACCGACCTCCGTCTTCCCGCCGACTTCCTGTGGGGCGCCTCCACCGCCGCCCACCAGATCGAGGGCGGCAACACCAACTCCGACTGGTGGGCCCTGGAGCACGGCGACCTCGGCTCGTCCCACATCAAGGAGCCCAGCGGGGACGCCTGCGACAGCTACCACCGCTGGCGCGAGGACATGGACCTGCTGGCCGGGCTCGGTTTCACCGACTACCGCTTCAGCGTCGAATGGGCGCGCGTCGAGCCCGCGCCCGGCGAGTTCTCCGCCGCCGCCATCGCCCACTACCGGCGGATGGTCGAGGGCGCGCTCGAACGCGGACTGCGGCCGATGGTGACCCTGCACCACTTCACCTGCCCGCGCTGGTTCGCCGCGCGGGGCGGCTGGGCCGCCGGCGACTCGGCCGAGCTGTTCGCCCGTTACGTCCGCGCGGTCGCACCGGTCTTCCAGAACGACGTCGCGCACGTGTGCACCATCAACGAGCCCAACATGGTCGCCGTCATGGCCGCGACCCGGTCCCTGCTGGAGGGCGGCGGCGCGTTCCCCGCCGTGGGGCTGCCGCTCCCCGACGCCGCCGTCACCGAGGCGCTGGTCCGCGCCCACCGCGCCGCGACCGCGGCGGTGAAGGAGACCGCCCCGCACGTGCGCACCGGCTGGTCCGTGGCCAACCAGGTCTACCAGGCGCTTCCCGGAGCGGAGGATGTGGCGGCGGCCTTCCGCCGCCCGCGCGAGGACGTCTTCCTTGAAGCGGCCCGCCGGGACGACTGGATCGGCGTCCAGTCCTACACCCGCAACCTCATCGGACCGGACGGCCCCCTGCCGGTGCCCGAGGACGCCGAACGCACCCTCACGGGCTGGGAGTACTACCCCGAGGCGCTGGGGCACGCGCTGCGGCACACCGCCGCGACCGTTCCCGGCGTCCCGCTGGTCGTCACCGAGAACGGCATCGCCACCGACGACGACGCGCGCCGCGTCGCCTACACCACCGGCGCGCTGGCGGCGCTGCGCTCGGCGATGGAGGACGGCGTCGACGTGCGCGGCTACTTCCACTGGAGCGCTCTGGACAACTACGAGTGGGGGTCGTACGCCCCGACGTTCGGCCTCATCGCCGTCGACCGCCGCACCTTCGCCCGGACGCCCAAGCCGTCCGCTGCCTGGCTCGGCGCCTTCGCGAGGACCCGCACTCTGCCACGGGCCGACTGACCGCTGGCGGCGGCCTCACCCCGTCCGGGTCAGCGGTCGGTCGCGGGCACCGGCTCGACCCGGGCGTTGCGGCGGACGTCGCTCCAGGCGCTGTCGGCGCAGATCCCGCAGTCCTCGCCGTAGAAGACGCCTCTGGCCCGCGCGTCGTCCATCAGGTGGTGGCGGAACCAGGCGGTGATCACCCCGCGGAAGCCGCCGCCGTCGCCGGTGGGGGTGAAGTGGGTGGCGCCGGCGCGTTCGGCGTAGATCGCCGGAACGTGGCCGCTGGCGTCGTAGAAGCCGCGCACGAGCGACGGCGGGACGATGGAGTCGTTCTGCCCGGCCAGGTAGAGGACCGGGCCGTGCAGGGAGGAGGCGCTGGCCAGCGGGCCCGGCTGGATCGGGACGGTGGTGTCGACGCGGTCGTCGGCGGAGGCGTTGATCGCGCCCGCGCCGCCCTGCGAGTGGCCCGTCGCGCCCACGCGGTCCAGATCGACCCTGCCGCGGAAGGGGCCGTCCGCGCCGTTCAGCGTGGCGAGCCGGTCGATGCCCGCGCGCATCTCCCGGCCGGAGTTGGAGGCGGGGGTGTTGGCGGCGGCGACGATGAAACCGTGGCTGGCCCAGTGCCGGAGCAGCCCGTCGTACACGCTCGGGGTGGCCCCGGTGCCGTTGCCCCAGATGATGACGGGGTGCCGCCGCCCGCTCGACGCGATGTCGCCCGGGTAGTAGAGCGTCGTGACCAGGCCGGGCCGGACCGCGACGGGGTGGGGCCCGGGGGAGTCCCACTGGTCCGCGGCGGGAACGGCGGCGGGAGCGGTCCGGGCGTCGGCGGTCGCGGGGGAGCAGAGCAGCGCCGCGACGAGCGTCGCGGCGAGGGGCAGGGAGCGGCGCATGGGACATCCTCGGCTTCGTGAGGGGGACGAGGTCCTGGGTGGAAGCACAATCTGCCACGCGCCGGAAGCGCTGTCCCTGCGCATTCGGGGCAATGTCCGCGTGAGAACATTGGGCGATGTTCCGATTCGCGCAGCGCATGCTGGCCCGGCTGCCCGAGCTGTCGCGCGCGGCGGTCGAGCGGTGCGCCGCGGAGGTCCCGTTCTACCGGGACCTTCCCCGCGAATCGCTGGACGGCGAGGTGAGCGGGGCGTTCACCGCGTCGATCCGGCTGGTCGCCACGACGCTGCGGGAGGACCGCGCGCCCGACGCGGCCGAGCTGACCGAGGTCATCGACTGGTCGGCGCGGCGCGCGGCCGACGGGCTGCCGCTGGACGCCGCGCTGTCGGCGTACCTGACCGGTTCGCTGGCGTGCTGGGAACGGCTCGCCGCCGACGCCACCCCCGCCGAGCTGCGCCGCTACGGTGCCCACGCCCTGCGCTACCTGGCCACGGTCCTGCCCGCCGTGGCACTGGCCCACCTGCACGAACAGCAGCAGCTCGAAGGCCAGCGCCGCGACATGCGCCACACCCTGATCTCCGCGCTGCTGGCCGGGGAACCATCCGATGAGCTGGCCAAACAGTCCGGGGTGACCCTCGCCCCCGCCTACCTGGTGCTCCTGCTCGCCCTGGAACCCAGGCCGTCCGACCCGCGCCAGACCGTCCGCCGCGTTCAGGCGGCCCTCGACGCCCACCAGCAGGCCGACGTGCTGGCCTCGCTCACCACCGGCGGCGGCACGGTCCTGCTGCCCGCCCCGCCCACCGGTCCGGAGGGCCTGCCCGAGCTGCTGGCGCGCATCGCCGACGCGACCTCGCGCCCGGTCACCGCCGCCGTCGCGACCGCACCGGAACGGTCGGCCGTTCCCGGCGCGCTGGAGGAGGCCAGAGCGGTGGCCGACCTGGTCGGCCGCCTGAGCCGGCCGCCCGGTCTCTACCGCCTGGACGACGTCCTGCTCGAATACCAGCTGGCCCGCCCCGGACGGGCCCTCGCCGGGCTCGCCGCCAAACTGGACCCCCTGGACGCCCGCCCCGACCTGCTGACGACCGTCGAGGCGTTCGTCCGGCACGGCCACAACCGCAGCCGCGCCTCGGCGGAGCTGAGCATCCACCGCAACACCCTCGACTACCGCCTGGCCAGGATCGCCAAGCTGACCGGCCTGGACCTGGCCAGTCCCGAAGGGCTGCGCCTCCTCGACGCCGCCGTCACCGCCCGCGCCCTCGGCTGACGCCGCGGCTCCCGGTCACCGCGGCGGCTCGGCACGCGGGGGAACGCCAGCGAGCGACAGGACGGCGGCGACAGCGGCGGCGGAGGCCAGGGTCAGGAACAGGGCGGGATAGCCGCCGAGGGCCGTGGCCAGCGCGGCGCCGCCGAAGGGCGCCAGGGCCCCGGCGATGGTGGCGGGCGCGACGAGGACACCGGACAGGGCGCCGTAGTGGGCGGGACCCCAGCGGTCGGTGACGGCGGTGGCCTGGAGCAGCGTCGCGATGCCCCGGCTGGCACCGGCGAGCACGGCGATCGCGATGAGGGCGGCCGCCGGGCCCGGGACGGCCGCCAGCGCGGCCGTCGTCGCGGCCGAGACCGCCAGCACGCCCGCGGTGCGCGCGCGCACGCTGGTGCGGCGGGTGAGGAAGCCGTACCCCAGGCGTCCGGCGACCTGGCCGACGCCGCCCAGACCCAGCGCCCAGGCGGCGAGGGCGGGGCTGGCGCCCCGGTGGATGAGCAGCGGGATGAGGTTGGTCAGAACGGCGTACATCGCGAAGGCCGACAGGGCGAGGGCGATGCCCAGCAGCACGAAGGGACGGCTGCGGGTGATGGCGCGCACCTGACGGCGTTCGGCCTCACCGGCCGCGTGCCCGGCGGTGTGGTCGGCGGCGGGCCAGGGGCGGCGCAGGACGATGGCGTGCAGGGGGATGGTGACCAGCGCCAGCACGGCGGCGAGGGCCAGGTAGGCGTGACGCCAGGTCAGCTGGTCGGCCAGGGCGTCGGTGAGGGGCGCGAACACGGTGCTGGCCAGGCCCGCGACCAGGGTGAGGGTGGTCAGGGCGGCCAGGCGGCCGGGGCCGTGGTAGCGGGTGAGGGCGGCGAAGGCGGGCTGGTAGAGCACGGCCGCCATGGCGACGCCCGCCAGGGCCCAGGCGACGGCGAACCAGGCCGGGTTCGGGGCGAGGGCGATCGCCGCGACGGCGGCGGTGGCCAGCACGGAACCGCCGGTCATCAGCAGGTGGGGACCGCGACGGTCCAGCAGGCGGCCGACGGGGATGCCGACCACGGCGGAGATGACCAGGGCGGCGGAGAACGCGGCGGTGATGGCGGGCGCGGACCAGCCGGTGTCGGCGGTGATCGCGGGGGCCAGCACGGGGAAGGCGTAGTAGAGGATGCCCCAGCTGGTGATCTCGGTGACGCACAGGGCGGTCAGCACCCCGCGCGGGCGGTCGCCGGTCCCGGCGGCAGGGTGGTCCGCCGCCGGGATGGTGGGGGGAGTGCCGCTCACGGGTCAGGTGTCACCGCGTTCGGTGTCGCCGGAGTAGCCGTGGACGCGGCCGGTGGCGAACCCCATCCCGGCGGGCGCGCCGACGCCGATGGTGACCGGCTCGGGCGACGACCCGCAGCAGGAGGAGGCGGTCACCTCGACCGGCTGGGCACCGACGACGGCCTCCGGGGTGGCGTCATCGCCACAGGAGGTGCCGCAGCCGCCGTCCTCGGCGGTGGCGGCCCCGGGGGCCAGGTCTTCGGTGATCAGGTTGGTGGAGCACACGCCGGTCTCGGGCAGGTCGAGCCGGACGGTGTCGGCGGCCTCGCGGTCCCCGGCCAGGGCGGCGACGACGGAGCGGACCTGCTCGTAGCCGGTGGCCATCAGGAACGTGGGCGCGCGGCCGTAGCTCTTCATGCCGACAAGGTAGAAGCCGGGCTCGGGGTGGGCCAGGTCGCGTTCGCCGTGCGGGGGCACGGTGCCGCAGGAGTGGAAATCGGGGTCGATCAGCGGGGCGAGCCTGACCGGTGCCTCGGTGGCGGGGTCCAGCTCGACGCGGACCTCGCGCAGCATCTCCAGGTCGGGACGGAAGCCCGTGGCGGCCACCACGGTGTCGGCGGTCAGGACGCGCTCGCCGTCGGGCGTGGTGCCGGTGACGGCGACCGGGCCGCCGGGGGCGTCGAGGCGGGTGATGGTGAAGGAACGCACCAGTTCGATCGCCCCGCTCTGGACGGCCGCCTTGAGGCGGGTGCCCAGCGCTCCGCGCGCCGGAAGGCCGTCGGCGTCGCCGCCGCCGTACAGTCGCGCCACCGAGGAGCCGCGCACGGCCCAGGTGATGCGGGTGCCGGGCTCGGTGCGGGCGAGTTCGGCCAGGGCGAGCAGGGTGTTGGCCGCCGAGTGGCCCATGCCGACGACCAGGGTGTGGCGTCCGGCGAACCGGGAACGGTCGCTGCCCAGCACGTCCGGCAGCGGCCCGGTGATGTGGGCGGCGGCTTCGCGTTCACCGATGGCGGGCAGTCCGGAGTGGCCCAGCGGGTTGGTGTTTTCCCAGGTCCCCGAGGCGTCGATGACCGCGCGGGCGGTGATGTCCTCCACGCGGCCGTCGGCGTGCCGGACGCGCACCAGCAGGGGACGGGTCTCGCGGTCGATGGTGCGGGTGACGTCCACTCCCTGGCGGGTGACGGCCAGCACGCGGGCGCCGGTGGTGATCCGGTCGGCCAGCTGCGGGACGCGCGACAGCGGCAGCAGGTAGTCGCGCACCAGTTCGGCGCCGGTGGGCAGGTGGTCGGGGGTGGGCGCGGTCCAGCCGGTAGCCTCCAGCAGGCGGCGGGCGGCGGCGTCGGTGTCGTAGCGCCAGGGGGAGAACAGCCGCACGTGCCCCCACCCGGCGATGGCCGCGCCGACCTGCGACCCGGCCTCCAGGACCTGGAAGTCCAGGCCGCGTTCGGCCAGGTGCGCGGCGGCGGCCAGCCCGGTCGGCCCGGCCCCGATCACCACGACCGGCAGCCCGTCGCCGGCCTTGCCGAGGCAACCGCATCCGGCGTCGGTCTTGGCCTCGATGACGGTGCGGGTGGGGTCCATCGACTGCTCGGCGTCGGTGCAGCAGGCGTTCACCCCGCAACAACCGCCATCGGCGGCCTGGGGCGCGGTGGGGTCCTGCGGCTCGCTGGTGCTCATGATCTCTCCTCGCGGTCGAGGTGGCGAACGGTTCGGAAGGGCGGAGGCCGGAGACGGGTGCGGTCGGCGGGCGTGCGGACCCGGCCGCCAAGGCGTTCCTCTGTCGACCTCGCTGTTTTGAAGTTCGTCTAAGTAGGGTCGAGTTTGCATCTCTGGATAGATGGATGTCAAATTAGAAGCATGTCGAAGTCGCTGGAGATCGAAGACGTCACCGCCGCCGACGCGGCCTGCTGCGCGCCGCTGAGCGGCCCGACGCTCGGCGAGGCGGAGGCGGCCGAGCTGGCCAGGGTGTTCAAGGCGCTGTCGGACCCGGTCCGGCTGCGGCTGCTGAACCTGATCGCCTCCAGCGAGGGCGGGGAGGCGTGCGTCTGCGATCTGACCGGCCCGTTCGAGCTGACCGCCCCGACCATCTCCCACCACCTGAAGGTGCTGCGCCAGGCCGGGCTGATCGACGGCGAACGGCGTGGGACCTGGGTCTACTACCGGGTGGTGTCCGAGAGGCTGACCCGCCTGTCGGGGTTGTTCGCCCTGCCCGCGTTCACGTCCTGAGCCGCCCGGGGCGCCTCGCGTCGATGGCGCGCGGTGGCCGTCACCGGGCGCGAGCCTGCCCGAGCAGCCGGGTCAGCACGTGGCGGGCGTCGGCACCGACTCCGCGCAGCGTGGCCGAGGCGAACGAGCGCTGCCACTCCAGCCCCACGTAACCCAGCCCCGGATGGGTGGTGGAGACCCCGCCGCGATGCAGCGGCCGCCCGGTGTCGTCCAGCGCGCCCAGACCGCCGAGGTAGTCCACGTTGGGCCGGTACCCGGTGGCCAGCAGTACCGCGTCCACCCGCTCACGCGTTCCGTCGGACCACACGACGCGGTCGCCGTCGAGGCGGGTGAACATGGGACGGCGGTCGGGGTTGCCGGTGGCGATCCGGGCTCGGTAGGTGCCGGTGTCGAACACCGGGGTGCCCTTGCCGCCGGTCAGCAGCGGCCGCGCCCATCCGGCCGAGTCCAGCCCCGTCCAGGCCAGCCACAGGTGCATGTCCCGGCCCAGCACCTTCTGCGCCATGAAGCGCAACGGATGCCGGGTGGCCAGTGTGACGCGGGCGACGGCCGCCAGCTCGACGCCGATCTGCACCGCCGAGTTCCCGCCGCCCACGATCACCACTCGCTTGCCCTCGAAACCCTTCGGGGAGCGATGGTCCGAGGAGTGCAGCACCCGCCCGGGGAAGGTGTCCAGACCCGGCAGTTCGGGCCGGTGCGGGCGGCTGAACGCGCCGGTCGCCGCCACCACCAGCGGCGCGGTGAAGACCTGGCCGGCGGTGGTGGCGACCTCGAATTCGCCGCCGTTGGCGACGGTGACGTGCTCGACGCGCTGGCCGGTGCGGATGTCGGCGTCCAGGCGGGCGGCATAGTCGCCCAGGTAGGTCACGACCTCGTCCCGGACGGGGTAGCCGTCGGGGGCGCCGGGGAACGGGAGGCCCGGCAGGGCGCTGCGGCGGGCCGGTGAGAACAGGGCCAGGCTGTCGTAGTAGCGCGGCCAGGATCCGGCCGGCCGGGCGGCGGCCTCCAGCACCAGCGGTTCCAGGCCCAGCGTGCGGGCGACATGAGCGGGCAGCTGGCCCTGCTGCGCCGTGGCGGCCTGCTGACCTCCCGCAAGGACGGCAAGCAGGTCCACTACCGCATCGACGCCACCGCCGTGGAGCGGTCCCTCACCGAACTACAGGACTACCTGCGGACCTGTTGCCCGCCCGAGGGCTCCTGCTGACGTTCTGAGAGCGAACGTAGGGTGGTGGTGACGGCTGCGAAGGAGGTCCCGTTCGCCCATGACCGAGCGCAAACCCATCGGCGTCAGCTTCGAGACCTGGATCGACAGGCAGATCCGTGAGGCGACCGAACGCGGAGAGTTCGACGACCTGCCCGGAGCGGGCAAGCCGATCCCCGGGGCAGGCCGACCGCTGGAGGAGATGTGGTGGATCAAACAGAAGCTGCGCAGTGAGAACCTGACCTACGTCCCCCCGTCGCTCGCCCTGCGCAAGGAGGCCGAGCAGGCGCGGGAGGAGGCGGCGCGGGCCCGTTCCGAAGATGAGGTCCGGGCGATCCTGGACCAGGTCAACAAGAAGATCGTGGAGGCCATCAGGACACCGCCGCCCGGCCCTCCGCTCGCCATGGTGCCCTTCAACGTCGAGCGCGCCGTGGAGGAGTGGCGCCGCTCGCGCCCCGAGCCCTCCGACCGGCCCGAGCCGCGCGCCGAGCAGGCCGCCCCGCAGCCGGGCGGGTCACGGACCTGGTCGCTGTCGAGCTGGTGGAAACGCCGAACGAAGGGCTCCGCCTGAGCCGGTCAGTGGCTGCCGGCCCGCTCGCCCGACAGGTCGATCACCATCTGGCCGGGATCACCACGTGGTCGAACCGGTACACCAGGTCGTTGCTGGAGGCGAAGAACAGCTCACCGGTGACGCGGTAGACGACCTGCGCGCCGCCGGGCGAAGATGACCATGGTCTCGCCCAGCGACATGCGCTTGAGGGCGGCGGGGGCGACCGAGCGCCGGTCGAAGGTGCCCACCGACACCAGCACCACGACGGCGACCAGGGCGGCCACGGGGATGTCGGAGACGACCGGGCCGAACACGACGCACAGGACCATCAGGAACGCCCCGGCCAGGAAGGTCGAGATCCGGGTGCGGGCGCCGTTCCTGACGTTGATCATGGTCTGGCCGACCGACTCGCGGGTCTTGTTCGAGTGGGTGTCGGTGATGTCGTCGACCAGCTTGGCGGTCATCAGCGACTCCATCAGCCCCACCAGCGCCAGCGCCAGCGTGTAGGGGCGATGACGGTCAGGGTGCCGGTGGCACGGCGATCCCGGCGGGGAGGGTGGTGACGGCCAGGATGACGGTCGGGCGTGGGCCGGAGCCGTGCGGCCGTGGATCACTCGCCCGAGGTCTCCGCCCTAACGTGACAGGGGAGCGGGCGGAGACGGACAGGGGCCACCGTCACACGAGCCAAGCCGTCACTGTTGGACGGTCGTCAGCTCGTTGATCAGCTTCTCGACGCGCCTGCGGATCTCGTTGCGGATCGGGCGTACGGCGTCCAGGCCCTGCCCGGCGGGGTCGTCGAGGGTCCAGTCCAGGTAGCGCTTGCCGGGGAAGATCGGGCAGGTGTCGCCGCAGCCCATCGTGATGACCACGTCGGACGCCCGGACGGCGTCGGTGGTGAGGATCCTGGGTGTCTCGGCGGAGATGTCGATGCCCTCCTCGGCCATGGCCTCCACCACCGCCGGGTTGACGGTGTCGGCGGGGGCCGATCCGGCCGAGCGGACCTCCACGGCGTCGCCGACCAGGTGGGACAGGTAGGCGGCGGCCATCTGGGAACGACCGGCGTTGTGGACGCACACGAACAGCACGCTGGGCTTCTCGGGCACGGGCTCTTCCCTTTCGGAGGACGCTCCAGCCCAGAGAACGGGTGATGGTGGTCGGCGGGGGGTTTGTCTTGCGACAGGGACGCCACCGCCTTTCCTGACCCGTTTTCTCACCGTAGGGCTTTGGCCTGCGGGTTCATCGGCCGCTAACGTATCAGCCCATGGTGATGTCAGTCGAGAATGATGTGATCCGGCTGCTGGCCGATCCGCTGCGCGCCCGCATCGTGGAGTTGCTGGCCCGCGAGGCGCTGTGCGTGTGCCACCTGGTGGAGGAGACCGGCGCCAAGCAGACCAACATCTCCAACCACCTGCGCGCGCTGCGCGAGGCCGGGCTGGTGGAGACCGAGCCATGCGGCCGTTTCGTCTACTACCGGCTGCGTCCCGAACCTCTGGAGCGGCTCGCCGCCCACTACGCCGAGCTGGCGGGCGTGGTCCGCCAGACCTACATCCAAGACACCCGAAGGGCCTGCCCGTGACGCGGACCAGCCAGCCCGCCACCGGCGCCCCGCCCGCCGCCCCCGACGGCAGCCCGGTCGGCAGGCTGTCGACACTGGACCGGTTCCTGCCGGTCTGGATCGTCGCGGCGATGGTGCTCGGACTGCTACTGGGCCGCACCGTCCCCGGTCTGAACGACGTGCTGTCCAAGGTCGAGATCGGCGGCGTCTCCCTGCCGATCGGCCTGGGCCTGCTGGTCATGATGTACCCGGTGCTGGCCAAGGTCCGCTACGACCGCCTGGACACCGTCACCGGCGACCGCCGGTTGATGCTGTCGTCGTTGCTGCTGAACTGGATCGCCGGCCCGGCCGTGATGTTCGCCCTGGCCTGGCTCCTCCTGCCGGACCTGCCCGAGTACCGCACCGGCCTGATCATCGTGGGCCTGGCCCGCTGCATCGCGATGGTCATCATCTGGAACGACCTGGCCTGCGGCGACCGCGAGGCCGCCGCCGTGCTGGTCGCGCTCAACTCCCTGTTCCAGGTCGTCGCCTTCGGCGCGCTGGGCTGGTTCTACCTGGACCTCCTGCCCGGCTGGCTGGGCCTGGCCACCGGCGGCCTCGACTTCTCCGTCGGCGAGATCGTCGTCAACGTGCTGGTGTTCCTCGGCGTTCCGCTGCTGGCCGGATACCTGACCCGCCGCACCGGTGAGAAGGCCCGCGGTCGCGACTGGTACGAGTCCCGCCTCCTGCCCAGGACCGGTCCGGTGGCGCTGTACGGGCTGCTGTTCACCATCGTCATCCTGTTCGCCCTGCAGGGGAAGACGATCACCTCCCAGCCCGCCGACGTCGCCCGCATCGCGCTGCCGCTGCTGGTGTACTTCGCCGCCATGTGGGGCGGCTCGTTCGCGCTGGGCCGCGCCGTCGGCCTGCCCTACGACCGCACCGCCACCCTGGCGTTCACCGCCGCCGGCAACAACTTCGAACTCGCCATCGCCGTGGCCATCGCCACCTTCGGCGTCACGTCCGGCCAGGCCCTGGCCGGGGTCGTCGGCCCGCTCATCGAGGTCCCCGTACTGGTGGCGCTGGTGTACGTGTCGCTGTGGCTGCGCCGCCGCATGTTCCCCACGGCTCCCGGCCCGGCGGGCACGAAAGCCTCGTGATCCGGTTCAACGATCGACCGTTCCCCAGGGGGCGAAGCGTCGACATCGACTCTGACCAGGACACCTGCGTTGCGGACGGTGCCGGTGTCGCAGCTCCTGGCCGACGGTCGCGTCCGTATCGGCCCAGCTTTCGGCAAGCGCCTCGCGGCGGATCCACTGGAGCAAGGTGGGATTGTCGGCGGTGGTGATGACGTGGCGATCGTCGCCCAGCAGGGCCGCATGCTCGCGGCCAGGTCTGTACGGGAGGTGCACCCGCCGTCGACATGGCCCTCGGCAACGGTGTGGTCGGTGACCGACGGCAGGTGGTAGAGCCCGCTCTGCCACGGTGCCGTCGACGGCCGCCGGATCGAGTACGTCGGCACCGACCACCGTGAGTCGGTCATGACGCAGGGGAAACGAGTCCGGTGGCCGACCCTGCCGGGATCCCGAGCGGTCGGCGGAGCCGACCTGGCGCCGGCTCGTGGTGCGGGCCCGCCGCCGCATGGACGCGGGACGCGCCCGGTTCGAGGCCGACCGCCGGGAGTGCGACGAACTCGCTGGGCGTCTCTTCGACGCCCTCCGCGAAGGGGACGTCGCCGGGCTGCGCGAGCTGCTGGCCGCGTTCGTCGAGCCGTTCGTCCGGATCGGCGGCGTCGTGGAGCCGCACCAGGTGAACGGTCAGCCGGGCGTGATCCTCCGCCACCGGGACGCCAGGGTCGTCAGCGCCCTGGCGCTCGACATCCTGGACGGGCGGATCCAGACCATCCGCGCGGTGATCAACCCCGACAGGCTGCGGCACCTGGGCCCGGTCGCGGACACCTGGGCGGTCGTCCGCGAGACGGGCCAGGCCCGCCGACTCCGGTACTGACCCGCGCTCTCCCACTGCGAACCACGCCGACCTGCGGCAGGCCGCGAAGCACTCCGGTCGTCTGGACGTCATCGTGAACAGCGTCGGCCACGGGCCGCTCGGCGCGGTCGAGGAGCCGCCCAGTCCCAACCACGTCAAAGACACCCGGTTCCGGTCCACAGGGGGCGATTATTCGATCTTGAAGAGTAGGGTCGGATCCGTCTGTCCCGGTCGCCGGCTGGACGGCGGCCCTGATCGGAGTTGAGCATGGCGGATTCTCCCCCGGTGACCTCACCGTTCGTCGAGGCCACGCCGAGCGCGCGGCATGCCGCGTTCGCCGAGCTGGCGGCGGCCGGACCCGTGCGGCGGGTCACGTTGTTCACCGGTGTCCCGGTCTGGCTGATCACCGGTTACGCGGAGGCGCGGGAAGCGCTCGCCCATCCCGACGTCATCAAGGGCAAGGGTGGCGACGGCCCGCACCGCGACGCCGTTCCGGCCGACCTCGCCGCGGCGATGGACCAGCACCTGCTGGGCGCCGACCCGCCCGACCACACGCGGCTGCGCCGGCTGGTGTCCAGCGCGTTCACCCGGCGGCGGATCGACGGGCTGGAGCCGGGCATCCGGCGCATCGTCGCTGGCCTGCTGGACGACGTCGCGGCCGCGGGGGAGCACGGCGCGCCGGTCGACCTGCTGGCCGCCTTCGGCTTTCCCCTCCCGCTCACCGTGATCAGCGAGCTGCTCGGCGTGCCGGAGGAGCGCCGGCGCGACTTCCAGGAATGGACGACGGTGGCCATCAACGGCTCGGTCCATCCCGCCGAGACCTTCGTCGCCGCCGCGACCTCGTTGATCGAATACATCCGGGAGCTGGTCGGGCACAAGCGCGCCGACCCGGCCGACGATCTCATCTCGGGGCTGGTCGCGGCGCGCGCGGACGGCGACCGGCTGTCGGAGGACGAGCTGACCTCGATGGTCTTCCTGCTGCTCGTCGCCGGTTACGAGACCACGACCCACCTGATCTGCGGCGGCCTGCAGGCGCTGCTGACCCATCCCGACCAGCTCGACCTGCTGCGCGACGACCCCGAACGGTGGCCCGCGGCCATCGAGGAACTGCTCCGTTTCAACGGCCCGGCGCAGGTGAGCATCCCCTACCGGACCGCGGCCCCGGTGCGGATCGGCGACGTCACCATCCCCGCTGGAGAGGTCGTGCTGCCCGCGCTGCTGGCCGCCAACCGCGACCCGCGCCAGTTCCCCGACCCGGAACGCCTCGACATCACCAGGTCCTCGCCATCGCACCTGGCCTTCGGCCACGGCATCCACCACTGCCTCGGCGCGCCGCTGGCCCGGCTGGAGGCCAGGATCGCGCTCGGCGCCCTCGTCGACCGTTTCCCCAAACTGCGCCTGGCCGTCCCGCCGGAGGAGCTCACCGTGCAGGCGAGCATGCTCATCAACGGCCTGACCACCCTGCCCGTCACCGTGAGCTGACGAACCATCCGGTCGGGCCCGCACCGATCCGCGGGCCCGACCCCCGATCACCTGGCGCACGCGGCGAGCGCCAGGGCCCCGGCCGCCTCGACCCAGAAGTAGAACCAGGACGGGTAGAACCCCGACGGGCGTTCCACGCATCGGGCCACCAGCCGCCCGAACGCCATACCGCCCAGCGCCATCCCGACCGCCAGGACGATGCCGTCGCGCGCCTCCTCCCGCATCACGGCCAGGACCAGCGCGGCGGCGACGGCGACGCCGAAGCCGCCGTACACGGCGCGGACCTCCGTCCGGGCGTCCGCCGTCGCGGCCTCCATCCCGAACGGCCTGACCAGCGCCGCGGGCGCCGCCAGCCCGTACAGCCCCATCGCCAGGAAGAACACCGCCATACCGGCGACGACGACCTGCTCCATGAAGTCCTCCTCGTTCCGTCCACCTGCTGGGATCATGGAGCGGTGCCGACCGACGCGCTTCCACGAACGTGCCACCTGTGGCTGTGGCCCGGGCAGGCCGTCTACACCGGGCCCGCCCTGGACCTGACGTCCCACTCGGGTTCGGTCGCCTGCCTGGCGCTCGCCCTGGACGGCGGTTTCACGGTCGAGACCTCCGCGGGGATCACGCCCCCGGTGCGCAGCGCCCTCATCGCGCCGCGCCAGGTCCACCGGTTGCGCGCCGACAGCGCCCGCATGCGGTTCTGCTACCTGGACCCCTCGACGGCCCGGCTGGCGGCGTGCGCCGCGTCGATGCGCGCGGGCGACGCCGCCGTCCGGACCGGCCACCGCCGCGAGGACGACCTGATCTCCGTGGACGCCCGCCCGGCCGAGTGGCTCGACATGGCCGCGCCGCCCGGACCCACCGTCCAGGACCCGCGCGTCCGGGCGACCGCCCGGCACCTGTTGGACGACCCGTCCCTGACCGCCGCCGAGGCGGCCCGCCGGTGCGGACTGTCGACCTCGCGGTTCCTGCGCCTGTTCGCCGCGCACACCGGCACGACGTTCCGGCGCTACCGCCTGTGGGCCCGCATGCTGCTGGCCGCCCGCGCCATCGCCGAGCGGGCCACCCTGACCGACGCCGCCGCCGAGGCGGGCTTCGCCTCCCCCTCGCACTTCAGCGACGCCTTCGCCCGCATGTTCGGCCTGCGCCCCAGCCGCCTGCCCGCCCTCGACATCACCGTGATGCCCCCGGCCGCGCCGCGCTGACCGGAGGAGACCGGTGGTCGTGCCCGGCCGGACGCCGCCCCGGCCGATACCCTCTGTGACCTGGGATCTTCAGGGCCCCGGTGTGCGTTGTCATAGTCCCCGGAAGTGGCTGGAGCGTTCCAGCGGAGTCATGGAGGAACCGTGAACGTCTCTGTGGGCGTGTGGGTGCTGACGGTGGCGGCCCTGTGCGTGCTCATCGCGGTGGATTTCGTCATCGGGCGCAAGCCGCACGAGGTGTCGACCAAGGAGGCCGGCATCTGGTCTGCGGTCTGGATCGTCCTGGCCGTCGCCTTCGGGCTGGGACTGTTCGTCTTCGCGGGCGCGCAGCCCGCCGGGGAGTTCTTCGCCGGGTTCATCACCGAGAAGTCGCTGAGTGTGGACAACCTGTTCGTCTTCGTTCTGATCATGGCCAAGTTCGCGGTGCCCGCCCAGTACCAGGCGCGGGTGCTGATGGTCGGGGTGCTGATGGCGCTGGTGATGCGGGCGGGTTTCATCGCCGCCGGCGCCGCGATCATCTCGGCCTTCTCCTGGGTGTTCTACCTGTTCGGCGCCTTCCTGATCTGGACGGCCTACAAGCTTGTCCAGGACGCGCGCCGCGGCGGCCATGACGAGGAGTACCAGGAGAACAAACTCCTCAAAGCCGTCGAGCGCCGCTTCGGTGTCGCCGACCGCTACCACGGCACCAAACTGCTGGTGCAGCAGAACGGCAGGCGCGTGATGACCCCGATGATGGTGGTCATGCTGGCGATCGGCTCCACCGACCTGCTGTTCGCTCTGGACTCGATCCCGGCCATCTACGGCCTGACCGACGACCCCTACATCGTCTTCACCGCCAACGCCTTCGCGCTGATGGGGCTGCGCCAGCTGTACTTCCTGATCGGCGGGCTGCTCAAACGGCTCGTGCACCTGTCCTACGGGCTGTCGGTCATCCTGGGCTTCATCGGCGTCAAACTCGTCCTGCACGCCCTGCACGAGTCCGGCGTGCACGTCCCGGAGATCAGCATCGCCTTCTCGCTCGGCTTCATCGTCCTGGTGCTCGCGGTGACGACCGTCACCAGCCTCATCGCCTCCAAGAGGCAGGAGGCGGACCAGGGCACGGACACGCCGTCACACTGATCAGCGGCCCGGCTCCCCGCTCCTACGGCAAGCCCCCTGGACGAGACCCCGAACACCGGCGGTACCTGGCCTCACCGCCGCCAGCACGCCCACAAGAACCCGTCCCGCCCGAACTGATTCGAGGCGTTTCGGAAACGGGGCCGGGCTGGGATCGCCCGGCCCCGGTGGTCATGGTTGGGAGGGTGCGGCGGTCAGGTGGGCGCGGGCCGTTCGCGCGCCGCGCGGGTGGTTCCAGCCGATCGCGGCGGTGGTGCGGCCCCCGTCCGACTCGGTCAGCGCCACGAAGCGGTCGTCGGCCGCCGTGCCCTCCAGGTAGCGGACGCGGTCGCCGCCGCCCACCCGTCCGTGCACCTGGATCTTGGTGTCGTACTGGTCGGACCAGAAGTAGGGAACGGGGGCGTGCACGCGCTCGTCGCCCAGGATGTTCGCGGCGACGACGAGGGCCTGTTCGGTGGCGTTGGTGCGGCTCTCCACCCGGATGCCGACGCCGGTCACCGGGTCGGGCCAGCGCGCCACGTCCCCGACCGCGTACACGCCCGGCGCGGCGCGGCAGCGGGCGTCGCACACGATCCCGTCGGCCAGCGCCAGGCCGCTGTTCTCCAGCCAGGCGGTCGCCGGAACGGACCCGATCGTCACCACCGCCAGGTCCGCCCGCACGACCTCGCCGTCGGCCAACGCGACACCGCTCACCCGGCCCCGCTCGCCGACCAGGCCCGTCACGGCGGTCCCGAGGCGCAGCCGCACCCCGTGCCGCCGGTGCAGCGCGGCGACCCGTCCGCCCAGTTCCGGGCCGAGGTGGCGGGCCATCGGCACCGGTCCGGGGTCGACCAGCGTCACCTCGCGGCCCAGCGTGCGGGCGGCCGCCGCGATCTCGCAGCCGAGGACACCGGCCCCGACGACCGCGACGCGGCCCGCGTCCGGCAGGGCGTGGCGCAGCGCCAACGCCTCGTCCAGCGAACGCAGCGTGTGCGCCCCCGCCGGTTCCGGGCCGGGCAGGCGGCGCGGGACCAGCCCGGTCGCGATGACCAGCGTGTCGTACGCCAGCGCCCGGCCGCCGTCCAGCTCCACCGTGCGGGCGGCGGCGTCCAGGCGTTCGGCGCGGCCCCACACCCACTCGGCGTCCAGCGCCTCCAGCTGCTCGGGGGTGCGCAGGCGCACCCGGTCGGGCGGCCAGAGCCCGGTGAGGACCTGCTTGGACAGCGGCGGCCGGTCGTAGGGCGGGTGCGGGTCGGGGTCGACCAGCCGCAGGCGGCCGGTGTGGCCGCCGCGCCGCAGCGCCTCGGCGACGGTGAGGCCGCCGACCGACGCGCCGACGATCAGCACGTCGGACGTCATGTGTCCACCACGACGATCGCCGCGGCCGGGCACAGCATCGCCGCCTCGCGGACCGCGGCGGCGCGCTCGTGCGGCGGCGCCGGATCCAGCAGCACCACCACGCCGTCGTCGTCACGCTGGTCGAACACGTCCGGCGCGGCCGCGACGCACTGCCCGCCGCCCACGCACCGCTCCTCGTCGACGATCACTTTCACGGGGTCCCTCCTCACCAGGCCACCGGAAGCCGGTACAGGCCGTAGACGTTGGCGTACTCGTCGCGCATCGGGACGTCGCCGGGCTCGACGGCCAGCCGCAGCGTGGGGAACCGCGCGATGAGCCCCCGCAGCGCGACCCGCAGTTCCAGCCGCGCCAGGTGCTGCCCCAGGCACTGGTGGATGCCGTGCGTGAACGTCAGGTGCCCGGCGGCGTCGCGCCGCACGTCCAGCGCGTCGGGGTCGGGGAAGCGGGCCGGGTCGCGGTTGGCGGCGGGCTGGGAGATCGTGACGGTCTGCCCCGCGCGGATCAGCACACCGTCGACCTCGACGTCCTCCAGCGCGGTCCGCAGCCCGCACGGGCCGATGCTCAGGTAACGCAGCAGCTCCTCCACCGCCCCCTCGACCAGTCCGGGGTCGGCGCGCAGCAGGGCGAACTGCTCGGGGTGCGTCAGCAACGCGAACACGCCGCGCGCCAGCACGCTGCCGGTGGTGTCCAGCCCCGCCCCCAGCAGGAACACTCCCAGCCCCGTGATCTCCTCGTCGGTCAGGTCACCGGCGGTGAGGTCGCTGATCAGGTCCTCGGTGGGCGCGGCGCGTTTGATCGGCACCAGCGCGCCGATGTGCTCCGACAGCGCCGCCCATGCCCGGTACGCGTCCTCGGGGGTGACGTCGGCGTCGAGGATCCCCGCGGCGGCGTGCCGCTGGAACCCCTCCCGTTCGGCGGCCGGAACGCCCAGCAGCTCGCAGATCATCAGACCCGGCAGGGGCTGGGCCAGCGCCGTCACCAGGTCGGCGGGCGGTCCCTGCCCGGCCATCGCGTCCAGCAGGCCGACGGTGATCTCCTCGGCCCGTTCGGCCAGCAGCGCCATCCGGCGGACGGTGAACGCGCCGGCCAGCAGCCTCCGGTACCGGGTGTGCTCGGGCGGGTCGATCGCGCTGATGTCACCGGCCGGGGCGGGCGGCAACCGCCCGAAGTCCCCGTAGGGGAGGTGCGCCAGCTCGTAGCGGGCGCTGAACCGGTTGTCGGCGAGCACCGCGCGGGCCTGGGCGTACCCGGTCACCAGCCACCCTTCATGCCCGTCGGGATAGGTCATCGGGCTGATCGGGGCGCGGGCGCGGATCTCCGCCAGCTCGGGAGGCGGGTCCAGCGGACGGCCCTCCGGCCGGGCCAGCGGCAGTCCGTTCACGGTCATGGTGGTCCCCTTTCGGCGGGTTCAGGCCGGGTCCCAGGCGACCGGCAGGCGCTCCAGGCCGTACACGTCGGACTCGGAGCGCACCGGCACCTCTTCGGCCGGGATCGCCAGCCGCAACGTCGGGAACCGCTTCAGCAGCGCGGGCAGCGCGATCCGCAGCTCCAGCCGCGCCAGCTGCTGCCCCAGGCACTGGTGGGCGCCGTGCGCGAACGCCAGCTGCCCGGCCGCGTCACGGCGCAGGTCCAGCACGTCGGGGTCGGGGAAGACGGCGGGATCGCGGTTGGCGGCGAGCAGCGAGATCGCGACGGTCGTCCCCTTCCCGACCAGCACGCCGTCGATCTCGACGTCCTCCAGGGCCGTCCGGAAGTCGGTGTGCGCGATCGACAGGTAGCGCAGCAGTTCCTCCACGCCCGAGTCGGTGACGTCCGGGTCGTCGCGCAGCGCGGCCAGCTGCTCGGGGTGGGTCAGCAGCGCGAACGTTCCGAGGCCCAGCATGTTGGCGACAGTGTCCAGCCCGGCGGCCAGCAGCATCCCCCCGACCCCGATGTGCTCCTCCTCGGTGAGGTCGCTGTCGGTCAGTTCGCTGAGCAGGTCATCGGTCGGTTCGGCGCGCTTGCGGCGCACCAGGCCGGTCATGTAGTCGCCGATCGCGGCGCCGGCGGCGGCCTGTTCCTCGGCCGTCACGTCGTGCCGGTTCAGGAGCGCGGCGAAGCGCTGGAAGTCGGCGCGTTCGGCGTAGGGCACGCCCAGCAGCTCACAGATCATCTGTGCCGGCACCGGATGCGCGAACGTCTCCACCAGGTCCACCCCCGGTCCCTGCGCGGCCATGTCGTCCAGGCACCCGTCGGTGAACGTCCGGATGCGTTCGGCCAGCAGCCTCATCCGGCGGACGCTGAACCGGCCCGCCAGCAGGCGCCGGAAACGGGTGTGCTCGGGAGCGTCCAGGCCGATGAACTCGCCGGGCCCGGCGGGCGGGATGTCGGTGTACCGGGGGTCGGGGTAGTGCGCGATCTCGTAACGGGAGGAGAACCGGGGGTCGGCGAGCACGGCCCGTGCCTGGGCGTGCCCGGTGACCAGCCATCCCTGGTGCCCGTCACCGTAGAGCAGCGGGGCGATCGGGCCCTGGGCGCGGATGCGCGCCAGCTCGGCGGGCGGGTCGAGGGGACGGCCTGCGGGCCGCCGCGTCGGCATCTCGGTGATGACGGGGGGAAGCGCGTTCATGAGGTTTCCTTTCAGGAGGTGGTCACGGGGGTCTGTTCTTCGACGGGCGCGGTGCGGCCGGCCCCGCGCCCCCGGATCAGGACGAACGCCAGCACCGCCGCGCCCAGCACCGCGCACGCGCTCACCGAGCACGTGACGGCCAGCCCGTCGGTGAACGCCTGCCGCGCGGACGCCGCCAGCGCCTCGTCGCCGGTCCGCTCGGCGACCGCCAGGGCCTCGCCGATGGAGCGGCGCGCCACCTCGGGAGCCGAGCCGGGCATGGCCCCGGTGAACACGCCCGTCAGCAGGCTCCCGAGAACGGCGACCCCCAGCGCGGCCCCGGCCTGCTGCAGGGTGTCGTTGAGCGCCGACCCGACCCCGGCGTACCGCGCGGGCACCGCCCCCATCAGCGCGGCGATGGCGGCGGGCTGCGCCAGCCCGGCCCCGATGCCGAACACCACCAGCGTGGCGGTCACCGTGGCGAACCCGTCGTCGGCCCGCAACGTCGACATCAGGAGGAACCCGCCCGCCAGCACCCCCAGTCCGGCGGCGGTCAGCACGCGGTTGCCGACCCGCTGGCCGAGGGCGGCGCCCACGCCGTTGGTGACGATCACGGCGAGTGCCAGCGGCACCATGGCCAGCCCCGCGCGGGTGGGCGTGAACCCGAGGACGAACTGCAGGTACTGGGTGATGACCAGGACGAGCCCGCCGTTGCCGATCTGCACCAGCACCAGCGACAGGCTGCCGCCGGTGAAGTCGCGGTTCCGGAACAGCGCCAGCGGCACCATCGGCTCGGTCACGCGCCGCTCCCACAGCACGAACGCCGTCAGCACGACCGCCGCGACCGCCAGCCCCGACAGCGTCGCGGGGTCGCCGAGCCCGCGCTGCGGAAGCTCGATGATCGCCCACACCAGCGCGACCATGCCGACCAGCGACAGCACCGCGCCCAGCGGGTCGAACCGGCGCGCCGGGGCCCGCGACTCGGGCATCAGCAGGTAGGCGGCGGCGATCGCCACGACGACGACCGGCACGTTGATCAGGAAGACCGAGCCCCAGTGGAGGTGCGTGACCATCGCGCCGCCCAGGATCGGCCCGCCGATCAGGCCGGTGACGGCGGCCGCCGACCACGCCGAGGTCGCCTTGCGGCGTTCCTCCTCGTCGAACACGGTGATCAGGATCGACAGGGTGCTGGGCAGCACCAGCGCCGAGCCCACGCCCATCAGCGCGCGGGCGGCGATCAGCTGGGCCGGGCTGTCGGCGTAGGCGGCGGCCAGCGAGGCGGCCCCGAACGCGGCCAGCCCGACCACCATCACGCGGCGGCGGCCGAACCGGTCGGCCAGGCTGCCGGCGGTGAGCAGCAGCCCGGCCGCGACCAGGATGTAGGCGTCGGTGATCCACTGGATGTCGCGGGCGGTGGCGCCCAGGTCCCGCGTGAGCGCCGGGATCGCGACCATCAGCACGTTGTTGTCGATCACCAGGATCAGGGTGCTCAGGCAGAGCACCACCAGGATCAGCCAGCGGCGTGGATGTCGTTCCATGGTTCCTCCCTTCTTGTACGACGTTCTGTTTCATGGACAACGTACAAGACTCATGGACGTCGTTCAAGAAGTGGACGTTGTGCGATAATCGCCCGGGACCGACGACGGACGGGGAGGCGACCTCGATGGCAGCCAGTGACCAGGCGTTTCCCTCGGTGTGGACGCGGCCGCCCCGGCGGAGGCGCGACCGTCCGGCGCTCACCCGGGACCAGATCGTCGCCGAGGCCGTCCGGCTCCTCGACGAGGAGGGCCTCGACGCCCTGACCATGCGGCGGCTGGCCGCCCGCCTCGGCGCCGCCGCCAACGCCCTGTACTGGCACGTCACCAACAAGAGCGAGCTGATCGAACTCGTCGTCGACGAGATCTACGGTGAGATGCGGCTACCCGACACCGGCGATCCGGCCGACTGGCGCGCCACCGTCACCGAACTCGCCCACAGCGCCCGCGAGGTGATCCTGCGCCACCCGTGGACCTCCGGCCTGCTCGGCGAGGTGGGCATGGCCTACCTCGGCCCCAACCTGACGCACCTGTTCGACCGGGCGCTGACCCTGCTGCGGTCGGCGGATTTCCCCCTGCTGGCGGCCGACCGCGCCCTGAACGCCGTGTTCTCGTTCGTCATCGGCGCCGCCACCGTCGAGGCCGCCACCCTCAACAAGATCCGGCAGGGCGGGCTCACCGAGGACGAGTGGCTGCGCTCGGCGCGACCGACCCTGGAGGAATCCGCCCAGGACCACCCGCAGATGCGCGAACTGTACGCCGCCCTCGCCGGGAACGAGCCGGAACGGACACGCCGCGAGCAGTTCGACTACGGCTTGCAGCGCATGCTCGACGGCATCGAATCCCAGCTGCCGGAACACCCCTGACAGCCGAAGAACAGCGGCTCCCCGAACCGGCCGTGTCGCGACGACCGGGAACCGATCGGGGGCAGCTCTCCTGTAGGAGTTCGCTGAGCTGGGGCTTCATAGCCGGGCTGTTTGATCGCGGGACTGGCTCCCACCGTGAGTGCAGACGGGTGGGGCGGTGCTGTGCGACGCGGCCTCCGCACCGCGCCCCGTGCGTCCGCAAGCGGGTCTGCGGATCGGTGATCGAACCCGCCCACACGATGACCGTCCGCATTGTGCCGGAGCACCTGTGGCGCGGGGCTGGTCGTTCTGCTTACCGCTGAGGACCCGGTGGCTGAGGAACGTGTCGCAGGTTGGACGCGACCTTTCCGTCTCGACCGCGAACACCACCGCGTTCACCAAGCCCACCATCGAGACGGACACGCCCCACGGTCAGGAGAACCGGGGCCTCACTCTTTCAGAGCCGCGCTTCCAGACGCTCTTGCAGGGGCGCATAGTCGTGGCCGGGGAACATCTCCGGAAACACGCGCAGCACGTCGGACAGATGCCGTGCGGTGTCGTGGAACTCCGGCTCGTTGAAATCGACGTCGGCGAAGAGGTACTGCCATCCGTAGGCACCCTTGGTGATCAGAAGGTTCTCCAGGTAACCCGCGTAGTCGAGGTCGAGCGGCTGGAGGCGTTCGTGGTTGGTGTCGTAGAGCCACACCTGCGGGTCGTCCTCGCCGGGTGTGATGCGCAGCGCGGTGAGCCGGCCCGTCCCGGCCATCGGCTCCTGGTCCAGGAGGCGTAGCTGGCCGAGCACCTCCATCTTCGCGGGGTCCCGGCTGACCGCCCCGAACGCGTCCTGCGGCACCTCGCCCCTCACAAGCGCCCAGTGCAGGTGCTTGAGGCAGAACTCACCCCTCAGATCAGGTTCGCCCGTGCTGTACCAGAAGACCTGCACCCGGTCGGCCGGGAAGAAGTGTTCGCGAACGCGGGACGCCAAGGTCAGCCCGGTGCGCTCGGCGATGTCCGCGAAGACCCGGTCGGGATCCGTGAGCACATCGACAGTGGTCGCCTGAAGCTCGGCCTTCTCCACGTGGAGGAGGCCACTGTTCTTGAGCTCATCGATCGCCCGTCCGCATCGGGCGAGATAGTCGTCCTGCACCGCCACCGCCGCTCGTCGGGCCAACGTCTCCCCGGCATCCTTCCAGCCGTTCGGCGCCCTGTCCGGACGATCAAGAAACCGGCCGCACCGATCAGACCTCAGAGGCCCCGCAGAGCGCCACGAGCTACCGACAACGTGGCAAAGCACCGAATCCGCCATGCCGAACAAGTGAAATGCGGCGTGTCGAGCACCGATCGACACGCCGCACACATCGCAGGGCCGAACGGTGGGACGAGCTCCCATGGACGGTGGGCGGCGCCTGATTTCTAATCGGGACTTACCTCGGTCTGCCCCCTGCCCTTTCGTCGGCCCGACCGAGCCGCATGAGTCGTTTCCCTCATGCAGGCGCCGACGGATAGGAGATTTCGATGCCGCACCCCACCCCCATCGAGGCACCGCGGCCGCCTGGCGGAACCGGGCGCGCGCGCCGCGGTGCGCTGGCGGCGACGCTGTCGGTCGTCGCCGCCGCCCTGGCCGCCGTCACGGCGCTGGTGATCCCGTCGACCTCGGCCACTGCCGCACCCGTCCACGACCCGGTCATCATGATCCCGGGGATGACGGGCGATCCGGGCTTCATGGTCCCGATGCAGACCAACCTGCGGTCCAACGGCTGGCCCGCCGACCGGTTGTTCACCTGGACCGACAGCAGCCGGATGACCCAGGACCTGGCGGTGGCCGCCCGGGAGCTGGGCGCCAAGGTCGACCAGGTCCGCTCCCAGACCGGCGCCTCCCGGGTGGTGCTGGCCACCTGGTCGGCCTCCACCCTGGCCGCCCGCTACTACATCAAGAACCTGGGCGGCGCCGACAAGGTCTCCCAATACATCGGCTTCGCCGGCCCCCAGCACGGCACCACCAACAACGGCTGCCAGCAGTACGCGTCCTGCCAGCAGTTCGCCTCACCCAACACCCCGTTCCTGCGCGACCTGAACGCCGGGACCGAGGTGCCCCACAGCGACAAGGTCGCCTACATGACGGTGCGGTCGGTCAACGACACCAACGCCGCCCCCTACGACACCGCCAAGCTGGAAGGCGCCCACCTCAACCACCTGATGAGCGGCCCGATGGCCCCCACCCACTTCACGATCATCTCCAACACCACCGCCCTGGCCGAGATGCGCAGGTTCATCACCGAACGCGAGAACCCGGCTCCGCCCACCACGCCGCCGACCACCCCGCCCACGACACCGCCGCCGGGCACCGGCTGCCCGTCGGTCAACAAGAACTGGGCAGGCCCCGGCCCGTTCGCCGTGACGGTGCAGGCGGCAGGAACCGCGCACACCGTCTAGCGGCCCACCGACCTGGGCAGCCGCGGCTGCGGCAAGCACCCGGTCATCATCTGGGGCAACGGAACCGGAGCCTCGGTACGCGACTACGACGGCCTGCTGAGGCACTTCGCCTCGCACGGGTTCATCGTCGCCGCCGCCAACACCGGGCAGTCGGGCTCGGGCACGCAGATGCTGCCGGAATCGACTATCTGGCCCAGCAGAACAACTCCGCGGGCAGCGTGTTCGCGGGCAGGGTCGACCTGGACAAGATCGGCTCGACCGGGCACTCCCAGGGCGGGGGCGGGGCCATCGCGGCAGGCGCCGACCCCAGGGTCGACACCACCGTGCCGATCCAGCCGGGTCCGCAGGGCACCGACGGCCAGCTGCGCGGTCCGGCGTTCTACCTGGCAGGGCAGAACGACACCATCGTGCGGCCGAGTTACGTCTACTCGCGCTATCAGCGGGCCACCCAGGTCGCCGCCGTGTATGGCGAGGTAGCCGACGCCGACCACTTCGAGTCCGGTGGGGACGGTGGCCGCTTCCGCGGCCCGATCACCGCATGGTTCCGCTTCCACCTGCTGGCGGATCAGCAGGCCCGCGCCGAGTTCTACGGCGCCGCCTGAGCGGCAGCCCCGCACGCTCAGCGGGTCGACCATATGGGGCCGCACGTTCCGCACCGACACACCAGGAGTCGGCCTTCGGCCATGCATCCCTGGACCGCTACTCCACCGGTGAGCTCCCGCTGATACCGGCCGAGCCCTCCCGGCGGCCGGTGCCGCTGGGTCTGGCACGTACGGCAGGCGACGGCCGTTCGACGACACCGACAGGACGATCCGAGCCACCACGCCGCAAGCCCGCGCCTGGTTGCGACACCTCGAACGCCGTCCGCCTGCCGGGGCCGCCGAATCGTTCATGGCAGGGCCGGCGACGCCGACATACCAACGACTCCGAGAGTCCAGTCCGTCCCCGGCGCGCCGCCGCCCGGCTTCGCCACCCGCTCACTGATGGGCTCGACCAGTGGCGTTGACGATCGTCGCCCAGGCCCCTGCGCGTGTGTCCGCGCAGGGGCCTGGGCGATCTCGGCCGTGGAGCCGGAGCTAGAAGGTGCGGTCGGTGATCCAGGTCGCCTGGCTGGAGGGAATGGTCAGGTCGAAGGTGGTGCCCGACAGGCGCCGGTCGGAGCCCAGTGAGCCGACGTACCGCCCTCGGGATCCGAAGGACCATCCGATGGTGAAGGAGATGCCGGTGCCCTCCACCACCCCTTGCTCGATGGTCCCGACCCCCGCGCTGCTGGACGCGGACCCGTAGAGCCTGCCGCTGCCGTCCTGGGTCACGTTGACCCTGGTGGTGCCGCCCCTGCTCTGGAAGAGCTGGTAGTTGCCGCTGGCGTTGAAGGCGGGCGCGGCCGTCGCCCCGCCCTGCGCCGCTGCCGCCGGGGCGGCGGCAGCGGCGGGGGCCAGGCCCAGACCGCTGACCCCGAGAACGAGGGCGAGTCCGGCTGTCGTGAGCTTGGTGAGCATGTCGCCTCCTGCGCGATGACGGATCGGTGTGGTATTCACACTCGCCCGGCGACAGGCGGCCGTAGTATCCCCAGATTCAGGGGTTGCCAAGGCACGTCAGGTCCGTTCTGGGGAACCCGTTGAGCCGCCGGTGGCGGACCGGGCGGCAGGACCCGCTGGACCATGGGGCTCGTGGAGATCCTGGTGCACACGCATGACCTGGCGGATGGTCTCGGGTTCACCTGGAACCCGTCTGCTGATCTGTGTTCACGGGTACTCGGGAGGTTGTTTCCGAACGTCCCATGAGCGCTGCGCCAGCGCGGGTAGCGGCGAATCTTCCCGGTCGCGTCACCGTTCAGGCGGGAACCGGGACGCGTTCGGGCGCGTCACAGGTCCATGCCTTCCCCTACGCGCATCGCGACACTGGCTTTCGCCGCGCTCGCCCTGGCCGGCTGCGGCACGACGGGTCTGGCGAACGGCGGAGAGTGCACGTTGATCGGCACCCCGCGGGGAATCGGCCTGGCCATCGAGCCGCCGCTGGCCGCCAGAGCGACCGACGCGACGGTGAAGACCTGCTGGAACGGCGTCTGCCGCACCGTGAGGACGGAGCTCAGGGACTCCACGACGGCGGTGCCTCAGGGCTGCGCCGACGGGCCCGACGGAGCCTGCGCCGCCACGGCCTCCCCGACCGGCGCCAAGAACGGGTTCGCCGACGTCAACGACCTGCCGGAGTCCCCGGTGCAGGTCACGCTCACGCTCCGCGACGCGCAGGGCGAGAGCGTGCTGAAGCAGCAGATCACCACGACCCCGCAGGCTGTCTACGCGAACGGACCCCACTGCGGCAAAGGCGGCCCCCAGGTGTCCCTGGTGGCCGCCAACGGCCGACTCACCGTCGCACGACCCTAGCTCCTGCCATCAACGCCGATGAGGGCGTTACGAACGCAGCGCCTCGTAGGCTCAGGCGGGCGAGGAGCTCGTCGCGTTCGCTCACACCGGCCTTGCGGTGCACGGCTTTGAAATGGTCGTTGACGGTGTGCGAGGACAGGCCCTCCATGGCGAGTCGGCTGACGGCCTGTTCCCGCCGGGTCAGGCCGTACCAGCAGGCCACGGCTCTCAGCAGCACCGCGCCGGAGGCGGGCTGAACGGTGAGCACGACCTGATAAGGCCTGTCGCCAGGGAGTGGCTGTCCATGCAGGGCCACCAACCTAGTGCGGTGGGAACGGTGTCGACCACCGGCCGACCCGTGCGCCGAGCGGCGAACACCATACTGCGCAGCACCCGTGCCGAGAGCGGGGCGTTGATGGTCGCGGTGTCGCAGGACAGGGCGTGCAGCAGGCCATGGCCGCTGTCGGTCATGGCGGTGACGATGAAGTCCCGGCCGGTCACGAACCGGCGAGTCGAGCTGGGCGTACAGGCAGCCCGCCGGTGACCCGGAACCGGCTCGGCTCCTCTCCGTCACGCCGGGGTCGTTCGGGGTAGCTCCACGGTGACGTGGATGCCGCCGTCTGGGCGCGGGGTGAGGGTGAGCGTTCCGTCGTGCGCGTGGGTGATGGTCTTGACGATCGCCAGGCCGAGGCCGACGCCCGCGTGGTCGGTGTGTATGCGTTCGGTGCCGCGCTGGAATGGTTCGGTGAGTGTCGAGGCCTGCTGTGGGGTGAGCTTCTCGCCGGTGTTCTCGACAGTGAGCACCACGGTCTCGGGGCGGACGCCGGTGTTGACCCGGACGGTGCCGTTTTCAGGCAGGTTGTGGACGATCGCGTTGTGCACGAGGTTCGTGGTCAGCTGGAGCAGGAGCGCTTGGGAGCCGACCGTGGGGGTGACGTCGCCGCTGGTCTCGACGGTGACGCCATGCTTCTCCGCCAGGGGGAGGAGCGTTTCGGTGGCTTCTTCCGCGACGAGGGACAGGTCGACGGGCTCTCGGGTGAAGGATCGCTGGTCAGCGCGGCTGAGCAGGAGCAACGCCTCGGTGAGATCGATCGCCCGGGTGTTGACGGCGTGGAGGCGGTCGATGAGTTCGCCGGTATCGTGGCCCGGGTCGGTGCGGGCCACGTCGAGAAGCGCCTTGGAGACCGCCAGCGGGGTGCGCAGCTCGTGCGAGGCGTTGGCCGCGAACCTCCGCTGTTCGGCGACGTGCGCTTCGAGGCGTGCGAGCATCGTGTCGAAGGCGTCGGCGAGTTCGCGGAACTCATCCGTGCGGCCCGGCAGCCGGATCCGCTGGGAGAGCGACCCGGCCGAGGCCAGGCGGGTGGCGTTGGTGATGCGGGTCAGGGGAGTGAGCATCCGGCCGGCGAGGAACCATCCTCCCGCCAGGCCGAACGCCAGCAGGAACGCCAGCACCGCGGCCGCCCTCGGGGCGAAGACGCGCAGAAGGTTGGACCGGACGGGAAAAACACCGTGCGTAGGCGTGTCGGAGGAGACGAGGAGCGCGCGTTCGGGGACGTGACGCAGGAGGAACAACCACACCGCCGCGAGCAGCAGGACACCGGCGAGCATGAGGAATCCGGCGTAGCTGACGGTGAGTTTGAGACGAACGCTCAACCCGGGTGCCCTGTCCACGTTCGCCTCCCTCATGCCCGGCCTCTGGCCGGGGCGGATGCGGTGGCCGACGCCTGACACGGCGGCGATGTCGGCCGCGATCGCTTCGAGGCGCAGGCCCTCGCGGACGGCTCCCGCCATAGAGGGTCCGTCCTCAACGGCCGGCACGCGCATGCCGTCGATGCTACGGGCGGGCACATATCGTCGGCGTATCGAAAAACACATACGTGCTGGCAACACCACGCCGCCTTGACTGGCGGCATGGCCCAAACCCCACCATCGGCACCAAGAGCGGCGCGCCGGATCCACCGGTTCCTCGCCGTCGGCCTGATAGCCGTCACAGCAGTGATCACCACGGCCCCCGGCTGCCGGGCACAGAACTCCTCAACGGTCCCGCCCTCCTCGTCCTCCTCGACCGCGTCGCCCTTGAACGATCCCCGCAGTGAGCGCCGGGGCGCGCTCGGCGAGGCCGACGGTGCCGTTCCCGACGGCGTGACGGTCTTCGATGACGCGATTCCGGCCGTGGCCAACCTCGATCCGGATCTGCTCAAGGCCCTCCGCCGGGCCGCGGCGGACGCCGCGGACGACGGGGTCGAGTTCCATGTCAACAGCGGCTGGCGTTCCCCGGAGTACCAGGACCGGCTTCTTCGCGAGGCGGTCTCCCGGTACGGGTCGCGAGAGGCCGCCGCCCGATGGGTGGCCACCGCGGCGACATCTCCTCACGTGTCGGGGGACGCGGTCGACATCGGGCGCTCCGACGCGACGGCGTGGCTGTCCGAACACGGCGCCCGGTACGGGTTGTGCCCGATCTACCGCAACGAGCCCTGGCACTACGAACTACGCCCCGAAGCGATCGATCGTGGTTGCCCGCGTGTGTACGCCGACCCCACCCAGGACCCGAGGATGCAGCAGTGACCGACAACGAGCGAGGACAGACGATGGTGCGGGTCGAGACGGCGGAGAGCGGCCAGGGCGACGCCGAACGTCCGGACACCGGTGCCGGTACCTGGCGCGCGGCCGTCCGCCGGGTGATCCGCATCGGCTCCCGGCCGGAGCCCTGGAGGCGCGGGCTGGTCTTCGCGGCGCTGGCGCTGCTGCTGGGCCTGCTCATGCTGCTGCACGCGCGGATCCCGAACCGGGTCGGGAACCTCGGCAGCCTGGTGGAGTCGTTCCTGCCGTGGTTCGGCCTGTTCGTTCCCGTGCTGCTGGCCGGGGCCCTGTGGCGCCGCTCCGCCTCCGCCGTGACCGCGCTGCTGCTGCCGGTCATGGTGTGGCTGAGCCTCTTCGGCGGGCTGCTCGGCGACAGGTCCCGGCCGGGTGGCGACCTCACCGTGGCCAGCCACAACGTCGGCGCCGACAACCCCGACCCGGCCGGCACCGCCCGCGACCTGGTCGCCTCCGGTGCGGACGTTCTGGCCTTGCAGGAGCTGAGCCAGCAGGCCCGGGGCACGTACGAGAGGGAGCTGGCGAGGGCATACCCGCACCACACGGTGCAGGGCACGGTCGGGCTGTGGAGCAAGCTGCCGCTGTCGGCCATCCGGCCGGTCGACATCCAGATGGACTACGGGCCGCTGGCGGCCACCAAGCCGACCGACGTCAAGATGACCTACAACCGGGCGCTGCGCGCCACCGTGGCCACGGACCAGGGGCCACTGGCGGTGTACGTGGCCCACCTGGGGTCCGTACGGGTGAATCCGAGGGCGGGCTTCGGGACGGTCCATCGGGACAGGGGCGTGCAGGCGCTCGGCAGGGCCATCACCGCCGAGCGGAGTGAGCGGGTGGTGCTGCTCGGCGACCTGAACGGCACCATGGACGACCGCGCGTTCGACGGCATCACCTCGCAGATGCGCTCGGCCCAGGAGGTGGCCGGGGACGGCTTCGGCTTCAGCTGGCCGGCGGGGTTCCCGGTGGTGCGGATCGACCAGATCCTGGTCAAGGGCGTGGAGCCGGTGAACGCGCGGGTGCTGCCGGCCACCGGCAGCGACCACCGGCCGGTAGCGGCCGCGATCAGCTGGTGACCACCACGCACCGGCTCCGATCCACCAAGGCTCCGCGCAACCGTGTCCCGACGCCGATCGGCCGTGCGAGGGAACGCGCTCACTCGGCGGCCAGCTGTTGCTCCAGCCGTTCCAGACCACCCCTGATGAGCCGCCCGTAGCCGTCGTCGTCAAGCGCGCCGACCGTGGCCTGCGCCTGCTGGAGGTGCTCGCGGGCACGGTCGAGTTCCCCCAGCTTGCGATAGCACTCGCTCAAGTTGAGGTGCAACGACGGGTACAGGGCGGCCACCGAGATCGTCACTCCGGCCTGCGCCACCCGCTCATCGGTGATCAGGTCGGCGGCGGCAAGCGCCCGCTGGTCCCAGAGCAACTCCTGATGCACGTCGTCCTGCACGTCGGCCATCGCATGGGCAAGGACGCAAACGTGCAGCGGGTCGCCTTGTTCGCCGCCGACGTCGTCCCAGATCTGCGCGAAAAGTTCGCGGGCGGCCTCACGTTGGCCTTGCCGGTGGTGCAGTTCCACCCCTTGGCCGATTCGCATGATCGTTGGATCGGTGACCATCGGAGGTTCCCCTCCCCGGCTCATGTCGCGACGATCAGACGATCGTAGCCGCGTGGATGATTCACCACACCCGGCCGGCCGACGACACGACGTGGGTCGCAGCTGAGAAATGTTGTGGCCGATCAGTTCGTGCCCGGCGATCCGGGGATGTCGAGGCGGTATTCGGTGATGCGGTGGTGCAGCCGGAATCCCAGGTGGCGGTTGACGGCCAGCAGGGCGGCGTCGTGCTCGAGGCTGTCGGTGGCGACCTGGGTGACCTGCGGGTACCGGTCGTACAGCAGGCGCAGCATCGCCGCCTTGACCCACAGGTCCAGCCCCAGGCGGTGGTGGCCGTCGACCGGTGGGCGGTCGTGCTGGGTCGCCGGGGGGCCGCTGTCCTTGGGGACCACCACCTCGGTGCAGCCGACGACCTTGCGGCCGTGCTCGGCGGCGACGGTCAGCAGCACGTCACCCGGGACGGCGTCCTGGCGGCCGGGCGGAGCGATCCGCGCCGTCTCGGTCAGCCGGTAGCCGGGGTGCTCGACCGCGACCATCTCGTCCAGCCAGCCCGGGTGCAGCTCGCGCAGCGACAGCAGCAGATGGTGCAGCGTGCGCAGGCGGGTCAGGCCGCGGCGCAGGCAGAACGCGTCACCGGTCCCGCCCGCGGGCACGGCCATGATGACGCCGTACAGGCCGCGGGCGCGCGCCTCGGCGGTCAGCGCGGCCACCAGCCGGCCGCCGATGCCGCGACGTCGGTGGGCCGGGTGGACGTGCACCTGCGCGCGTCCGGTGACGGTGGTGGACGGCAGGCGCAGCACGGCCAGGCCCACGACCTGTCCGGCGCGGGTGGCCGTCCAGACGACCGTCGTCCCGGCGGTCAGGTCGGCGTGGAACCGGCCGGAGGCCGCGGGCGCGGTACCGGGCGCGTCCTCGGCCATGGACGCGGCGACCATCGCGTGCCAGGCCCGCACGCGAGGCCCGTCCGGCTCCTCCCGCGCCGGTTCGACGCGGGAGAGGCGCACCCGCGTCGGCCAGGGCCGGGCGTTGATGGCGGTCTTCGTCATCCCCGGCGCCCGAGCCCCGCACCGCCGGTGAACGAAACGGGCCGCACGACCAGCGGGCCGTTGCCGATCCGCGGTGCCCGACCCTCCTCCGACCGGCCCGTCCTCTCCAACGCCGGATCGGCGAGATCCGCTCCCGGGGCCAACGCCCACCTGCTCATGTCCACTCCTTCCCCGGCAATTCCGACCAGCGGCGCGCCGCCCGCAGGGCGCAGGCGCCTGTCAACAGCCTGGCGTCAGGACCACCGCCGAACAACGGCGATGTCGGCAAGACAGCGTTGCCCGGCCGGTCATCGATGCGAGTTGTGCCAACACAGCGATGACCATCAGGTTCACGATCAGGGGGTCCATGGAGCTTCGAGACATCGAGATCTTTCTGGTGTTGGCCGAGGAGCTGCGCTTCGGCCGGACGGCCGAGCGCCTGCACGTGACCCCGTCCCGGGTCAGCCACGCCATCAAGAAGGCCGAACGCCGCATCGGCGGGCCGCTGTTCGAACACACCTCCCGCACGGTCCGCCCCACCCCGCTGGGCGAGCGGCTCCGCGACGACCTGCTCTCGACCTCACCGACACGACCACCGGCGACGGGTGACCGCGGAAGCGTCGGTCCAGGTCGGTTGATTACCGCTCGGCGCCCGGCGGGGTGGGCTGTTCCGCGGGAACCTCCTCGACATCGACGGGGAAGCCGAACTCGTCCCGCAGGATGCGCGCGTGCTCGGGGGTGGCCAGAAGGTACATGAAGGGGACCTCTTCCGGCTCACCCACCGGGTGGAAGCAGCGCTGGTCGTCGCCGCCCGGTTCGAGGTCGCTGAGATGGGACACGAGCGCCATATGGTCGATGTACTCGTCGGACAGGCGTTCCACCTCCCACGCGCGGGGCTCGCCGTTGAGGCGGAAACGCAGAAGATCGACCTCGTGGGTTCCCCCGGCCTCCTGGTCCGCCGTCTCGGCGCTCTCGACCAGCTCGACGTCGGAGACGGTCAGGCCCGAGCACGCCGCGGCCTCCGTGAGAATGTCCTCGTATTCTTCCTGGAGGCTGTCCACGTCGCCGTGGTCGGTATGCACGCCCAGGCCATACTCGACGAGTTCGCCGACAAGGTGAACGGCAGACTGCTCGATGTCGGCGTAGTCGGCCGCCGCCACCCTGATCTCGGCCTCCTGCGGCGTCACCAGACCCAACTCCACCAGCCGGGCCGTCAACGCCCGCAACGTCATTTCCGCCATGCGGCGATCATGCCAGCGACGTCAAGCCTTCCACGCTCAGTGGAACGCACCCAGGGCCATGCCGCCTCACAGCGAACGCCAATCCCATAGGTGGGCCGCGGTTTGCCTGTGGTAAAAGTTCGTTCACATGCGCACCCTTGAGAAAATCGTCGGATTTGCCACTACTGGTGTCCTCGTTTTGGCCGGGTGCAGTGACGATGGCGGCGGGAAGAAGGGGACGGAGTCGAGGCCCCCGACGAGTGCGTCGGCCGGTACGGGTAAGCCGTTCGATCCCCACCAGCCGCCTTT
>NZ_BCQR01000016.1 GCF_001552175.1 Actinomadura kijaniata NBRC 14229
GGCGCCGCCAGCGCGAGCAGGCCGCCGGCGGCCGCGCAGGCCAGCCCGGCGCCCGCCCGGCGGGTCGTCGATCGGGTCATCCTCTGTCTCCAATCCAGATGGTGATCCTGGTTGAGGCGCGAACCGGAGAGCCGCACGGCGGACGGTCTCCTGGCCGCCCCGGCTTGCTCCTGTCGCGTCGGTCGAACGCCGTACGCCGCCACAGCCGGTGGGACGGGTCGGTCATCGAGGCTGTGGTTGGAGGCGATCATGGTGACAGCGTGGCCTGAGGCGCGTGCGCGAGGCGATGGGCTGGATCGCCATGTACGGGGGTGATCTCGCCAGAGGGCACGGGGGTGTGGGCGGCTTGCCTCTCGGCCGCGCCTGGACCGGTAGCGCATGCCGTCACCCCGGCGCTGGCTGAGCGGCCATGGGCTGCGGCGGCAGTGCCGGAACGCCGCGCCCATGTGCTGTACCGGCCGATGGCCTTGGACGGATCCACGGCTCGGCCGTCGAGGACAGATTCCGGTGCGCGATCCGCCGCAGCCTGCCCTCCGGACACATCATGCCCGGCATGCCGCCTGTCGCCTCGGACGCTTCGGTCCCCGGCAGGAACTCGGGGAATCAGCTGACACGGCGATGCGTCGCCTCGTTCGGTCAGCGTTTCGGCGCGTCGACTTAGGTTAGGTAGGCCTTACCTCGGCGGTGTAGGGTGAGGCGACTTCAACCAGGAGGGTCGGTTTGACCGGGAAGGTCGTCCGTTGAGCGGGGGAGAGGCGCGGCTCGTCGCGCGTGGTCTCGACGTCGGTCACGCGGGAAGGCGCGTGCTCGGTTCCGTGGACCTGACGCTGCGCGCGGGTGAGGTGACCGTGCTCGCCGGGCCCAACGGCTGCGGCAAGTCCACGCTGCTGCGCACCGTGGCCGGACTGCAGCCGGCGCTCGCGGGCGAGGTCCACGTCGACGGCGAACCGCTGCGTTCCCTGTCCCGCCGGACCCTCTCGCGCCGCCTGGCGTTCCTGCCGCAGACCCCGCTCGTCCCCGCCGGGGTGACGGTCCGCGAACTGGTCCGGCACGGCCGGTACGCCCACCGCGGCGCGTTCGCCCGGCACACCCGGGAGGACGCCGAGGCCATCGACTGGGCTCTCGCCGTCACCGACGCGGCCCCGCTGGAGGGCAAGCGGCTGGACGAGCTGTCGGGCGGTGAACGCCAGCGGGCGTGGCTGGCGACCGTGCTGGCGCAGCGGGCCGACATCCTGCTCCTGGACGAGCCCACGACCTACCTCGACCTGCGCCATCAGTTCGAGGTCCTCGACGTGGTGGCCCGGCTGGCGGACGAGCACGGCATCGCCTGCGGGGTCGTGCTGCACGACCTCATGCAGGCCGCCGCGTACGGCGACCAGATCCTGGTCATCGCCGACGGCGCGGTCACCGCGACGGGCCCGCCCGACGAGGTGCTCACCCCGGAGACCATCGGCCGTGCCTTCGGGCTCGACGTCAGCGTCGTCCGCGACGCCGAGACCGGGCATCTGGCGTGTTTCCCGCGGCGGCCGGCGGCCGCCGCGCGATGAGCCCCGCAGCACCACCTCCCGCATAACGCAGTACACGCATCACTAGGAGTTCCCCCATGCAGAGCTTGTTCCGCGCGCTCGCGATCGGCTGCGCCGCCGTCGTCACGCTGAGCACCGCCGCCTGCGGCGGCAGCGTCGGCGACCAGAACAAGGGCGGCCAGGGCGGCGGCGACAAGGGCGGCAACGGGGGGATCACCATCGCCACCGCCCGCGGTCCGGTCACGCTCGGCAAGCCCGCCACCAAGGTGGTGTCGCTCGAGTGGGTGCACACCGAGGAGCTCCTCGCCCTCGGCGTCACCCCCGTCGGCAACGCCGACAGCAAGACCTACGGCGAGTGGGTCACCGCGCCCGGCGCCAAGCTTCCGGCGGGCGTCACCGACGTCGGGACCCGGTCGGAGCCCAGCCTGGAGAAGATCCGCGCGCTGTCGCCCGACCTGATCGTCGTGGACGAGGCCCGTTCCAAGGCCAGCTACGACCAGCTCAAGGCCATCGCGCCGGTGGTGTCCTTCACCTACACCGACAAGCCGCAGCTCCAGCACCTCAAGGCCACCTTCACCGAGCTGGCCAAGGCCGTCGGCAGGCAGGACCGGGCCGCCGAGGTGTTCTCCAGGATCGACACGACGGCGGCCGCCGTGAAGACGCGCCTGGAGAAGGCCGGCAAGGCGGGCTCCGAGTACGCCCTGGCCATGGGATTCAGCGTCAACGGCACGCCGACCGTCCGCCTCCTCGGCGACGACGCGCTGGCCGCCCAGGTCCTCAACCTGGCCGGGCTGAAGAACGGCTGGAAGGGCAAGCCCGACGCCTGGGGCATGACCACCGTCGGCGTGGAGGGCCTCACCCAGGTCCCCGCGTCCGCCACGTTCCTCTACACCGCCCACCCCAAGGACGACCCGTTCACCGGTGAGCTGAAGGACAACGCCGTCTGGAAGGACCTCGGCTTCGTCAAGGGCGGCAAGGTCGTGCCGATCAACCCGGGCACCTGGTACTTCGGCGGCCCCCTGTCGGCAGCGCAGCTGCTGGAAGAGGCGGCCAGGGCCTTCAAGGCCTGACGCCTCCAGGTATTTCGTCTTCCATGGCAACGGAGGCCGCGGCCGTTCCCGCCCGCGCCCGCCGCTCACCGGCACTGCTGGTGAGCGGCGCGGCGGCGCTCGCCCTGTTCGGGGTGGCCGTCGTCCACCTCGGCCTGGGCGCCGCCGGAGTGGGAGTGGGCGACGTACTGAACGCCCTCACGGGTGACGCCGACGAGCACACCAGAGCGGTGCTCGTCGGGAGCCGCATCCCGCGAACGCTCGCCGGGCTCGTCGCGGGCGTCGCCCTCGGCGTCTCGGGGGCGTTGATCCAGGGCGCCACGCGTAACCCCCTCGCCGCGCCCGAGACCCTGGGCGCCAACGCGGGCGCGTACCTCGCGGTGACCGCGCTGCTGTTCACGGGGGCGAGCGCCGGGCTGGTGGGCACCGGCGCCGCCGCGTTCGCCGGGGCGCTGCTCGCCGTGGGGATCGTGTACCTGCTCATCGCGGGAAGCGTGGCCACGCCCGGCAAGGTCCTGCTCGCGGGCGCGACCGTCCAGCTGGCCGCGACCTCCGTCGCCGAGTTCCTGCAGATGCTCGACGAGAGGCGGACGCAGGGGGTCTTCTTCTGGGGGAACGGCACGCTGCTCCAGGCGGGCCTGGACCGGCCGCTTGTGGTCGGCGCCGTGGTCGCCGCCGCCGTGCTGGCGGCGCCGCTGCTGGCCAGGCCGCTCGACCTGATGGCGCTGGGCGACCAGACCGCCGAGGCGCTGGGCGTGCGCGTGGCGCGGGTCCGCCCGGCCGCGCTGACGCTGGCGGTGCTGCTCGCCGCGGCGGCGGTGACGGTCGCGGGCCCGATCGGCTTCGTCGGCCTGGTCGCCCCGGTGACGGTCCGGCTGCTCGGCGTCCGGACGCACGCGGTGCTGCTGCCGCTGGCCGGGCTGCTGGGCGCCGCGCTGCTGCTGGCCGCCGACGCCGCCGCGCAGATCGTCCGGCCGCCGTCGGCGGGGTACGGCGAGCTGCCGGTCGGCGTGATCACGGCGCTGGTGGGCGGACCGGTGTTCATCCTGCTGGCCCGTCGCGTGGCCACCGGCGACGCCGACACCGGAGCCGCCGTCGCCGCCGCCTCACCGGGACGCCTGCGCTTCCCGGCGGTCCTCGGCCTCGGCCTGGCGGCCCTGGCCGCCGCGATCCTCGTCGGACTGCGGGTGGGCGACGTCGGCATCGGCTGGAACCAGCTGGCCGCCGTCCTGACCGGGTCCGGCGACACGATGGCGGAGTCCGTGGTGTCCTACCGGTTCCCCCGCATCGTGGTGGCCGCCGTCGTCGGCGCCTGCCTGGCCGTCGCCGGGGTGGCCGTCCAGTCCGTCGTGCGCAACCCCCTGGCCGAACCGTCCCTGGTCGGGGTGACCGGCGGGGCCTCGGCCGGCGCGGTGCTGGTCATCCTGGCGATCCCGGCGGCTCCCGCGGTCATGCTGCCGGTCGCCGCCGCGGCCGGCGGCGCGCTGGCCCTCGCCCTGGTGGTCCTCGTCGCGCGCGGCGGCGGAGGCCTGGACCCCACCCGCGTGGTGCTCGTCGGCATCGGCATGGCGGCCACCACGATGGCCCTCACCTACGTCATGGTCAGCAGCGCGCAGATGAACGTCGCCTCGGCGCTGACCTGGCTCGCCGGGAGCACCTACGCGCGCGGCTTCGACTCGCTCGCCTGGCTCGTCCTGCCCGTGCTCGCGGCGATCGCCGTCACGGCGTCCGCCCGCTCGGTCGACCTGCTCGAACTCGGCGACGACCTGCCGCGTTCACTCGGCCTGTCGGTGGGCCGCGCCCGGCTCCTGCTGCTGGCGGCCGGCGCGGCGCTCGCCGCCGGAACGGCCGCGGCCGTGGGCGCCATCGGGTTCGTGGGACTGGTCGCCCCGCACCTCGCGCGCCGGATCGCGGGCAACGGGACGGCCCGGGTCGCCCCGATGGCGGCGGTCCTGGGCGCCGTGCTCGTGGTGGTCGCCGACACGATCGGCCGGTCGCTGCTCGCGCCGTCCGAGATCCCCGTGGGCGTGGTGACCGCGCTGATCGGCGCGCCGTACCTGGTGTGGCTGCTCCGCCGGACCCCGCACGCCTGACCCCGGCGCGCCGACAGGCGGGGCCACCGGCGACCGGCCCCGCCTGCCGGCGCCGACCCGCCGTCCTCCGGGGCCCGTCCGCCCTCAACGCCTGGCCGCTCAGGCCACCGCGTTCGTGCCGCACCCGGCTCCCGGCCCGAAGCCGACCGTCCCGGCCGGGAAGCGTGGTCAGACGCCCAGGGCGGACGAGGCCAGCCCGGTGCCCCGGACGCGGGCGGCGATCTTGGCGAACGCGATGTCGCGGGAGGTGGAGGTGTCGTCGGCGAACGGGGAGAAGCCGCAGTCGTCGCAGGTACCGAGACGCTCGACGGGCAGGTGGCGGGCCGCGGCCAGCACCCGGTCGCGCACCTGCTCGGGGGTCTCCACCACCGGGTCGATCGGGTCGGTCACCCCGACGAAGATCCGCGCCTGGGCGGGCAGGTGCTCGGCGACGATGGCCAGTGCCTTGTCCGGGTCGGGCTCGCTGGCCATCTGGACGTAGAACGCCCCCGCCTTGAGCTGGAACAGCCGGGGCAGCAGCCCGGCGTAGTCGATGTCCAGGCTGTGGGTGGAGTCGAGGTCGCCGCCCGGGCAGGTGTGCACCCCGATGCGGGCGCGTTCGTCGGCCGAGAAGCGTTCCAGCACCCGGTTGTTGAGGGCGATGAAATCGTCCAGCACACCCCCGCCGGGATCGAGCTTGAGGGACAGCCGCGCCTCGGTGAAGTCGAGCTGGACCAGGTGGGCCCCGGCCTCCAGGCAGGTGCGGATGTCGGCTTCGGCCGCGTCGACCAGGTCGTTCAGGAACGCCTGGCGCGGGTAACCGTCGATGCCCTCGGCGGGGTACAGCAGGCTGAGCGCCGATGGTGCGATCACCGCCTGCTTGACCGGCACGCTGGCATGACGCTGGGCGGCGCGCAGGTAGTCCACGGCGTGGTGGGTGTAGCGGAACGGCCCGGCCGTCAGCCGGGGAAGGCGCCGCTGGTGCCCGTCGGCGAACGGGATCACGACGCCTTCGGGCGCCAGGCCCGGCAGACCCGCGATCGGGTAGGTGGCGAAACTCGGTTTGGACTGCTCGCCGTCGGTCACCACCGGTGACCCGAGCTCCTCCATGCGGCGGATCGTGTCCCGGACCGCCCAGTCCTGGGCGGCGGGAAGCTCGGACGGGGTGGCCTCAAGCAGGTCGGAGGGGCGAGGAACGCTTCCGATGGGTTCAGTGGGGAGTGGCATGCCACGAACGGTACGGAATCGTCTGTACCCGCTCAATCACCCTTCGTGACCACAGTCGGCCCATCGCCTGTGGCCCTGGCCCATGGCAACTCCGGCCTGGTTGTGCAACGCCCGGACGCGGCCCCGGCCGCAGCACCGCGTGCACTGCCGGGAAGCTGCCCCCAACCCGCTGAACGGGGACCGAAGACGGCCCCGCGTGCTGATAAGGATGGCGAAGTCGGCGAACGGCCAGGCCGTGCTGAACACCTTGTGGCCGGTGAGGCGGTGGCCGTCGCCCGCGCGCAGCGGGCCGCCCATCTCGCCGGGCACGCTGTGGCCGAGAACGCGGCCGCTCGCGCCGCGCTCGTGCTCCCCGCCGCCCTGCTGGTACCGCCCCTGGCCGCCGGAATGTGAACCGGGCCCGGCGGTGACCCGGTCCGGCCCCGTGGGACCTCTACAATTCCGTGGGTGACCACCTACGATGATCATGACGCGTTCGAGGGCCTGGACGTCTCGATCCTGTCCCCACGCCAGCAGCAGATCCTGGTCACGATCCGGGACTGGGTGGTCAGGTACGGATATCCCCCGAGCACCCGCCAGATCGGCGATGCCGTCGGCCTGCGGTCCACCTCGTCGGTGTCGCGGCATCTGGCCGTCCTGGAGGAGCGGGGCTTCCTGACCCGGGGGGCCTCGGTGACCCGGCCGATCGACGTGCGGATGTTCCTGCGCGAGCACCGGGGCCAGGAGCCCGCCGAGACCCTGGTGCCCGTGCCCGTCGTCGGACGCATCGCCGCCGGCACGCCCATCGCCGCCGAAGAGCACGTCGACGACACGCTGTCGCTGCCCCGCGAGTTCACCGGACGCGGCACCGTCTTCGGCCTGCGGGTCCGTGGTGACTCGATGGTCGACGCCGCGATCCGCGACGGCGACATCGTCGTGGTCCGGCAGCAGCCCGAGGCTCACTCCGGGCAGATCGTCGCCGCGATGATCGACGATGAGGCCACCGTCAAGGTGTACCGGCGCCGCAACGGCCACGTTCACCTCGAACCGCGCAACCCGGCCTACGACGTCATCGACGGCGACAACGCGGTCATCCTGGGCGTCGTCGTCTCCGTGCTCCGCAGCGTCTGACACCCCGCCACCCGCACCTGAATAACGCTCGGTGTCAGACCCTTCCGGCACTCTGGCCCTATGAGCGAGGACATGTCGGCGAAATCGGTGCCGTTCGGTCGACCCGCTGTCGTGGTCAGAGGCGTATGCCCTCAGGACGGTCATCTGCTGGTCGAGGTGGACGGCCAGGTCATGCATCTCATTCCGGGCAATCAGGCCTCTGATCGGCAACGGGCTCAGCGGTACATCGCCGAAGGGCACTCCCACGAGGTGGTCGTGGAGGCCGAACGGCTGCTGCGCGCGATGCCCGGGGACTGAGAGGGCGCGGTCCGGCGCCTTTCGGGCTCGGTGAAACGGCTGAAAAGCCGTTGGCGGCATCTGGCGGCGGGAGGTCGTATGCCGCCGCCATGATCTTCATTCGGCGTGCCCGCCGAGGCGACGGCGGAGCCCGATCCCGTCATCCGTGAAACGGAAGAGGAGTCCTCGCCATGACCGATCTGTTCGAGGTCACGATCGACGGTCACGAGGACCGGAGCCTGTCCGGCTCACTGGAGTGCCTGCACGACCCCGCTTTCGTGCCCCAGAACGTCGAGTTCCCGCTACAACTGATCATGGACGCGTGGCGGATGATGCGCGAGGGCTTCAGCTTCGCCTGGGCTCCCTTCTCCGCCCGGGAAGGAACGGCGATCGCCCACGACTCCCCGGTCCGGGCCGGGCTCCAGGAGCTCCACGATCTCTGTCACGGCAGGGGAGTGCGCGCGCCGGCGACCGGCCGAAAGCCGTCACCCGGTCGTGCGGCGCCGGTCAGGGATGGCGGAAGATCGTGAACAGCACGCGCAGGATCAGCACCGAGCCGATGCCGAACAGGGCGTAGCCCATCAGCTGGAACAGGCTCACCGACGGTGTCACCTGGGGACCTCCGGCCGTGCCCAGCAGGAGCGCGGCGACCACGGCGGCGGTCGCGCCGAGCACCGTCAGCAGGGTCTGGTGCAGCAGGGTCGTCACCAGGTGACGGTCGCGGTCGTCGGCGAACAGGCGCACGTTCACGCTGAGCCGGCCGCGTTCCAGCGAGTGGGTGATCCGGTCGAGGCGGCGGGGCAGGCGGCGCAGGACCGGCAGCAGGTTCAGGGTCTCGTCGGCCAGGGCCTCCCGGAGGGAGGAGGGGTGGAGGCGCTCGGTGAACTGGCCGGAGGCATGCTCCTGGGCCTCGGCGAACAGGTCGAACGACGGGTCCAGCCGCGTCAGCGTCCCCTCCAGGGTGGCCAGCGCCCGGAACACCGCCGCGATCTCCGGGTGGACGGCCAGGTCGTAGGCCGCTACCAGCCGGAACAGGTCGGTGAACATGTCCATGGCGGGGGCGGGGCCGGCGTTCAGGTGGCGGGCGGTGAACTGGCCGAGCGCCCGTTCCAGGCTCGGCCGGTCGAGCTGCTCGGGGTGGGTGACGATCTCCAGCAGGGCGTCGGACATGGCGGCCGGGTCGTTGCGGCCGACGGCGACCAGCAGGTGTTCCAGCGAGGCGCGCAGCTGGCCGTCCAGGCGGCCGACCGAGCCGAAGTCCAGCAGGGCCAGGGTGCCGTCGCGCAGCAGCAGGATGTTGCCGGGGTGCGGGTCGGCGTGGAAGGTGCCGTCCCGCATGATCTGGGTCAGCAGGCCCGCCAGCAGGTCGCGGGCCAGCTTGGCGCGGTCGAGGCCGTGCTCGGCGATGATGGGTTCGGCCTTGCTCAGCGGCACGCCGTCCAGCCACTCCTGGACGAGGACGCGTTCGGTGGTGAGTTCCTCGTGCAGGCCCGGGACGCGCAGCGCGGGCTGCGCGGCGGCGACCGTGGTCATGTTGCGCGCCTCGACCCGGAAGTCGAGCTCCTCCAGCAGCGCGGCGGCGAAGCCGCGGGCCAGTTCGACGGCGCCGAAGGCGCGGCCCCAGCGGGTGCGCTGCTGGAGGGTGGCGGCGAGCCGCTCGACGATGTCCAGGTCGCGTTCGACCAGCGGCCGGATGCCGGGCCGCTGCACCTTCACCACGACCTCGGCGCCCGAGTGCAGCCGGGCCCGGTGCACCTGGCCGATGGACGCCGCCGCCAGCGGCGTCCGGTCGAACTCGGCGAACACGGCATGGGGGGAGCCGCCCAGTTCCTCGGTCAGCACCTGCTCGATCTCGGCGGAGGAGGCGGGCTCCACCTTGTCCTGGAGGTGGGAGAGCTCGTCCAGGAACGCCGGGGACAGCAGGTCCCGGCGCGTCGACAGCACCTGACCGAACTTCACGAACGTGACCCCGGCTTCCTGGAGGGCCAGGCGCAGCGACCGGGCGTGCGGGGTGCGGCCCCGGCGCCCGCGCAGCGCCGGGCCGAGGCCGTGCCGGACCGCGATCCGGGTGATCTGGTAGTAGCGGCGGCTGCGCGACACGCGGCGGATCGCCGACCGCACGATCTCACTCGGATGCGGCAGCGAGCCGGTCGGCACCAGCGCCTCGGCGATCACGATGAACGTCATCGTGATCAGCACGGCGCAGGCCACGGTCAGCGCCAGGTACAGGCCGGGACTCTCCCGCCGCATCTGTTCGGCGAGGACGCTGCTGAGCGAGAAGGCGAGCAGGGCCCCGACGCCGGTCCGCACCGTTCCCACCGGCCGCCCGAGCAGCCGCCGGCTCGCCCAGACCAGCCCGCCCACCAGCAGGACGCCCGTCAGCAGGGCAAGGGACAGCAGCGGCAGGCCGGACGACATGGGGGGCTCCTCGAAGACACGCGGACGCGGTGAAGATCACCGGGGTGGGCCCAGTATGGCGGTTCGGCGGGGGGCCAGATTCCCCCGCGTGGGGGAGCCGGTTCCCCCACGCGGCGGGGCGGGCCGGGAGCGCGAGGCCGACGACCGCCCGGGCCGCGCGTCAGGGTGCGGTGGCGGCGGCCCGGCGGGACCGGCGCGCGTCGAGCAGGAAGAGCGCCACGGGAACGAAGACCAGGAAGAAGCCGAACGTCGGGAAGCACACGTAGGCGCCGAAGACCGCCCAGGCCAGCAGGGCCAGCCCGACATGGCGGGGGAGCGTTCGGCCTTCGCGGGCATGGGCGACGGCCATCAGCCCGAGGAGGACCAGCGGGAGCGCGAAGCTGCCGGGCACGGCCCAGAAGGCGAGCTTGGACTCCGGCATCTCCGGCGACCCCAGACCCCAGTGGAGGTCCCCGGCCATCCAGCCCGCCCAGTGCCGCCAGGTCATGCTCGCGCCGAGGGCGCTGTGGCCGAGGCCGATCGCCACGCAGCTCCAGCCGCCCCATCTCGTCAGGGTCGCGGGTTCGGCGTCGTTCCGAGCCGTCGTCGTGGTCACGTTCATGTCCTTCGCTCGGGCGGAGACGGGCGCGCGGTCCGGTCGGAGCGTCACGGGGATCCGGGTCATGAGAGCGCCCTTTCGGCCATCATCGTCATCAGCGTCATCTGGTCCAGCTCGGGTGCGGTGGCGGGGTCGAGCTCGCGGTAGCGGCGGTGGAGGTTGACCACGATCCGCTCCGCGTCCAGCCAGGTGGCGTACTCGCCCAGGTCCACCGCCTTGACCGCCTCGCCGAAGGACAGCCCGCGGGCGTGCGCGGCGTCCGCCTGCTCGACCACGTGGGTGAGGTAGCCGCGCACCGCGCGGATCCCGTCGGGGTCGGTGACCGGGCCGTGACCGGGGACGATCGTGTCGGCGCCGGTGGCGATCATCCGGTCGCAGGCGGCGATCCAGTGGGAGACCGGGCCGCTCCACACGATCGGGGTGCAGCCCACGAACAGCAGGTCGCCGGCGAAGAGCACGCCCGCGTCCGGCACGTGCACGACCGAGTCGGCGGCGGTGTGGGCGGGGCCGAGGTCCATCACCCGCACCTCGCGGCCGCCGACGTCCAGCGTCAGCTCCCCGTCGAAGGTCAGGTCGGGCAGCCGCAGGCGGATGCCGCCGAAGTCGAAGGCGCCGAAGCGTTCGCGGAAGTAGGGGGTCGCCGGTCCGATGTCCACCACCTGGGTGGCGGTCAGCATCTCCGGCGGCATCTCGTGCCGCATCTCCGCGCAGGTGGCCTCGGCGGCGATGATCTGGACCCGTTCGTCCAGCAGCTGGTTGCCGTGGGTGTGGTCGCCGTTGGCGTGGGTGATGACGGCGCGGGTGATCGGCCGGCGTCCGGTGACCGGGCGCATGGCGTCGAGCATCTCGGCGGTCAGCCGCAGGTCGAACAGGGTGTCCACCAGGAGGGAGGCGTCCTCGCCCGCGACCAGTCCGGCGTTGCTCCAGCCGTAGCCGCCGTCGGGCAGCAGCCAGGCCCACACGTCCGGGCCCACCTCGTGCAGTCCGCGCGTGTAGGGCAGCTTCGAAGGGGCGCGGTTGACGCGCGGGCGCGGCGGCCGCCGGTCGGGGTCGTGCCGGGGCGCCAGCGGGTGCGGCGCGGCGGACGCGCGGACGGCCTGGCGGGTGTGCCCCAGCCCCTCGACGGTCAGCTCGACGACGTCGCCGTCCCGCAGCCAGCCGGGGAACGCGGCCGGGTCGGAGAGCGACAGGTGCTCGACGAGGCAGCAGCCGGGCACCGTGCCCGACCCGAACACGTCGCCGGGCACCAGGTCCACACCGCGCGAGGCGTAGGAGATCACCTCGCCGAAGCTCCAGTCCATGGCGCCGGTGTCGCCCGAGCCGATGGTCGTGCCGTTGACCTTCGCCTCGACCCGCAGGGCGAGCCGGCCGTCGCGGCGGTGGGGGGCGAGCTCGTCCGGGGTGACCAGGAACGGGCCGAGCGTGGTCGCGCCGTCCTTGCCCTTGGCCTGGCCGATCGCCATCGGCGCCTCGCGCATCTGCAGGTCGCGCGCCGACCAGTCGTTGTAGATGGTGTAACCGATGATGTGTTCCTCGGCCTGCTCCGGCGTGAGGTCGCGGCCGCCGGGGCCGATGACCGCGGCGATCTCCAGTTCGAAGTCGAACCAGGCGCTGCCGGGCGAGACCGTCACCTCGTCGTACGGGCCGACGACCGTCGAGGGGCAGGCGAAGTAGAAGGCCGGGACCCGGTACCAGGCGTCGTTGAGCGTGCGTGGCGATCCGGTCGCCTGCTGGCAGTTGCGCATGTGGTCCAGGAAGCACAGGCAGTCGCGGATCGAGGGCGGACGGGGAACCGGCGCGCGCAGCCTGGCCCCGGCCAGCGGAACGGTCGGCTCCGCCGAAGCCAGAGCTGCCTCTCCGGCCGCCCGCAGCTCCTCGGCGCCCCGGCCGATGAGGTCGACCAGGCGGACGTCCGGCGCGAGCGGATGGATCCGGTCCCCGCCGATCACTCCGACGCGGTCCCCGGTGTCGGTCGCGTAGGTCACCCAGCGCATGGGAGAACCTCCTCACTTCTATGTTGGTCAACACAGGTTATATCAGCTAACACAGAATCTGTCGTTTGACATACCTGCTTAGATGGCCTTCATGGCCACGCGACGTACCGAGAGGACCCAGGAGAGCCGCCGACTGCTGGTGACGGCCGCCGCGGAGCTCTTCGCCGAGAAGGGGTACCGGCAGACGAGCTTCCTCGACATCGCCGAGAAGGCCGGGATCAGCCGCGGCTCCATCCCCTGGCACTTCGGTAACAAGCTGGGCCTGCTGGAGGCGGTGATCGACGACCAGATCCAGGCCGTGCTGACCAGGTTCGCGCCGACCCCGGGGGAGCGGCCTTCCGGTGACCCGCTGGACCAGGTCATGGGCTTCATCCGCATGCCGGTCACACGCCTGTTCATCACCCTGCTCGCCGAGGCCGTGGAGGTCGACTCGCCGATCCGCGAGCACTACGCGCAACTGCACGCGGCGCTCCGGCAGGGGGTCCGGTCCCAGATCCCGGCGGAGGCGCTGCCCGCGGGGACCACTCCGGAGGCGTTCACGGTCGTGCTGGTGGGGGCGGTCATCGGCGTTCACGCCCAGTGGCGGGTCGCCCCCGAGGCGGTGGACCTCGACGCCGTCCGCACCACGATCCGCGCCCTCCTGCCGACGAGCCTCGAACGACCCTGACGCCGCCCAGAGGCAACTGCCGACACGGCGAAAGCGACGACGCTGTAGGAGTCGGCCATTTCACCGATGCGTCCAGCGCGGCAGATCACTGAGGGGCCGCCTCAACCTCCCACATGACCACGGGCAGGGCCCCGCCCCGCTTTCGGTCTGGGCCGTGCCTGCCCGGCCGGCGGGCTCGCTCAGACTGTCGGCGCCGGACGCCGTTCCGCGCGCAGGAGCCGGAGGCCGGCGCCCCAGGACTGGACCCGCATGCGGTTCTCCTCGCGTGGCCGGGGGAGCGGCCGACGGTGAAGTGGACCCGGGCCGTGTGGAGGTCGGGGTTGCCCGGGGTGGCGGGGGTCGGCGCGGTTCAGGTCAGGGCCAGGAGGCTGACGGCGACGACGGCGGCGCCCAGCCCGGCCAGCACACCGCGGGCCAGCAGGACGGTACCGGCCGGGTAGAGAGCGGTGATCACCGCGACGACGGTGAGGTCACCGCTGCGGGCAAGCAGGTTCGCCAACGAGTCCAGCACGCCGCCGGCCGCCGACATCGCGTAGGCGGGCCGTTCGGACCCCAGCCTGCGGAACATCACCGCGGCCGCGGTGAGGGTGATGGCCGAGGAGACTGTGCGGCCCGCCAGCAGCGGGGCCACCCCGCTGTCGGCGGGGGCCTGGTGCAGGAAGACCAGTTGCAGGGCGATGGCGGCACCTGCGGCCGCGCCTTCTCCACACCCTGCATCCACGAACACGCCTGCGTCCGCTGCCCGATGCCCTGGCCCGACCCCGCCCAACGCGCCCGGCTCATCGAGGTCCGCGACAACCTCATCGCCCGGATCACTGAAGCCGAACGCGAAGGCTGGCTCGGCGAGGTCGAAGGGCTCAAAGTCAGCCTCGCCGGGGCTGACGACAAGCTCGCCCAGATCGACCGGCGAAGCCCCACGCCCAGCCTCACCGACCTTGGCATCCCCACCTTCCGAGAGATCCCCGTCGGCCAGCCCGGCCCGCTCCGCTGAAGTAGCCTTACGGTCATGACGGTCAGTGATGACGCCTGGTGGGAGCTGCTCCACGAACTAGATGACCCCGACCACATGGAGTTCCCGGCAATCTACGATCACACCGAGGTCAGAGCCCGATTCAACAAGGTCGTCGCGAAGCTGGACACCGCCTTCGGATGCCGGTGCCATGTCGATCGGAATATCCAGGACGCCAGCTTCCACGGCGACATCGGTGTCCCCGCCACCCACACAGCAGGGGGCGAAAGGATCACCATTCGCATCAGCAACTTCGGGAATCTCGCGGTCTACTCGCCGGAGAACATCCGCAGCTACACCGACGCCGAGAAACGACAGCTCCTACCCGCTGAAGACCTCGACCGAATCGAGGACACACTGACCGGCCTCGACTACCGCGTCGTCCCCGAAGATCTCCTCAACACCCGCTACAACGGCCGAAGCGACCTCGCGAACTACTACCCCTCAGACCAGCCACCCACCTGGTTCACCCGGTTCTTCGACTACCTCTGAGCCACGGCAAGCCGTCGACCCGGCAAGATCAATTAAGTTCAGAGAATCCGGGTCCCGGGGCAACGGGTGCTCGCCTGCCCGTGGCTGTTCAGGCTGGGGTTCTGCCGGTTGGTCTGGCCTCCCAACGAGTCATCAGGGGCAACCGGCAGGTCGGCGCGGTTGTTTGGATGATCGCGGGCCGCTCGGTCATGGGCTTGGGGTGTGAGGAACAGCGATGCGAGAGCGTGCGCCAGGCAGGTCGTCGCGGACAATGGGGCCACTGCGCACCCTTTGTCCGGCCATGTCGCAGCTCTGTGTGATCAGTTCGACCATTCAGAAACACCCGTGTTCTTTTGACGGTGTTCCTGGAAGGCTGGCGATCATGGGCTCAAGACAGAACACCCCCGGGCAGGATCTCTTGGCGAGTCTGGTCTTCCTTGCCATCGGCGCGCCGATCGTCTTGGTCGGATTCCAGGTCAGGGCTCATCTGCCGACTGCGGCGGCCAGACGATGGCTGCGGGCGACCCCTGCGTCAGATACTCGGGCGGCGAACCGGCCGAAAGCAAGGACCTGGACGAGCAGAAGTCCAGCAATTCCACCGGCGCAAAGGTGGCGTTGGTCATCGGAGGGCTGGTGATGCTCGGCAGCGCCTGGTCAGGCGTTGGGGCCCTTGGGCGCATGAGTGGTTCGGCTCGCTGACCGGCTGCTTCAGGCGGTCGACGATGGGTGCCGGGCATCTCTGCGAGATCGTGTGCTGAGCCCTGTCGTGCCTGCTCAAGCGGGGGGTGGGGGCGGGGGTGGGGGTGCGGCCCGGAAAGAATCTTGAGGTCTTGGCGTAGATAACGGCCTATTGTCTGCGCCATCGTTGATCGTGGCCTGCGGCCGGGACCGCTGGGCGGTGCGTGAGGCGACGGTGTTGTCTGTGGCAGAGGGGAGCCCGTTCGTGCAGTCTGGTATCGCGGAGTTGGCCGCCGTCAGTCTCGACTGCCCCGACCCGTCGGCGCTTGCTGCGTTCTACGCCGCGCTGACAGGCGGGAAGATCACCCATGACGCTCCGGAGGCGTCCGCGGTCGTGCTGCCGGGCGGCGCACGGATCATTTTCCTGCGTGTCGCTGGTTACCTGCCACCAACCTGGCCAGAGGGCGACCGGCCCCAGCAGTTTCACCTGGATTTCGACGTTGATGACCTTGAGGAGGCCGAGGCCATCGTCTGCGAACTGGGCGGCGCAAAGCCGAGCTTTCAGCCCAACCCGGGACGGTGGCGCGTCATGACCGACCCGGCCGGGCACCCGTTCTGCCTCAGTCCGCGGCGGCGGTAAGCACCCCACAGACACGGCGAACGCCTAGCAAGACGCAACTGCGCCGCCCGCTCGGTGACGATCGCGGCGAATCCCTCGGGGCCGGGCTCGCCTGGTGGCTGGGTGTGCATCGCCTCCATCATGACCGGCCAGACATCGGTCAAGCCCGCCAGGGCCTCCCTGTTGTCGCTGATGTCACCTGTCATGGCATGACACCCGTTTGCCCTGGTCGGCCCCGACGAACATGCCCCTTGTGCCCGTGTCACCTCACACCATCTCCCGCCGTATCCCGCCACGGCGCGCCCGCGCGTTCGTGACGTGCGCCTTGGGGAAGGCACGCCTGCCGGGCCGCCTGCCACCGTGACCGCGCATCCCTCATCGGACACTCCGACGAACAGTGCTTTCGCCGAGACGTTCCTCCCTCCGAAGGCTTCCTCCCACCCGCCGCGCACCTGCGCGCTTGGCTCACACGCCTGATATCCCCACCGACCAGACGCCTTTCAGCCGCATCCACAGCAAGACCGAACTGTCATTGCCCGAGTTCAGGAACAGACTCTCCGGGGAGACGCTGCCCGTGCTGGGCGCCGTTGCGGCGGGGGTCGCTCGCACGCGCTGACCGGCCGCCCCCGGCGCCGTGGTGACGGCGCCGGGGGCGGCGGGGTGTGGCGCGGGGCCGGCCGCCGGGATCTCGTGAACGGCTGGCCGCCGCCGTCAGAAGGAGGGGTGAACGTCCTGGGTCCAGGTCCCGGCGCCGGTGTAGTTGGCCCCGGCCGACCAGGTCTTGTCGTTGATGAGGACCTTGAACTCAAACGGCTGCCCGGCGGGGATGCCCACGACGGCGCACTCCCACAACCCGGCGGAGCGGTTGGCGCAGTCGTGGCCGGCGCTCCAGGTCAGTGGGGCGGTGTTGCCGCGGATGGTGATCTGGTTGCCCCAGCCTGCGTCGTGGTGGCCCCAGATGGTGGTGGTGCCGGTGCACTGCTCCAGGCGGGCGAGGGAGCCGTGCGGACCGGTGTACCCGGATCCGATGGTGCGGGTCTGGCCCGGCGCGAGGTACTGGCAGCTCTCCTGATGGCCGTCCTGGTAGACGGTCTTGAAGGTGACGCCGTGGGAGCAGGTGTTGGTGGCGGTGGCGTAACGCCAGCTCTGGCTGTAGTTCACGCAGGTCGGGACGCTTTCAGCGTGCGCGCTGGTAGCGGGTGCGAGCAGGGCCAGGATCGCGGCGGCCAGGGCGACGGCCGACGCGAAGGGGCGAAGGAATCGGGACATGGTCTCTCCCAGCAGTCGGTTTCTTGCAGAAGCAGATCCTTCTTTCTGAAAATTACAGAAAGAGGTTTTGGTGTCCATGTGCCGCAGGGCACGCGAGAGGCGTCAGAACGTGTTCTACTTCGGCTGGAGCCGGTGGTGCGCGGGAGGTTCAGAGTGCTGCTCAAGAGGCATGGGCGACAGGGGCGGCATGGGTGGGACCGGTGACAGTGAAGGGGCGGCGGTCTGGCCGGGTGCGGTCAGGCGGGCCGCAGCACTGCGGTGACCGGGGCGGCCGACGCTGCTCGGGATCGCGGACACGACCGACGCCCACCAAACCCCATGAACCCATCACGACCCGGCCGAGCTTCCTCGGCTATGTCCTGAGCAGGCACAACGCCCCGTCGCCGCACCTGCTGATCAAGGCCGGAGGACGTGGAACAGGCACTCACGGACCGTCGGTGGGGGCGGTGGACAGCAGCAGGTCGATGGCCGGGGCCAAGGTGGCGTCCATCGCCGTCCGCACCTGGCCCAGCTGGTCCATCTGCTGCCGGTTGCCAGCCACCAGGGCGCGGTTGACCCGGTGCAGTTCCCGGTTGACCACCACCAGCACCTCGCGGTAGCGCCGGCGGGCACGGTGCTCGGTCTGCAACGACTGATCCAGCTGCGCCCGCTGGGCGGCGATCTGGGCCAGGTCACCGTCCTGCTCGGCCAGTGTCAGCAGCCGCCGCGCCAAAGCACAGTCCTGCTGGGCCTGGGTCCTTTGATCGGCGGCCAGCTGGCAGCGCCCCTGTAGATAGGCCACCCACTGCCGGGCCACCATCTGCTCAGCGGCCCGCACCCCCTGGGTGCGCCAGAACTCAGCGCGGATCTCCGCCAGTGCCTCGCGCGCCCACTGCCGCGCCTCGGCCAGCGTCCGGTCATCCGGCACACGATCATCAGACCCGTGGTCATCGCCACCCCGATGATCACCCCGGTCGCCGGCGCGGCCCCCGGTATGGCCCCCGGCGCGGTCACGTCCGCCGAACCCACCGCCGATGTGATCACGGGCATCCCGACGACCGCCGCGGGCACCATCGCGGGGGTCGTCGTGAGGGTCCGGGTGTTCCATGTCAAAGCCGTGATCGGGAGCCCATGGCAGGCGGGCGATGAGGTCGCCTGATTGTCGCCGCCGCACAACCGACCTGTCCACGACCTTCGGGATACCGGTGAGGCGGGTAAGCAAGGTGCCGCTTCAGCGCCGGGCCGCGCGAGCGCAACAGCGGCGAACGGACACCGCGGGTCCGCCCGCTCCCACCCAGGCGACCCCGAAGGCATGTGCAAAGCCACCTACTGGTCGTCTCAGGGACCGCCGCCGGGAGCCCGTGAAGCCACCGCAACCGGGATCAAAACCAAAGCGCCTTGCGCCGACTGAACGCTGAACGCCCCGGGGGGGTGGTGCGGGTCAGCCGGGCCATCGCCTCGGCGACGGTGTCGGCCACCGCAGCGGCGGCCGGGCGGCCGGTGGGGCCGGTGACGATCGCGGCGAACCCCTCGAGGCCGGACGGACCATGTCGCCGCCCGGGTCACCGGGGCGGTCAGCCGTGGGCGAGCCAGTGCATGGCATCTTCGATGTCGGGGCGCACATACAGGACCTGGTCCAGGCCGGTGATCTGCATCGCGCGAGCGGCGCGGCCGGTGGCCCCACACAGCACCAGGGGCAGCCCCCGACGGGTCAGGGTCAGGTGCCAGCGCACCAACACCTTCAGGCCTCTGGCGTCCAGGAATTCCACCGCCGCCAGGTCCACCAGCACCGCCGCGCGCGTCAGCTCGGCCGCCTGCCGCAGCTGCTCCTCCAGTACCTGACCGGTGGTCAACTCCACCGACCCGGCCGCGGTCACCACCGCAAGACCGTCCCAGGCGGCGACCTGGACCCGCAACTGGGGCACCGCAGCGGCTCCGGCGGCGGGTTCGGCGGCGGGTTCGGCGGGCGTGTGGGGGTTGGTGTCGGGCATGGGCTCAGCCCTTCGCGCTCAGGCGCCCGCGCACCACCATCGGTTACTGTATGGCCCGCGCCAAGCGCATGGATGTGCTCGCCGTTTGCGACGATCGATCACTGCGCAGGGCTAGGCGTTCAACCAGGGGCGGGAAAAGCCGCCAGGCTTCTCGGGACACCGCGCGACCACACGGCCACGCGACCACAGCACCTTGCACGCTACCCGTCCCCGAGCCGATGCGGGCCGGGGCAGCGGCCCAGCGCACGGTTCTATCCAGGAAACGCGCTGCTCGATGCCGTCGCCCCGGCGAACAGGAGGGTGGCGGGGTCAGGAGGGCGGCGGGTAGGGACACCGCCAGCTTCTACCGCAACCAACTGCTGTGGCTCATCAAGATGATGTCGAGGAGTGGTCCGATCAGCCGGTGGGGCGGTTCCGCAGGGCGTGCAGCAGGTGCTGCCACTGGCCGCAGGTGACGGTCAGGACCGGCCCGGTGGTGTGCTTGCTGGCGCGCACGCCCACGGCCGCTCCGGACAGTGGGCGACCTCGACGCACTCACACGAGGTGGAGTGGCTGCTGGTGCGCCAGGCGGCGGTGGCGGTGCAGCGGGACGACGCTCACCCGGCACTCCCGGTCGGGTCCTGCCGGGTGGGTGAGAACAGGTCGCCTGGTTCGGGGCCCAGCCCGTCGTCGTTCTGGAGGGGCGTCCTTCTCCCGAACGTGACCCGAGCCGCAAGGTAGATGGGATCAGCGGTGTCGGCGTCCGGGGTCTTGCGCAGCGAGCGCAGCGCCGACTGCTTCGGCGGTGACGCTGGTGTAGATGGCCAGGTTGCGGATGTTCTCGTGGCCGGACAGGGCCATGAGCACGGGAGCTGACCAGCCATCCTCGGCCAGGTGAGTGAGCCGCGAGTGGCGCAGCTGGTGGAGGGCGTAGCCGCGTCGGCGTGGGTCGTGCTGTTTGGTGTCCTGCTTGAACAGGTACTCGGCGCGCTCGTAGGACAGGCGGCCGCGGCCGGTGTGCGGGCACAGGTCGGCGGCCGCGGGTGTGCGAGCCGGCGCGGGACGGCGGTCTGCCAGGAGCAGCGGACCTGAGGTGCGTTCTCCGATCAGCCGTGGGAGTAGTCGGGTGGTGCTGGACCGCCAGTGGATCCACCGGAGGGTGCCGCCCTTGCCTGTGACGCGGCCGCGCTTGTTGTCCAGGTCGAGGTCTTCGATGTTGAGGGACAAGACCTCATCGGCGCGGGCCGCTGATTCGTACAGCAGTTTGCGTAGGGTCTTGTCCCGCAGCGGAACGCCCCGGTCGTCGAGGAGCGCGGCGATGGTGGTCCGGTCGATGGCGCGGGTTCGGTCCCGGGGTTCGGGCCGCCGAGCGATGAGGGCGGTCAGGTCGGTGGTGACCCAGCTGCGTCCGGGACTGGCGGCCCAGGTGCTGAACGATCGCAGTGCCGCGCGGTGCCGGTTCCAGGTCCGCGGTGCCGCCCTGTCCCATGCGGCGGTGAACACCGCAGCGGTCTGCTCGGCGGTCAACCGTCCCAGCAGGACGGTGTCGCCGGCCGCGCGGCGTAACTGCCGCGTGGTCTGGGCGTAGGAGCGCAGTGTGTCGGCGTCCAAATCCCGGCGGGCCAGGAAGTTGGTGGTCGCCTCCGCCAGAGTGACGTCGACCAGCGGGGCGATACTCACCGAGGCGGTCATGAGCGGCTCCCTCGCCTCTCCGGCGGGAGCGATCCGAACTTGGTGTACTGGTCGACGTAGGCGAACCTTCGGATCTCCACCTCGGTCTTGCCCTTGATACCGCGCAGGTCCGTATCGGACAAGAACGTTCCTCGCAGGTCCGCGCCGGTCAGGTCGGCGCCGCGCAGGTTCGCCTTGGTCATGTCGGTGCTGGAAAGGTCGGCGTTCTGGAGGTCCGCGCCGTGCAGATCCGCGTGGTGCAGGTTCCCCCCGGTCAGGTGTGAGACGGACAGACGGGGGGGCGCGGATGTTGTGCAGGTCCAAAGGGGAAGACGGGAACCCGGGCGGGTCCTCGGGCCAGCGGGTCAGGACGGTGAGCGCGGCGGCCATGTCGGCGTCGGGCTCAGTGGGCAGCTTGTCCTTACTGATGGTGGGCCGGGGATCGTGTTCGCGGACGAATGCTGCCAGGACATCGCGGATACTGACAGCGTCGCGGTGAGAATCGTGGGCGATGCGTTCCGGGGCGTAGACCGCGGCGGTACGGACCTCTCGCTTGCTCGAGCCCAGCTGTTTCACCGCCTTGGTGTACCGGTCGGTGACCTGGCCTTCTTGCGCGGTCCGCAACCCTCGCGACTGTTGCCGAGTTCCTCTTGACCAGCTCGCACCGTCATGACCGTCGCGATCAGTCCGCTGGCGGCGAACAGTACGCCGAACAAGATCCCGACGTTGTTGAACCACTGGTGGCGGTTGTGCCGTCGGCGTTCACGTTCTTGGTCGTCACGTTGCCGTTGCAGCTCCAGCAACTCCAAACGCCTGTCGACCGGCAGCCCGTCCAGCTCTTCCTGGGTGGGTTCAGCGATACGAGCGGGCGGAGGGTGGGCTGGGGACCGATCCGATGAGGACTCCGCAGAGGAGCCGTCGGGATCACTCGGTGAGCTCATCGAGAGGAACCTCCCTCAGTGCGGCTCGCGTGCGCGGAAGACCCGGAGCTGGAGGGCGATATGACAGGGAACATGTCACTTTCGACCGTACGGGCCACTGACTGCGTCCCCGGTGAGAACGGATGTGTCGGCCGCGTCCGGATGCGGTCGTGACAGGGAACGGGCCATCCCCTGTCACATCACGTTCGTGGCCGAGAAGCTGCCTTCCATCCTCCTGATCGAAGACAGACTTCAGGAGGCGGTGGTCGTCGCCGAGGTCGACCTCGGCCTGGCACAGCGTGGACGGGGTCAGCGCCCCCTGTCTGCGACAGCACCGTGAACGCACCGTGCGTCCGGCTCCGCACGACGCATCGTGAGTGGCGGCGGACGGCGGTGGTGATGGCGTGCGGGTCGGCCAGGACGTGGTCGCGGCCGGAACGCCGATGGCCCCCTCCGGAGTGCGGAGAGGGGCCGTCATGGCGCCCGGTGGTCAGGTGCCGGGGACGTGGACGAGCTTGAAGTACTGGGTGGTGGCGCCAATGCAGGTGGTGGCCTTGGTGGCGGCGCCGAACGCGGTCATGCACTGGTTGTTCAGCTGGAGGTTGCGGAAGGTGACCGGCCTGCCGGCCCACATGTCGCTGGTGCTGGACACCCACCACTTGGTGCCGGGGGACCCGCAGTACTCCTGGCGCATGAGGCCGCCTGCGACCAGGGCGTTGGCGCACAGGTGCGAGTGACGGTTCTCGAGCATGGTGTCGTTGGGCGTCGTGCGGATCTTCCAGTGGGTGGCGCCACCGTTGAACTCGTTGCTCTGGATGAGAGGTTGCCCGCTGTCCTTGGAGTGCTGGTAGGGCAGGAGCGCTTTGCCGGTGTCGTTGTTGACGATCCAGTAGAAGGGGCCTGGCGCGGCGGCGGCCGCCTGCGGTGTCGCCTGGGCCGGGGCCGCGGAGGTGAGGGCGGAGGTGAGGGCGGCGGCCATGGCGGCCGTCGCGGTGAGGGCGAGACGCTTGCGCAATTTGGGTGCTCCCGGCTTGTTCGTTGTGTTGACGTCAGGAAGCTTCGCCTGGGGAGCCGTGGGCGCGGATCGGTAATCGTTACCGGGTTAAGGACGGGTGATGGACTACCGGCAGTGCGGGCGACCCGCGCCGCGACCACCTTGCCGCGCGTCATGAACGATGATCTTGTCTCAGAAGCGATGGGCGGCGGGTCAGGTCCAGAGCAGACCGGTGTCCTGCGAGCGCAGTGGGCGCCCGTAAGCGGCCAGCACATCAGGGTCCACGCTCAACCGCGCCACCGCCGCCCGCGCCGCCGACCTCACATCGTCGGGCACCAACCCAGCCACGGCAGCGTGCACAGCTGAACGGCAAGCCCGAGACGATCCGCCGGGCCACGCCCTGGTTCTGCGCGTGGCTCTTGGCCACGCCCGCGCCGGAAGCATCACGCGGAACCTACGCTTGTCCCGCAGCGTCTGGCCACCACGCTCGCCCCGTCGCCAGGGATTGAGCCACGTCCACCCTTTGCGCCTCGGCCCGGTCATCCGGTGCGGGCCTTCCACCGCGACCGACTCCTCGACTCGGAAGGTGGAGCCACACGAGCAGAAAGCCGTCGAGGCCACCGCCCCGAACTCTCGCCTCCGCAGAGGTCGATGGCGGGGTGGGACGCGTCAGAAACCGAGCGATGGCCGTCTCATGTCCATCGGCTTACCCATCAGAGCTCTACCCGGCAGTACGATTTTGCCTGGTGGTCGCGGGTTTCGCGGGGCATGGTCGGTTCGTGTCCCGCAGACGAATCGGGCTGTCGGCCGACGCCGAAGGCGTTCGTGCCGCCAGTGGTCCGGGGTTCTGCACATGCTGAGAACGGTTCAGGAGGTAGTCCCGTGACCGAGCCGCCGGAGCTGGTAACCAGCTGGGTCGTCGACGTTAGCGACGACCCCATGGTGAAATCGATGGACCGGCCCGCTCTGGTGTGGTTCCGCGACGCTGTGTACCTGTTCTACCGGCAGGCGGGATCGGATGAGCTTCGCTACTGCACCTCGACCGACGGCATGCTCTGGTCCGCGTCGCAGTCGCTGACCGCGAAGACCGGCCTGACGGGCATCGACACACCCGTGCCCGTGGTCGTCGGCGAGCGGCTCGCCGTGATCGTCCGGGGAACGCCCAAGGAGGAGTCGCAGTCGATGTGGCTCTGCTCCACCCTCGACGGGGACGCCTGGACCGAGCGGTCCCAGGTTCCGGCTCTGACTTCCCACCAGCCGGCGCCCGTGGTCTTCCTGGAGGAGCTGTACCTGTTCTATCGAGGTGCCTCCGCCGCCGGCACGGTGTACGTCCTCGTCGGCGACGGTGAGCGATGGCAGCGTCCCCAGGAGAACATCACCGCCATCGACGACCGCTGCCGCACCAAGGCGACCCCGTTCCCGGTGGTCTTCGAGGATCGCCTGCACGTGCTGGCTCACCGTCCCTCCGACAGCCGTCCCTGGTACCTCAGCACGGGGAACGGGTGGGACTGGTCGGACTTCGGGTTGCTCGGTGAGGGCGCTTCCCTGATGCCGCCGACGGCGGCGGTGCACGGGTCCTCGCTGTACGCCTTCGTGACCGACGGCCAGGAAGCGGGCCGCGAACGGCTGGCCGTCGCCGTGCGGAAGCGGCCCGACGGCCCGTGGTCGGCTCCGGTCACGTTGCCGCAACCACTGAGCGGGCCCGCCGTCCCGATGGTGCTGCCCGACCGCCTGGCGGTGGTGGCCCGCAGTCTCAGCCACCAGCAGGTCTACAGGATCGCCGGTACGACCGACGGAACCACCTGGCGGTACGAGATCGGCCAGAGCGTCGTCTCGGCCGCCGCATCACCACCCGCCGTCCTACCCCGCGGGTACCATGCGACGCTGGCCCACCAGGACCCGGACCAGGCGATCCACACCAGGGACGTGCTGGCCCCCGACCCCTGGGGCTTCCCGGTCCAGGACGTGCCGGGGGCACTGGACCGGATTCGGGAGACGGGGGAATACCGGGTCACGCTGTTCGACAACTTCACCAGCAGCGTGCCGAACCACGTGCAGTCGATGGCACGCTACCGCGATCGTTATGTCCTGCCACGCTCCGCCTCCGCCGGGCGGCCCGGCTGGGTGCACCTCACACCGTTGGACTTCGAAGGTCCGCTGCCCTACTCCTTCCCGATGCCGGAGAACGACCTCAACCACCCCGGTGGCTGTCAGGTGCTCGGCGACTACCTGGTACTGGCCGCCGAGAACGACGACCGGGGCGTCGTGCTCTGCTACGACCTGCGGCCGACCGCCTCTGGCGCCCTACCGATCCAGGTGGGCGCACCGATCAGGGCACCGAAGCGGGCCGGGGTCGCCGGGATGACCACGATCGGGACGGGCACAGACCGGCGCTATCTGCTCGGCATCTACGACGGCGGCAAGGTCACGTTCCTGGAATCCACCCGCGCGCCGCTGTGGTCTCCCGACTGCCGGTTCACCGAACGTTTCCGGGCCGACACCGGCTCACCGGGCCCGGACAGCATGGCACTGCTGACCGACACCTCCGGAGCGGTCCACCTGCTGTCGCTCACCTCGACCGAGGACGTGGGGAGTTACGCCGACGTCCTCTACCGCTACGAAGTCGACCTGACTGCCCGTACCCTCACCAAGAAGCAGGAGTACCCCAAGACGACCGTCAGCGGCGGCACCACCGCTTGGCTGCACTTCCGCTTCGGGGCCGGCGTCTACCTGTCGGCCCCCGACCAGATCGAACTGCTCTGCTCACAGCGCAACCCCTCGCACTTCTACCGGCACGACCAGCTCAGCTTCAACGTGTTCCTCCCGAAGTGAGCACCCGTCACCGAACGACCCAAAGCCGCGATCCCAGGCCAGGGACGGCCCGAACCGCAAGCCTGGGGCGGACGCCGGCGGGACCGAACCGATGACCTCCACTGGACGATCACGCACGCGTGTCGGCTCACGCTGTCGGCTTCAGCACGGGGTGGTCATGCATCCAGGCGTAGACGGCCTGATGCAGGATCCCGTCCCACAACGGCCGGTCATAGCGGCTGGTCATGGTCCCGGCGTGACCGAGCAGGCGTCCGACGCGGGCTTCGTCGACGCCGGCGGTGCGCGGCGGTGGCGATCCCGGCACGCAGCGAGTGCGCGGCCAGCTGCTCCACGACCTCGGGTGGCTGTCCGGCGTCGATGGCGGCGGCCTTGGACGTCATCTCATTTGGTGGTTCGGCGGTAGCCTGCCGTTCGCGGAGATGGTCGAACGGCTGGTGCCCGAGGAGTTGTGGGAGCTGTTCCAGCGGGTGGTACCGCCTGCTCCGGTCCGGCCGCAGGGCGGCGGCCGGTGCCGGTATGGGGACCGGGAGGTGCTGGCCGCGATCATCTTCGTGGCCACCACCGGCTGCGCCTGGCAGCGACTGCCGCCGGTGTTCGGTCCCTGCGGCCGCGCCGCGCACCGCCGCTTCAGCGAGTGGAGCGCGGCGCGCGTCTGGGCCAAGCTGCACCGCCTGGTGCTGGAGGAGCCGGGCGCGCGTGGGGAACTGGACTGGTCGCGGTGCGCCATTGACGCGGTCGGTGTCCGGGCGGGCAAAGGGGGGAGCTGACCGGCCCGAACCGGCTCGACCGCGGCAAGCCCGGGTCGAAGATTCATATGCTGGTCGATCGTGCCGGACTGCCCTTGTCCGTCGGGATTTCAGCCGCCAACACCCACGACAAGCCCGCCCTGCAGCCGCTGGCGCGAGGCATTGCGCCGATCCGCTCGCGGCGCGGGCCGCGTCGGCGCCGCCCAAGCAAGCTGCACGCCGATAAGGGCTATGACCATGCCGACCTGCGGCGCTGGCTGCGCAGCCGGGGCATCATCCCGCGCATCATCCCGCGCATCATCCCGCGCATCGCGCGCCGCGGCGTCGAGCGCTTGGACCGGCTGGGCCGACACCGCTGGGTGGTCGAGCGGACGGTGTCGTGGTTCAACGGCTTCCGCCGGCTACACCGGCGCTATGAACGCAAACCCGGGCACTTCCTGGCCTTCGTCGGCATCGCCGCCGCGCTCATCTGCCACCGCCGACTCACCAAATGAGATGACCTCTTACTCCATGACCCGGTGGGCCCAGGTAGACGGACCCGTTGGTGACTTCCATGCGGGCGCCGGTCACAGGACGGGACGAGATCGCGATGCGGCAGATCTCGGTGCGGGCGCCCCGCGCACAGGTCTCAGGCGAAGGCCGCGGCTTCCAGCATCGTGATGAGTGATTCGGCCGCGGCCTCAGCGTCATAGTCGGCGTCCTGCAGTCGCTCGCCGATGATCGCGTCGATCGCCCCGCCGGCGATGAGCGCGAGCGTGCGCAGATCCGTCCCCGGACCCAGACCGCGGGCCTGGCGGGCATCCTGCAGGAGGGCGGCCAGCGGCTTCCAGCGGGCTGCCGAATCGGGACGGCCGCCATTGATCATCACCTCGATGATCATGCGGGCGTGGCCCGGGCGCTCAGCCAGGTGCCCGACCATCCGCCGCACGTAGGCGGCCGGAGCCTGGTCGGCCGGCGCCGCGTCGACCGCCGCGCCGACGTCGTCCACCAGCGCGCCCAGCACGTGCGCGTGAGCTGCCGCCACGACCGCGTCCTTGGAGTCGAAGTGGTAGAGCACCGCGCCCTTGGTGATCCCCGCGGCCTGCGCGATCCGCGCCAGCGAGGTGGCGGCGTATCCGTGCTCGGCCACCAGGTTGATCGTGACCTCGATGAGCTGGTGCCGCCGCGTCCGCTCGATGAAGCTCAGCGGCCTGTCCTTGGTGCCCGGCTCCTGGGTGCCTGGCGCCGTGCGCCTTACTGCCATGCAACGACGGTACCCCATCTCCGCGTATTCTCTGACCATGCGGTCAAAAAATTGACCGATGTTCAGCATGGAGGGTCGATGGACGACGTTGAGCAAGGCGAGCAGACCCAGGACGGGCAGGCCGTCGAAGCGGCGCGGCCGGCCGCGCGAGCGGCCGGCAAGCGCCGCCGTCGCCGGGCGTTGAAGATCACGGGCGGCATCGTCGCCGTGGCGGTCGTGGCCCTGGCCTTCGCCCTGCGCAAGCCGTCACCGGTGGGACACTGGAACAGCGCCGAGTCCCGCGCGGACTTCATGGCCGCCTACGACAAGGCGATGGCGAACATGCCGCGGGCCGCCGAGACGATCGACGTGCGCACCGACTTCGGATTCGTGCGGGCCTACCGGTACCAGGGCGCCGCCGACCGGGCCGAGCCGCTGGTGCTGCTGCCCGGCAGGGCGTCCGCCTCGCCGGTGTGGGCGGACAACCTGCCGCATCTGCTCAAGATCGGTGACGTCTACACGATCGATCTGCTGGGCGAGCCGGGCAAGAGCGTGCAGGAGGCGCCGATCACCTCCGGCACCGACCAGGCGGCGTGGCTGGACCAGGTGCTCGCGCATCTACCGGAGGAGTCCTTCCACGTGGTCGGGCTGTCGATCGGCGGCTGGACGGCCGCCAACCTCGCCGTCCACAAGCCGCGGCACGTCGCCACGCTGACACTGCTCGACCCCGTGTACACGTTCTCGAACATCCCGGCCGGCACGGCGATCCGCGCCATCCCCGCCTCGGTGCCGTGGCTGCCCAAGTCCTGGCGCGACTCGTTCAACTCCTACACCGCCGGCGGCGCTCCCGTGCAGGACGTGCCGGTGGCGGACATGATCGAGGCCGGGATGAAGAACTACACGCTGCACCTGCCACAGCCCACCCTCATCGGTGAGGAGCCGCTGCGTCGCCTCAGGATGCCGGTGCTGGCGATCCTGGCCGGCGAGTCGGTGATGCACGACGCCGCCGCCTCCCGCAAGGTCGCCGAGCGCGTGCTCCAGAACGGGACGGTGAAGGTCTACCCGAACGCCTCGCACGCGATCAACGGCGAGCACCCCGACGAGGTCGCCTCCGACATCGCCGCGTTCCTCGACGCCACCTGAACGGTCGCCCGTTCGCCAAATCAGCGCGGTGCTCTGAGCACGTTCGGGGCGACGCGTAGACGAAGACGAACGCGCCACGGATTGGCCGCGTTGCCCTGCTCGGAGCAGCCCGGCATCATGACCGACCGGTCGGCCACCACGCAAACCGCGCTTGTGCGGCGGGCCGCCCGGTCGGTCGTGCGCGGAGGGCCTTTACCTCCAGATGCCAGACCGCCGCCGCAACCACCGCTGGTGATCGCCGGGTCAGTGTCCACACGCTGGTGCGCAAGCTCGCAGAATCGGCCGATGAGGCAGGCAGGGCTGCGCGCGACGCGCAACGTGCCGTCCCGCCCGACCGGCCAGCCCCTGACCAGGATCGGGTGCGTTACCGTCACGTTGTGAGCGGTCCATCCTCGCCGGTTTCGGCGACGGAATCGGCCCGGTGCCGCTGCGGGAAGTGGCTCATCCCGCAGCGATCCACGACCCGGTGGGGTTCGGGAGCATGCCGAACGGCGCCAGGGCGCCAGCGGCATCGAGCCGGGCCGCCTGCTCGCCGCTATCCTCGGCGGCCTCGCCACCACTGTTGTTGCGCTCGCGCTGAGGGCGTCCAGAGCGACGGTGTTAGCATCACGGCTTCCAGGGAGGCGGAAGGACACCGCAATGATCATCTGGAAGGGCGATGGCGCCGCCGCGCTCGCCTATTTCGGCGTGTTCGGAGGGCTCGGCTTCTGGATCGGGGACAAGCTCGGACTGTGGCTGGGCGTGCTGCTGGGCGCCCTCCTCACCTGGGTCATCGGATACTTCACGAACGTGTACGACCTGCCCCCCGAAGACCGGAACCAGCACCAGCTGTGGTTCGTGCCGATCCAGTACTGGGGGATGGGTGGCACCGCCCTCGGCGTCCTCCAGGTCATCAGCCACCTCCTGTCGTGACAGGCCGAGAACCTTTTCGCCCCGCCCGTCGCATTGACGTGGCCCCCAGCCAGCCGACGCTGGCGTCACCACCGTCCTGAAATGCCTATTCCACGACGAACACACCGTCGGCGTCGGCTACGGCTACAGCCCGTTCGGCCGCCTGATCGTGCACAGCGCGGCGGCCTGGCCCACCGACCCCACCACGCCCGAGGTCGCCGACCCGGCGCGGGCGGTCTACCGGTTCGCGCGGCTGGTCGACGGCCGGGTGGACCTGATCCCGCTCACCCCTGCGCGTGCGGCCGACGAAGCTGAGGACTCCGGCGCCGGGGATGTCGCCTTGACGCAGGCGCTCCAGCGCCTGCCCGCCGACCGTCCGCCCCCGGACCTGGCCACCTACGACCAACTGCTGGCCCAGCCCCGGAACCACCAGGGATAAGGCGCGGCTCCACACCGCTGCGGCCACGACGGGCCTACCGGGGCGCGGGCACCGGGACCTGCCACCTGATCATGACGGTCCACCTGCCGCCCGGACCCGCGGTGCCCCCGTGGCGCGCCGGAGCTCGGTTCCGTGGGCATGCGCGACACGACCGGGGCAGTTTACGTCCGTTAATGATCTACAATGTAAAGGTAGTCGGCTTTTTGATCATGAAATCCTCCCGGGACCACACGATCTCGCCACCGGAACGCGCTCAGCCGTTCCCCGGCTGTGTGGATGTCGGTGAAGAGTCCGAGAGTGCTTCCTCGGGGGTCAGCGTGTGGCCGTGGCGGAAGGCGGCCTGGTAGGCGTCTTCGCTGAGATGCCGGTGTATCGCCTTGGTGATGCGGTCGACGTCGACCCGTTCGGCAGGGGGGAGTGGCATCCCCACCGACTCCCTGGCCGCGTGGGCGGCTCCTAGCAGTACGGCGGCGTATGTGTGGCGTCCCGCGAGGGCGTGTGCTCCCGCCAGTCCTTCCAGGGCCAGTGCCATGGCCCGGGGGTCCCCTGTGGTGCTGGCCGCGGCCCATCCGTCCGTGTGGAGGCGTAGGGCTTCGTCTGCGTCGCCGCGTATTTCGGCGATGAAGCCGAGTTCGGCCGACACGAGTGCCAGGCCGGGGGCGAAGGCCATCGTGGTCTGCCATCGCAGCGCGCGGCGGAGGTGGGTCTCGGCGGTGTCGAGTTCCCCTTCCCGGCGGGCGCCGAGGCTGAGGCCGATCTCGGCGTGGATCTCGCCGGAGCGGTAGCTGTGTTCGGCGGCCAGGCGCATCGCCCGCTGGTGGAGTTCCCGTGCTCGGGTGTGGTCTCCGGTGAGCATCGCGATGGTGCCCAGGCTGGTGAGTCGTTCGGCGGCTTCCGGCCACAGTCCGAGGTCTTCGGCTGCTTGCAGTCCTTCCTGGTGGAGTCGGGTCGCGTGGGGGTAGTCGCCCGCCATCTCGGCGAGTGAGGCGAGTGGTTCGATGGTCTGCAGCCGTCCCCAGGCGTCGGCGAGTTCGGTGAACAGGTCGGCGCTGCGCTGTCCGTCGTGGGCGAGCCGGTGCAGGTCGCCGCGTACGTGGGCTTGGTTGGCGCGGACGCTCAGCGCGGCGGCGGTGCCCCAGGTGTCGTCGAGGGCCTGGAATTCGGTCAGGGCCTGGTCGATGAGTTCTTCGCTGGTGGCCTGGTCGCCGACGCCGAAGAGGGCGAAGCCGAGGAACCATCGTGCTCTGGCTCGTTCGCGCGGGTCTGTGATGTCCGGCAGCAGGTCGAGGGTGGTGTGGTGGTGGGCCTGTCTGGTGGTGTCGCCGACGAGGATGGTGAACGCCGCCTGCCAGGCGCGGGCGCGGGCCTGTGGTGATGGCGTGCGGGGTGGGTTGCGTCGGGCTGTGGCGAGTGCCGCTTCGATGGAGCGGCCGGCTTCTCGTAGCCGGCCGCGGAGGAACCAGTACCAGGCGAGTGCGTTGACCAGTCTGAGGGCGTCTTCGGTGGCGTCGTTCTGGACGGCGTCGTCGAGTGCGCGGCGGAGGTTGGCGGCTTCCAGGTCCAGGAGGCGCAGGTGGTGGTGTTGGTGGGGGCCGTGGAGTAGTGGTGCGGTGCGTTCGGCGAGGTCGGTGTAGTAGTGGCGGTGCCGTCGGCGGGTGTCCGCGGTTTCGTTCGCTTCGTGGAGCCGGGCCAGGCTGTAGTCGGCGACCGATTCCAGGAGCCGGTAGCGGGGTTCGCCGGTGCTGTCGGTCATGACGACCAGTGAGCGGTCCACCAGGTGGGAGAGCAGGTCCAGGACGTCCTGGGGGTGGACTTCGGGTCCGGCGCAGAGGGTTTCGGCGGCGTCGAGCGTGCAGCCTTCGGCGTGGACGGCGAGGCGGCGGAGGACGGCGCGTTCGGGGCCGGTGAGCAGGTCCCAGCTCCAGTCGATCGTCGCGCGCAGGGTTCGCTGTCGGGGTGGTGCGCTCCGGTAGCCGGTGGCCAGGAGCCGGAAGCGGTCGTCCAGGCGGGTGACCAGCCCGCGTACGCCGAGCGTCCGGACGCGGGTGGCGGCCAGTTCCAGGGCGAGGGGGATCCCGTCGAGGCGGCGGCAGATCACCGCGATGTCATGGGCGTTGCCGGTGTTGAGGGTGAATCCGGGGGTCGTGGCGGCGGCGCGGGTGACGAACAGTTCGACGGCGCTGGAACGCGCGATGGTCGTGGGGTCGGTGTCGTGGGTGGTGTCGGGGGTTTCCAGCGGCGGTACGGTCCAGGTCGTCTCGCCGGGGATGCCGACCGGTTCCTGGCTGGTGGCCAGGATGCGCAGGGCGGGGACGCGTCGCAGGAGGAGGGTGGCGAGTTCGGCGATCGGGTCGAGGAGGTGTTCGCAGTTGTCGAGCACCAGCAGGAGCCGTTTGCCGGCGAGTGCCGTGGCGAGGTTGTCGGCGGGGGAGGTGGCGGGGGTTTCCTCGCGGAGGCCGAGCGTCGTCATGACGGCTTCGGCGGCGGCGTCGACCGTGTCGGTGCTGTGGGTGCGGCCCAGTGCGGCCAGTTCCACCAGCCAGGTGCCGTCGGGGAAGTCGCCGGCGAGGCGGGTCGCCGTTTCCAGGGCGAGTCGGGTCTTGCCGACTCCGCCGGGGCCGGTCAGTGTCACGTGTCGTGTGGTGGCGAGCAGTGCCGTCACTTCGGTCACGGCGTCGTTGCGGCCGATCAGTCCGGTCAGCGGGGCGGGCAGGTTCGTGGCGGGGCGGCGCGGGGGCGTGGGGGCGGTGGTGTCCGGGACCGGGCTCGGTGGCGGGTTCGGGGCTGGGGTCGGCGCCGGGTTCAGTGCGGGGTCCTGCGTCAGGATGGCCTGGTGCAGGGCGGTGATCTCGGGGCCGGGGTCCAGGCCGAGTTCGTCGGCGAGCCGGTTGCGCAGTTCCCGGTAGCGGTCCAGCGCTTCGCTGGTCCGGCCCGCGGCGTGGAGCGCGCGCATATGGAGGACGTGGAGGCGTTCGCGCAGCGGGTGGCGGACGGCGAGTTCGTGGAGTCGCGCCGCCGCGTCGAGGTGGTCGCCGAGGGTGATCTGGGCTTCGGCGCGTGCTTCGAGGGCGGTCAGGCGGGCCTCGTTGAGCCGGTTGATGATCGGGAGCGCGAACGCGGTGTCCTCGAACCCGGTGAAGGCCTCGCCCCGCCACAGCGCCAGCGCGTCGGTCAGGAGCGTCACGCGGGTTTCGGGGTCGTCGGTGGCGCGGGCCCGTGCCGTCAGCGCCTCGAACCGGCCCATGTCGACGCTGTCGGGGATGGTGCGTAGCAGGTAGCCGCCGTCTTGCAGTGTCAGCAGCGCGCGGCCGCCCGGTTCGGCGTCTTCCAGCAGTTTCCGCAGTTGCCAGATTCGGGTTTGCAGGGCGGCGGCGGGGTTGCTCGGGAGTCCGGTCCCCTCCCACAGGGCGTCGACCAGGCGGTCTGCGGATACGGGGTGTCCCTCGTGTGCCAGCAGGGCGGCGAGCAGCGTGCGGGTCCTGGGCCCGGGGACGGGGACGGTGCCGCCGTCCGACCTCCACACGGCCAGCGGCCCCAGCACCCCGAATCGCATGGCCGTCACGGTAACGCAGCCCTGGGACGCGTCGGGAGCCGGCCGAGAGTGCCTGGTGAGTGCGGTGTGAGTGGCGCGTGAGTGTCCCGTCGCAGGCTGGGGTGTGCCCATCCGCCGGAGGGGCGGCGCCATGCCGTTCCGTTCCGGCTGTCCCCGTGGTGGGCGGTTCACGAACTCGGGAAGGTTTGGCATGACGATACGACCCCAGGCCCCGGCGGAGCGCAGGGCCGGGCCCCGGGAGTGGCTCGGGCTCTTCGTGCTCACGCTGCCCACGATCCTGCTGGCCCTCGACGCGACCGTGCTGAACCTGGCGGTCCCGCGCATCAGCGCCGACCTTGGGCCCAGCGGCACCGAGCTGCTGTGGATCGTGGACATCTACGGCTTCATGATCGCGGGCTTTCTGGTGATCATGGGGTCGCTGGGCGACCGCGTCGGCCGCCGCCGGCTGCTGATGGCCGGGGCGTTCGGCTTCGGTCTCGCCTCGGCCCTGGCCGCGTGGTCCACCGGTCCGGAGATGCTGATCGCGGCCCGCGCGCTGCTGGGGGTCACCGGCGCCACGCTGATGCCCTCGACCCTGGCGCTGATCAGCAACATGTTCCAGGACGCCCGGCAGCGCGGGGTCGCCATCAGTATCTGGGTGACCTGCTTCTCGATGGGCGTGGCCGTCGGTCCGGTGGTGGGCGGCGCGCTGCTGCAGTGGTTCTGGTGGGGGTCGGTGTTCCTGCTCGCGGTGCCGGTGATGGTGGTGCTCCTGGTGGCGGCGCCGCTGCTGCTGCCCGAGTACCGGGACGCGGAGGCGGGCCGGATCGACCTGGCCAGCGTGGTGCTGTCGCTGGTGACGGTGCTGCCGGTGATCTACGGGATCAAGCGGCTGGCCGAACGCGGCGCGGACGTCCCCGCGGTGGCGGCGCTGCTGGTCGGCGCGGTGTTCGGAGCGGTGTTCGTGCTGCGCCAGCGCAGGCTGGCCGAACCGCTGCTGGACCTGCGGCTGTTCGCCGACCGGGCGTTCAGCGCCGCGCTGCTGGTGCTGCTGCTGGGCCTTGGCCTGATGGGCGGCCTGTACCTGTTCATCACGCAGTACCTCCAGCTGGTGGCGGGCCTGTCCCCGATCCGGGCGGGGCTGTGGCTGCTGCCCGCCGCCGCGACGCTGATCGTGGCGTCCTCGCTGACGCCCGCGCTCACGCGGCGGGTGCGTCCCGGTCACGTCGTGGGTGGCGCGCTGCTGCTGTCGGCGCTGGGATACGCCCTGGTCACCCAGGTGACCAGCGTCGGCGGGCTGCCGCTGCTGCTGACCGGTTTCGTGCTGATCTACACCGGCATCGGCCCGATGATGGCGCTGGGCACGGACCTGGTCGTCGGGTCGGCGCCGCCGGAGAAGGCGGGGGCGGCCGCGGCGATGTCGGAGACGGGCATGGAGTTCGGCATCGCGCTGGGTGTCGCGGGACTGGGCAGCGTCGTCACCGCCGTGTACCGCGATGAGATCGGCGAGGCCCTGCCCGGGGACCTTCCCGCGCCGGTCGCCGACACCGTCCGCGACACGCTCGCCGGCGCCGGGGACCTGCCCGCCCATGTCCTGGGGTCGGCGCGGGAGGCGTTCACCAGCGGGCTGAACGTCGCGAGCGGCATGGCGGCGGTCATGGTCACGGCGCTGGCCGTCACCGCGATCGTGCTGCTCCGCCACATACCGCCCAGCGGCCAGGAGCCGGAGGAGGCTCCCTCGGCGGAGGCGCCGGCCACCGCCGCGAACGCTCCCTGATCTGCCTGGTGGGCGGGGCGGCCCGGCCTTGAGGGACGGGCCGCTCCTGCCGCGTCCCCCATCACCGGCGGCAGGCGTCACCCCTCCTCGGCGCCATCGGCCTCCCAGCGCAGCAGGTCTCCCGGCTGGCATTCCAGCACCTCGCAGAGCGCGGCGAGCGTCGTGAAGCGCACCGCCTTGGCGCGGCCGTTCTTGAGCACCGCCAGGTTGGCGGGGGTGATCCCGACGCGGTCCGCGAGCTCGCCCACCGACATCTTCCGCTTGGCCAGCATCACATCGATGTCGACGACGATCGGCATCAGATCACCTCGTCCAGCTCGGCCTGCATCCGCGCCGCCTCGGCATCGCGCGCGATGGCCTGGGCGAGCAGCATCCGCAGCACGAGCACGATGAGCGCGACCCCCAGCACCCCCACGGCGAACCCGCCCAACAGCAGCACGACGCCCGGGGCCACGGCCTCACCCGGCGCCAGGAGCACCCCGAGCGTGAACACCAGCAGGGACGCCGCCACGAACGCGCCGATCACGACGTCCACGTACCGGAAGGCGGTGGGGGAGAACACCGTTCCGCGCCGGACCATCGTCACCAGCCGCCACACGCAGACGAGGACGACCTGGATCGTCACGATCCCCAGAACCGTGATCACAAGGAACGGGGTGCGCAGGTGCGCCATGTCCGCGTCGAGCTGCCTCAGGTCGACGGCCAGCAGCGACACCATCACCGTCTGCACGAACACCGAGCCGGCGAGCAACGCCACGAGCACGGCGCGCAGCGCCAGCACCGTCAGCTTTCCCATCGCCTCTCCTTCCATCGAACAACGATTGAAATCTATCGATATTCGATAGACGAGGCAAGGGGGTGCAGCTGGCGGGCCCGGCCGCCCGCCTGGTCGGCCATGATGACCTTGCGTGGGCGGCACGGGATTCCGGGGTCGACGCACGGCCCACACCAGCACCGGGAGGTCGCACCGCGATGAGGAAGGCATGGACGACCCCACGGCGGCCCCGGTGGTCGCGTCACCACTGCCGGTGGACGACGCCCTGATCGTGGCCGATGCGGGCGGCAACGTGTACTCCTTCGACGCGCGGACCGGTGCCGAACATTGGCGGAGGACCGGAGGGAGCACGGCGCGGCGTTCTCCCTCACCCCGGCGACCTGGAACGGCCGGGTCTTCGTCGAGGCGGTGGGCGGGCTCCACGTACGCGACGCGCGCTCGGGAGACCTCATCCAGAAGCTCGACCACGGCTGCCCGACCGTGGTCGGCGACCTGTTCCTGGCGCACGGGCTCAACGCCGAGGTCAGGGCGTTCCGCCTGCCGGAACTGACGCCCGTCTGGTCGAGGGGCTGGTGTGGCTGCCCCGCGACCGGGGCCACCTGGACGAGGGCCACGGCCCGGGGCCCTGGAACGCGCTGGAGATCGTCGGCCTGGATCCCCGCACGGGCGAGGACCGCTGGTGCCATCGGCTCGACCCCGCGCTGTGCGGCGAGCCGGCCGCGTCCATGGAAGCGGACGCGGACCTGGTCCTGCACACCGTCGACGTCCCCGGTGAGCGGGGGCATGGTGTACGCCGCCACCGGCCTGGGTGAGGTCCACGCGCTCGACGCCGCCACAGGAGGCGTCGTGTGGACCGCCGAGGCGGGTGCGGCGATCTCTCATCCCCACGCGTTCGTCGAGGAGCCGTCCGACGGCTACGACGAAGGCGGCGCGGCCGTCGTGGTGGGGGACCGGATGCTTTGCGTCCGCACCGACGCCGGAGTGGTGGCGCCGCGCTGACGAACGTGACGCGCCGGGCCCGCCCCTCTGGTGTGCTCGGCCTCACTGACCTGCGGCGACACCGGTCCTTTGTCGGCGGAACCAAAGGCCGGCACTAATCGTCGTAGGGGCGTGCCCGCAACCCGTTCACCGCGTTACCGCCCCGTCTATGTCCTGTGCGTCGTCGTCGCCTGCACCACCGGGATGTTCGCCGTCATCTGGGGTGGCGCCTCCGTCTCGGGCTGGGTGCGGGACCTGGGGATGGCGCGGGCGACGGCGCGGGTCCTGGAGGTCGAGGACGGCAACGCCAGGAGCGCGTCCGTCGTCTTCGAGTTCACCACGGGCGACGGCCGCAGGGTCCGGGCCTCTGAGAAGAAGCGCTACTTCGAGTCAGGGGCCGAGGTGGGAACCGAGGTGGGCGTCGTCTACGACCCCGAACGGCCGGCGAGCAGCGTCCGATACGACCAGAGGCCCGCAGAGCTACTGCCCTGGTGCGCCCTGACCGCAGTCGTGACGGTGCTGTCGGGCATGGCCGCCTACCGCACCCGCCCCGACGCGCATCCCTGACAAGGCCGACCAGAGGGCTGCGTTCGTCGGCCATCGAGATGAACGGCGAAGCCCCCGACCGCCGTGGCGGTCGGGGCCTGGAGCTGCTCGTTCAGCCGGGCCGCACGGACCCTTCCGTCATCGGGCCGCGCGCCGGTCGCAGGATGCCGGTGGTCACCAGGCAGCGGGTTTGCCCGGGGTGTGGAGCCACACCGTGAAGAACCGGTCGAGATCCTGTCCGGAGACCTTCTCGGCGAGCGCCTCGAACTCCTCGGTGGAGCCGGTGCCGTACTTGTTGTCCGCCAGCCAGGTGCGGGTCAGCCGCAGGAACCGCTCGTCGCCGATCCTCTCCCGGAGCGCCTGCAGGGCCATCCCGCCGCGGAAGTAGACCGCGCGGTGGAACATCTGGTCGCGGGTCGGGTCGGCGACCACGATGTCCCAGAACGGGGGCCGCCCCGGCGGAATGGGCGGCGGGTTGTCGTAGAACTGCTGGAACGCCGCCCGCGCGGACGGGCCGCCGTGCCTTTCGGCCCAGTACTTCTCCGTCCAGAGCGCGTAGCCCTCGTTCAGCCACACGTCCTTCCAGCGGTGGACCGAGACGCTGTTGCCGAACCACTGGTGGCTGATCTCGTGCACCACGCCCTTCTCGATGGGCTGCTTCTGGTAGGTGGGACGGGTCTGGGTCTCCAGCGCGTTGTCGATGTTGAGCGGCGGGACGGCGTTGTTCTCGATGATGGAGCCGGTGCTGGTGAAGGGGTAGGCGCCGAAGTAGTCGGCCAGCTCGTCGGTCGCCCGCGTGGTGTGGCGCGGGGTGCTGAACGAGTCGGGGTCCGACGCCACCTCCGGGTCGACCGCGTCGAGCTGCGGGACGCCCTTGCCGGTGGTGGTCGTGGAGACGTTGAACCGCCCGATCGAGGCGGTCGCCAGGTAGGGCGCCATCGGCCGGTCCTCCCGCCACAGGAAGGTGTCCTTGCCGCGGGCGCTCCACCGCTTGACCAGATGTCCGTTGGCGATCACCTTCAGGCCGCGCGGCACGGTCGTCTCGATCGTGAACAGCGCCTTGTCGCGCGGGTGGTCGTTGGCCGGGAACCAGGTGGAGGCGGCGTTGGGTTCGGAGACGACCGTGGCGCCGTCCCTGGTGTGCAGGAACCCGTAGGGCAGGTCGAACACGATCGGGCCGCCCAGTGTCTGGGGCACGCCGTCGTACCGGACGACCACCGTGAACGGGGTCCGCTCCCGGAGACCCCGGCGCGGCGTGATCTCCAGCTCGCGCTCGCCGGTGCGGGCGAAGGAGGCGTCGGCACCGTTCACGTGCACCGACCGCACGTTCATCTTGTACAGGTCGAGGTTGAACCGGGACAGGTTCCGGGTGGCGGTGGCCGTGATGGTGGCCGTGCCGGTGAGCCGGTCGGTGTCGGGGTCGTAGGCGGTCTTCAGGTGGTAGTGCCCGACGTCGTATCCGCCGTTGCCGAGATCGGGGAAGTAGGGGTCGCCGAGTCCGGCCGCGCCGGGTTCGTACCGGGTGTCGGCGGTGGCGGCGGGCGCGAGCGGCCCGAACGCCGCGGCGCCGACCGCACCGGCCACGCCGACCGCGGCGACCGCCAGCGGGAGCCGGTGCGTGGACCTGGGAATCGCCATCGGATGGCCTCTCCGTCGGAGTCGAACGATGACCTTTCGGACAATCCAGTCATGATCATTACCGTGCGCGGCGGGGAATGTCGACCGTGCCGACCATGAGTGACCACCGCGGAACCGGCCCCGGCCGCGACGGGCGACGCGGGGGAGCGCTCCGCCACCCTGCGCGCGCCCGCCGCCGAAACCCGAAGACGCGCGCGGGGCGACAACGGCGGCGGATGGCGCGACCGGCCGCGGGCACGGGTCACCGGCGGTGCGACCGCCCCGCCCGCCGCGCCGTCGGGCCGTACGGCGCGCACCTGACGCTCAGCTGAACAGCCCCTCATCCCGTCTCGCGCGCCGGGCGTGGGGTCGACAGGGCCAGCACGGCCGCCAGGGGGAGCACCGCCAGGAGGAAGGCCGACCGCAGGCCGAGCGCGGTGTCGATCGCGGCGAGGGCCGCGGGCGCCCCCAGGACGGCGGTGCCCGAGGCGAGCGCCCCGTAGGCGGCGGAACGCTCCGGCAGCAGCCCGGGCGTCCGGACGAGGCGGGCGAGGGTGACCGGGTAGAGCGCGGCGACGCCCAGGCCCGCCAGCGCCAGCCCCGCGATGACCGGAACCGGGTGGGTGCCGAGCACGACGCCCAGCGTGCCCGCCACCGCCAGCCCGCAGCCCAGCCGGACGACCGGGACGTTCCGGGCGGCCGGTCGCGCCGCCGCCGCCCGGCCGACCGCCATCCCCACCAGGAAGACGGTCGCCGCCGCGGCGGCGGCGCCCACCGACAGCCCGGCGGCCTGGAGCCGCGCCGTCGACCAGATCGTGAAGCAGAACTCGATCGACACCGCCAGCACGATCGCGGCCCAGGCCGCCGCGATCCGCCGGCGGGACGCCGCCGCGCCGCGCGCCACATCACCGTCCGGCGGCGTGGGGTCCGCGGGTGCCGCGGGTACCGCGCCGCCGCGGGGCCGGGCGTCGAAGGCCAGGACCAGCAGCGGCGGGACGGCCAGCAGCAGCGCGAGGCGCCCGCTGATCCCCGCGATGGCGAGCATGCCGATGGCCGGCGGTCCCAGCAGCGCGCAGGCGCTCGCGGTGGCGTTGGCGCGCGCCAGCGCCGCGGCGGCGTCCGGGCCGCTCAGCAGCGCGGGCGTGACCAGGACGAATCCGGCCGCTCCCAGGCCGAGCAGCAGCGCGCCGACGGCCGCCGCGCCCGCGCCGCGCCCGGTCCCCAGCAGGACGGTGCCGGCCGCGGCGAGCAGCGCGGATCCGAGCAGCACCGGCTGCGTCCCCACCCGCAGGAGCCGCCGCCCCACGGCGCCGGCCACCAGCAGCCCGGCGCCGAACGACGACGACAGCCACGCCAGTTCCCCCGCCGGGCGGCCCAGGTCGGCGGCGAGCAGCGCCAGGCAGGCGCCCAGGCTGTTGACGGTGAAACCGAGCGACGCCTGCGCGAGGGCGACCTGCCGGACGACGCGATCCCCGGTCATCGCGCCGCCAGCAACAGCGCCTGCTGCGGGGCCAGGCGCATCCGGCCGTCGCGCGGCCGGTCGGGGGAGACGGCCGGGTCGTCGCTGTCGAACACCGCGGGCGCGGGCAGCTCGATCTCGGCCGACGGCGCGTCGCGCAGGTTCGCCACCGCCCAGAGCCCGCCGCGCCGGTAGGCCGACAGGCCCGCGCCGAGGTCGACCCTGTCCACCTCCTGCGCGGCGGCCGGCAGGCCGGCCAGGCGCCGCCGCGTCGCCACCAGCCTGCGCACGGTGTTCAGGTGGGAGGCCGGGTCGGCGTCCTGCCCGGCGACGGTGTCGGCCTCGGTGCGCCCGCCCTCCGGCAGCCACGGCGTCCCGGCGGTGAAGCCGAGGCCCGGGCCGGGCCGCCACGGCATGGGGGTGCGGGCGACGTCCCGGCTGCGTTCGGGCTGCGCGGCGCCGAGCGGATCGGTCCCCTGCCCGGGCGGGACGTGCCCGTCGCTCAGGCCCAGCTCCTCGCCCTGGTAGAGCCAGACGGTGCCGGGCAACGCCATCATCAGCACGTGCAGCGCCAGCGACCTGCGCCGGCCCCGCCGCCCGCCGCCGAACCTGGTGGCGGCCCTGGGCCTGTCGTGGTTGCCCTGCACCCAGGACAGCCGGGGCGAGGCGGCCGCCGCGGCGGCGAGCATCGCGTCGACGCGTTCGGCGTCCCAGCCCGACTCCACCAGCCCGAACCAGAAGGAGGAGTGCAGCCGTTCCCCCTCCACGAAACGCGCCAGCGCGACGGGGTCCAGTTCGTAGACCTCGCCGACCAGGAACGCGTCGTGCCGGTCGGCGATGCGCCGCCAGCGTTCGTGGATGGCGTGCACGTCGGGCTGGTGGATGTCGTGGCGGTGGTCCTGGCGGAGCCACTCGTCGGTCACCCCGCCCATCTGCCCCGGACGGTCGGCGGGCAGCGGCGGGTTGTCGCGCAGTTCGGCGTCCTTGACCAGGTAGGCGGCGGTGTCGATGCGGAACCCGTCCAGACCCCGGGCGAGCCAGTACTCGACGACCTCGTCGATCCGCGCGACCAGGGAGGGGTCGCGCCAGTTGAGGTCGGGCTGCTCGGGCCGGAACAGGTGCAGGTAGCACTGCCCGGTGGCCGGGCTGAACGTCCAGGCCGGGCCGCCGAAGTGCGACAGCCAGTTGTTGGGCGGCCCGCCGTCCGGGCCGGGGTCGCGCCAGATGTAGTGGCCGCGCAACGGGTGGTCGCGGCCGGAGGAGGCCGCGACGAACCAGGGATGGGCGTCGCTGGTGTGGTTCACCACCAGGTCGCCCAGCACGCGCAGGCCCCGGCGGTGCGCCCGGTCCAGCAGGTCGTCCAGGGCGCCGTCGCCGCCGAAGGAGGCGTCGACGGCGCGGTGGTCGGCGATGTCGTAGCCGTGGTCGCGCATCGGCGAGCGGAAGAACGGCGTCAGCCAGAGCACATCGACGCCCAGGTCCACCAGGTGGTCCAGGCGCTCGCCGACCCCGGGCAGGTCGCCCCAGCCGTCGCCGGTGCCGTCGGCGAAGGACGGCAGGTACACCTGGTAGCCGACGGCGTCGCGCCACCACGGCCGCACGCGCGCGCGGCGCAGCAGGTGCGCCAGGTGCCCCAGATCGGGCAGCAGCAGCCCCGCCTCCAACCCGCGCAACGCCGCGACGGGCATCCCGGCCGCCCGCCCGGCGGCCAGTCCCGGTTCGGAGTCCTCCACCACCAGGCAGGACGCGGGATCGACGCCGAGCTTGGCCGCGGCCTGAAGGTAGCCGTCGGGCGCCGGCTTGCTCTCGGGCACGTCGTCGGTCGTGACCAGCAGCGGCGGGTCGATCCCGGCGGCCGCCAGCCGCACCTCGGCCAGCCGCCGGTCGGCGCCGGTCACCACGGCCCAGGGCAGCTCCAGCTCCTCCAGCGCGGCGAGCAGGTCGGCCGCGCCGCGGGCGGCGACGACGTCGGACAGGTCGTCGTACTGCAGGGTGAGCTGCCGCTGCGCCGCGACCGCGACCGCCTCCTCGTCCAGGTGCGGCAGCACGTGCCGCACCGTGCGGTCCGACGGGTTGCCGTGGGCGACCGCCAGGACCGGCGCCGCGGGCAGTCCGTGCTCGCGGGCCCAGGTGGTCCAGGCGCGTTCGACGGAGGCGTCGGAGTCGACGAGGGTGCCGTCCATGTCCAGCAGCACCGCCCGGATGGCGCGGAGATCCACGCGCTCGTGCATGTCGCCTCCCATTAAACTCGATCATCGAGTATAAAAGGGGGCATGCCGCCGACCGCAAGACCCGAGCACCTGCGGACCGAGGACGCGCGCTGGCGCGGCGCGCTCGCCGTCCTGGGGGAGATGCGCCGCACGCCCGGCGTCACCCGGGCGGCGGTCGCCCAGCGGCTCGGCCTGAGCAGCGGCTCGGCCACCGACATCACCGCGCGCCTGCGGGACCTGGAACTGCTCGCCGAGACACCGGCGCCCGCGACGGGACGGGGCCGCCCCACCACCGTGCTCACCCCCCACCCGAACGGCCCCCTCGTCGCCGTGGTCGACCTGCGGCTGGAGGACTGGCGCTGCGCCGTCGCCGCGCTCGACGGCGCCCCCCGCATCGTCGCGGCCGACGTGCACGCCAGCCGCGCGCCCGCCGACGTGGTCGGCGCGGTCGCCGAGGGGGTGCGCGGCGTCCTCGACCGGTACGGCGACCGGGTCCGCGCGGTCGGGGCGGCGGTCACGGCGACCGTGCAGCACGGCGAGGTCGTCCAGGCGTCCACCCTCGGCTGGGACGCGGTGGACCTCGGCGTGCTCGCCCGGGACCTGCCGCTGGTGATCGGCAACGACGCCACCCTGGAGGGCGTCGCCGAAGCGCGGGGCGGCGCCGCCGCCGGAGCCGCCACCGCCCTGCACGTCACGATCGAGGGCGGACTCGGCGGCAGCCTGGTGGTCGCCGGCCGCCCGGTCGACGGCGCGACCGGGGCGGGCGGCGAGTTCGGCCACCTCCCGTTCGGCGATCCCGGGCTGCGCTGCCCGTGCGGCGCGACCGGCTGCTGGGAACTGAACGTGGACGGGCGGGCCATCGCCCGGCGCCTCGGCGACCCCGAACCCGCCGACCCCCGCACCTACCTGCTGACGGCCCTGTCATCCCCCGACACCGGGGTGCGGGCGGCGGTCGCCCGCGCGGCCGCCGACTTCGGCCGGGGCCTGGCCGGGCTCGTCAACGCCCTGGACCCGGACGTGGTCACGCTCGGCGGCCTGGCCTGGCCGCTGCGGACGGCGGCCGGAGCGGAGTTCGACTCGGCGTTCACCGGCGGACTCATGCGCTTCCGCCGGGCGGCCCCGCCCAAGGTGCTGGCGGCCGCGCGCGGCGACGACGGCGCCCTGCACGGCGCCGCGGCCGTCGCCCTGGACCTTTTCCTCACCGGGACCGGTCTGACCGCCTGGGCCGAACGCCACTAGAGAACCACCCCTACGCGAGGAGCAGCGATGGCAGAGGACACCACGCTCAGGCCGTTTCGCATCGCGGTCCCGCAGGCCGACCTGGACGACCTGCGCACACGGCTCGCCCGGACCCGCTGGCCCGCCGACGCCCCGGCCCCCGCCTGGTCGCACGGCGTTCCGGTCGACTACCTCAAGGACCTGGCCGAGTACTGGCGGACCGGATACGACTGGCGCGTCCACGAGGCGGCCCTCAACCGCTTCCCCCAGGTGACGACCGTGATCGACGGAGAGCACCTGCACGCCCTGCACGTGCGCTCGCCCGAACCCGACGCCCTGCCGCTGGTCCTCAGCCACGGCTGGCCGGGCTCGATCGTGGAGTTCATGAAGGTCATCGGCCCGCTGACCGACCCGCGCGCCCACGGCGGCGACCCCGCCGACGCCTTCCACGTGGTGGCACCGTCCCTGCCGGGGTTCGCGTTCTCCGGCCCCACCCGCACCACCGGCTGGACGCTGGAACGGATCGCGCGGGCCTGGGCCGAATGGATGCGCCGACTCGGCTACGAGCGCTACGGCGCGCAGGGCGGTGACACCGGCTCGCTGATCTCACCCATGCTGGGCCGGATCGCCCCCGACCGCGTCGTGGGCGTCCACGTCAACGGGGCACTCGGCTTCCCCGAAGGAGACCCCGGCGCCCTCACCGGCCTGACCCCGGCCGAGCGGGCCCGGCTGCGCCTCTACACCGACACCGCCGACCGTTCGGGATACTCGGCCATCCAGTCCACCCGGCCCCAGACCCTGGCCTACGGCCTGCACGACTCACCCGCCGGCCAGCTCGCCTGGATCGCCGAGAAGTTCAAGGAATGGACCGACCCGGCCGCCGACCTGCCCGAAGACGCCGTCGACCGGGACCAGATGCTCACCAACGTCTCGGTGTACTGGTTCACCGGCACCGCCGGCTCGGCCGCGCGCCTGTACAAGGACGGCGCGATGGACTGGTCACAACCGATGGGCCCCTCGCGCGTCCCCACCGGAGTGGCGGTCTTCCCCGGCGACGCCGGCATCCGCCGCGTCGCCGAACGGAACGACGACGTCGTGCACTGGTCGGAGTTCGACCGCGGCGGCCACTTCGCCGCCATGGAGGCCCCGGACCTGCTGGTCACCGACATCCGGGACTTCTTCCGCCCGTTGCGCCAGCCGTACGACCACCCGATCCCGCAGGCGTGGAACACGCGGCGCCCGCGGTACGGACCGCGCCCCCCAAAATAAGGAGATGCTCGCCGCCGAGGGGTCTGCCAGCCTGTGCCGGATGGACGTGCGCCTTGAACCCTGGTCGGAGTCCGCACTCGCTCTCCTGAGGCGGACCAACCTCGGCGGACCGGAGTCAGAGGACGAACTGCTGGCCCGGCACCGCCGCTACCTCGCCATGCCCGAGGCCGGTCTCGGCCGCGCGTTCGTCGTGCGGCTCGGTGACGAGACGGTCGGCAGCATCAACTACCACAGGCGCGACTGGCAGGGCGAAGAGATCTACGAGACAGGCTGGAACGTCCTGCCGCCCTACCGGGGCAGGGGCGTCGCCGCCGCAGCCGGAACCGCACTGATCGACATCGTGCGCGAGGCCGCCCACGCGCCCGGTGCCCCTCGCCGTCTGCACGCGTTCTCCTCGGTCGACAACGCCCCGTCGAACGCCCTGTGCCGCCGTCTCGGTTTCACTCTCGTCGGCGTCTGCGACTTCGAATACCCGCGGGGCAGCGGCAGGCTGATACGCAGCAACGACTGGCGTCTCGACCTCGACGGACCCTTCCGGCCCGGGCAGAATCCCGGCTGGGCGTGAACGGCCGGCGCCCCGCGATAGCGTGATGCGTCTGGGCTGCCAAGGCGAAGAGAACGGCGACGGCTGTGGACCTGAAGAGCTCGCGACGGTTGCTGCTGCGGGGCTGGCGTGCCATCGGCCAGGTGGAACGGCTGGCGGCGGCGTGGGGCTGGCCGCAGCGTGAGGTGTCGGTCTCGGCTCCCGACCCGTTCGAGGAGCCCTCCAGCGTCTCGTGGTGGGGCGACGGGCAGCGGCTCGTGATGACCCACTACGACGACTGGGATGTCCGGCTGTCGTATCTGATCTTCACCGGAGCCGACGCCGGGGAGGTGCGGGAGGCGTTCGAGAGCGCCGAGGCGCGGTTGGACACCTGGTCGCTGGACGAGCTTCTCGCCGAGGCGCGCAACGCCTCTGATCCCGACGAGGTGGCCAAGGCGGTGGAGCGGGCCGCGTACGGCGCTCCGACGGAGTTCGACGAACGCTTTTTCACCGTGATCGACGACGCCCTGCGGCACGACGACGCGCGCGTTCGCGAGGGCGGGATATGGGCGGCGTCGATGGCGCAGTACCCGCAGCTCCAACCGCAGCTCATGGCGATCGCCCGAACCGACGAGATGGAAAGGCTGCGGGAGATGGCCGCGGTACTCGTCAGGAGTGCGGACGACGACGCCAAGTGACCACCGGCCGGGACCTTCTCGGAGAGCGGATCCAGACCACGGCGAGCTCGCGGTCGTTTGCGAGGTGACGGGCCGGCGATCCGCACGAAGTCCCAAGCCCGCTCCGGCTCCGGCCAAGCTCCCACGGGTGCCGGGGAGGCCAGGCCGGTCGGCCGCCTCAACGACACCGCCGGAGGCCGGTCGACCTCGATCCGCCACCCGGACCGAGCACGCATTCGCGCACCTGAAGCGTTGGAACGTCCCGGGCGAACTCACCATGATCGGCTGACCCGGCGGACCGGCACGGCTCGCCTTGCTAGCGTGGGCGGCATGCCGAACGATCTGCCCGACATGCGAGCTTCGCACGAGGATCGCGACCGCGTCGTGGAGGCTCTGCGGGTCGCCGGGGGAGATGGCCGACTCAGCGCCGAGGAGCTCGAGACCCGGGTGGAGAGCGCCCTGAACGCCCGGACGCTCGGCGAGCTGGCCGCGCTCACCACCGACCTGCCGACCGCGCCCGGGACCAAAGAGGTGCTCGTGATCAGGCAGGGAGGCGGCAAGTACGTACAGGACGGGCGCTGGCCGGTGCCTTCGCGCATCGAGCTCCGCACGCAGCTGTGCCGGGTCACCCTCGACTTCACCCAGGCGGTGATCACCTCGAACGTCCTGCGCATCGACGCGGACATGGTGCACGGCAAGCTGTTCATCGTCAGCTCGCCGGGCATGGTGATCGACACCAGCGGGCTCAACCTCACCTTCTCCAAGCTCAAGATCCGCTCCAGGGACTTCGCCGCCGACGCCCGTCTCCACGTCGAGCTCGCCGGCACGCTCCTGCACGCGAAGGTCGTCGAACGGCGGCCACGCCGCTGAGAGCGAGGACCGACCGTTACGGGACAGGCCGCAGGTGATGTCTGCCCCATCAGCGCAGAAAGGCCCCGGTGGGCAGGCCGTGCTCACCAGGCTTCCCGGCCTCGCGCCACCTCCCTGGATCCTGCGACTCTGCGAGATGATCAGGCGCAAGCCCCATGGTCACCTGGCCTTCTTCGGAGACCAGGGCGCTCCCTCGCGCTCAGTGCCATCTTGCTGGCCGCACCGCAACCGCCCGGCACCGCTTCCACTTGCGCACGCGCCACTCGCAGCGCCGTGGCGCGGACCACCGGCCGCCCGGCTTGCCGTTGACCGGCGACAACGGCTCGACCACCACCCACTCGGATCCATCGGAAGCGCCCTGGATCGTTGATGGGACGCTTCGCAGCGCGCCGAGGTGGCGTCCCTCGACCGCGGTGTGACCCTGCCGACGGCCGTTCTGTCCCTCACAGGACTCTTCCGATCGTCCGGACGCCGCAGGGGCGGAACGTTCATCGCGTCGAAGCCGCCGCTCCCAACCTCGCCACGTTCGCGCGGTTCATAGCCCTGCGGACCGGCTTCTGGTCACATGTCGACTTCCGGTTCCCCCAGAGGGAGGGGGCGGCGTGGCACGGGAGCGGACTGGAGGATGGAGGTGGTGGTGCGGCCGTGCGGGGTGAAGCGGTCGAGGATGGGTTCGAGTTCGTCGACCGAGCGCAGGTGGGCGACGAAGAAGAAGCAGTCGTCACCGGTGATGCGGTGGCATTCGACGATCTGCGGGATCTCATCGGCGATCTTGGGGATCAGATGCAGCTCGCGCAGGGCGGGCCGGACCCGGACGAGCACGCTGATGGGAAAGCCCAGCGCCCGCGGGTCGACCGCGGCGTGGTAGCCGACGATCACGCCGGTGTCCTCCAGTCGCTGGACCCGTTCGGCCACGGCGGGGGCCGACAGGCCGACGCGGCGGCCCAGCTCGGCGAGGCTCGTCCGGGCGTTCCGCTGGAGCTCGGTGAGGATGCGAAGGTCGGTGCCGTCGAGTTCCTTGGATTCGTAGGCGCGGCCGGACCTACTCCTTCTGTTCGCCATTCTGCCAAGTTAGGGACTGCCCAACGATAGGGCCATGGGATTTCCGCCCTGGGGGCTGTTCGCCGGAAGCGCCGTTTTCCACTACGTGGGACCGGCGTTGGCGGTGCTGCTGTTCAGCCGCCTGGAACCTCTGGGAGCGGCGGGGCTGCGGATCTGGAGCGCGGCCCTGGTCTTCGCGCTGTGGCGCCGTCCCGTTCTGTGGAGGATCGACCGGACGGTGCTGGCCTGGGGCGCGGTCCTGGCGGCCATGAACGTGACGTTCTACCTGGCTATCGACCGGCTGCCGCTGGGCACCGTCGCGGCGATCGAGTTCCTTCCGGTCGTCGCCCTGGCGGCGCTCGGGGCGCGCACGGTCCGTAACCTGCTCGCTCTGGCCGTCGCGGTCGGTGGAGTGGCTCTGCTGACCGACGCCGAGTTCGCAGGAGAACCGGTGGGCCTGGTGTTCGCGTTCGCCAACGCGGGGCTGTTCGCCGCCTACATCGTGCTCGCACACCGGGTGGCCCGCCGGCCGGGCGGCGGGGTGGACGGGCTGGCGGCGGCGATGGTGGCGGCCGCGGTGCTGGTGGTGCCGTTCGGAGCGGCGCAGGTGGCGCCGGCCGTGTCGGACCCGGTGGTGTTGGCCGCCGGGGTGGGCGTGGGGATCTGCTCGTCGGTGGTCCCCTACGTCCTCGACCAGCTCGCCATGGAGCGCCTGGCCAGGGCCACCTATGCGCTGATGACCTCCCTGTTGCCGGCGATCGCCACGGTGGTGGGCGCGCTGGTGCTGGGGCAGTTCCCGGAGCCCGTCGAGGCCGCCGGGGTGGGATTGGTGATCGCTGGGGTCGCGCTGCACCGCGGGTCCGGTCAGAAGGAGGGAACATGGAACACGTGCGGCTCGGATCGTCGGGACTGAAGGTCTCGCGGGTCTGCCTGGGCATGATGAGCTACGGGGATCGCGGCAGCCAGAGCTGGTACCTGGACGAGGAGCAGGCCGGACCGATCGTCCGCCGGGCCGTCGAGGCCGGCGTGACCTTCTTCGACACCGCCGACATGTACTCGCTCGGACGCACCGAAGAGATCACTGGGCGGCTGCTGGCCGGGTTGTTCCCGCACCGCGAGGACTACGTGCTGGCCACCAAGGTCTATTTCCCGATGGGACCGGGCCCCAACGACGGAGGTCTGTCCCGCAAGCACGTGCTGTCGGCCATCGACGCCTCCCTGCGCCGCCTGGGCACCGACTACGTGGATCTCTACCAGATCCACCGCTGGGACTACGAGACGCCGATCGAGGAGACCATGCAGGCGCTGGACGAGGTGGTTAAAGCGGGCAAGGCCCGCTATATCGGAGCGTCGAGCATGTACGCCTGGCAGTTCGCCAAGGCGCAGCACTGCGCGCCGACCAGGTTCGTGTCCATGCAGAACCACTACAACCTGGTCTACCGGGAGGAGGAACGGGAGATGATCCCGCTCTGCCTGGACCAAGGGGTCGGCGTCATCCCATGGAGCCCGCTGGCGCGGGGGCTGCTCGCGGGCAACCGCGAGCGCGGCGGCGGCCGCCGCACGGTGCGCGCGGACAGCGACTCCATCGCCGACGACCTGTATCAGGACGCCGACTTCGATGTGGTCGACGCCGTGCGGGCGGTCGCGGCCGAACGTGACGTTCCGCCCGCCCGGATCGCGCTGGCCTGGCTGCTGGGCCGCCCGGGCGTGACCGCACCGATCATCGGCGCGACCTCGCACCGGCACGTGGACGACGCCGTCGCGGCGACGGAACTGAGGCTGACCGAGGAGGAGGTCCGGCGGCTGGATGCGCCGTACCGGCCGCACCCGGTCCTTGGACACACCTGACGGGGATGACGGGGGCGGGTGTCTCCCGCGACACCCGCCCGACCCCGGCCGGGACCAGCGCGGAGCCGCGCACGGATCGCTGGCCCGGCGAACGGCCACGGCACTGGGCCCTTGACGTCCGCTGACCTGGATCGTTCAGTGGGCGTTTGACGGGCTGGCCGGTGAACCGGTCGTGTCAGATCGGCGCGGCCGACACACGCGCCGCGCGACGCGGATGGCGACACCCTCGACGACGGCCGGTCACCTGCGCAGCCGACCCTTCTTGGGGGGATCGGCAGGCTCCCGCGCGAACACCAGCTCGGCGACGCAGACGCGCAGGTGCTGGGTGTGCTTGATCGGGTCGGCGGAGCGTTCACGCACCAGGCGGGACTTCTCCACGAGCCAGCTCGTCGGAGACGTACGGAACACGAGGCGCCCCTCGTCCTTGGGCAAGCTGCCACTCAACGAGGTGCGGCTTATCTCCTCGGCCCGGGCGATGGCCGCTTCCTTTCCGCCTTCGACGGGGACCTTGGCCACCAGGTTCCATGTGTTGTCGCCGCCGTGCGACTCGTTGGCCTCCACCAGCACGTACCAGCTCATGACCCGTACCCCCTGTGCTCCGCATGTGCGCGCCCAACCTATACGGGTCACTACGGATGCCGACGGTGCGTCCGGGAACGCAGGCGGGACGTCCAAGATCGGCCTGTGACGAATGACCTGAACGCCCTGCTCACCGCCCTGTACATGAAGATCGACGGCGAGATCGGAGGATGGGCCGCCGACCGCGGTTGACGGACTCCGAGCCCGTCCGCCTCGCCCAAGCTGATGCTGATCCGCCCGCGCCGCCACGACGAACCCAAGCCCGCCCCTGGCCAGGCGTTCCCGTCCTGGCTGCGGCAACGCATCGAGGCGGTCATCTGGACGCCGAAGGACCAGCCGGGTCTGGAACGCCACCACGCCCGCACCACCGACGGGCTGTGGGCCCGCATCAGCCAGCCCATCAAACGCTCACTGATCGCCCACGACCACTGACCGGCACCAACCTTCCCCATCAACGATCTAGGCGGAGGCGTTCAGTTCGGCCAGCAGCTCTCGGAGTGGCCCGTAATCCTCGTCCCAGGGGCGTGTGTCGGTGCGCGTGCCGAGCATGAGGCACAGTCGGCGGCCCCGGGCGTGGCGCTCGTCGCTCCACTGCTTCAGCCGGTCCAGCGCGGCCCGCACTTTCGCGACGTCCCCCGGGAACACGTGCAGGCCGATCTCGTTGAGCGAGGGACGGCTGACGTCGTGGAAGTGCGCCCCGGTCTCGAAGACGTCGCGGGTCCAGTACAGCTCGTCCATGCCGTTGTTCTCCATCCACTCCTCGACCACGCGGAGCCTGAACGTGCCCGCGAGGAGTTCACCGAGCCGAAGATGCGCCCATGGCATCAGCGCGCCGGTCCCGGTTTCACGCGGGTGGGCGGTGATGCACGCCTTGAGCAGCGTGTCGGCGGCCTCGTCCAGTTCGCCGCGCACGATGAGAAGGTGGCCGAGCAGGTGACCGGCGTACGCGACGTACAGCGGGTTCCTCGCCCGCAACGCCCTGCGCAGCGGCTTCTCCGCCGCGTCGGGCTCGCCGTCGGCCAGGAGCAGGTCGCCCAGGAGCGCGGCGGCGAGATCGCGCTGCACCGTCCGGTCGGCGTCCGTCATGGCCTGGGCGAGGCGTTCCCGGGCGGTCTCCCGGGCCCCGGTCAGCCGGGCGGTGATCCCGGTCAGCAGCGGATCCGCGGCGGGTGGACGGCGGTCCAGAACGTCGGACAGCCCCCGCGGCTCCAGCACGGCGGCCAGCGGGCCCAGCCACGGGTCCTCTCCCTCCATCACCTGCCGCAGGGGAGCCCGGAACGGCTCGTCGAGGCTGATCGCGACGCCCGCCAGGGCCGCGGCGGCGTGGCCCGCCAGGGCGGTGCGGCCCGACGCGGCGAGCGGGCGCAGCGCCGCGAGCGACGCGGCGGCGTCACCGGCCCGGAACGGCTCCAGCGCGCTTTCTACCTCTTCCGGCACCGGGGGCACCGGATCGGCCGGGAGCGGGATCGGGAAGCCGTCGGGCTCGAACGCGGGGGAGTCGTACACGGTGTGCGGGTCTTGCATCGCGGAACTCTTCTCTGACGAGGGCCTGCACGGAGAGCGTTCCATGATGATCATGCATGGGACCGACAGAACGATCGGTTGCTCGGCGGCATATCGGGGTGGGCGAACGGCGCCTTGACGCCACGATCCGGCTCGCGCCGGCCCCGGGTCCGCAACCCGGTGATCGCGGGCCCGGCTCATCTCCGACCGGCTCTCGTGCGGATCGACGGCACATCACGGCGTGCCGTCATGGCGGCGCGACCGTGGCGGCCGGGAACGGCCCCGCTCAGCGCCCGTCCTCGGATCCCGCGTGCTCACCGGAGAGGCGCCGAACGCGCACCAGGTTGCGGACGGTGTTCCCGTCGTGCTGGTCGGTGTATTCGGCGACCGGGACGTAGCCGTGCTCGTGGTAGATGCGTCCGAGTTCGGGGCTGTCCGCCCAGTGGTCCAGGGCCAGGGCGGGAGCGTTGTGCGTGCGGGCGAGGCGCTCGGCGTGGGCCAGCAGGGCCGAACCCACGCCGCGGCCGTCGGGGCCGCGGTCGGTCATGACGGTGTGGATGAACATCGAGCCGTCGGGGACCACGCCGACGGGGACGCGCGGCGGGAGCACGAATGCCGCGGCCAGGAGCCCGACGCATCTGCCGTGTCGTTCGGCGACGGTGATGACGCCCTGGGAGGTCCAGCCGGCGACCCGGTCGGCGAACCCCGGCTGTTGCGAGAACGGCACCGTTCCCCACTGCCGGGGTCGGCCTTGGGCCACCAGCCACTTCAGAACGGAGTCCATCAGCGCCAGCAGGGCCGGGACATCGCCCGTTGTCGCCTGCCGCAGGCGCAGCGGGTGCTTCGGCATGGCGGCCTCCCGGGGGATAGAGTGGACCAACCCGATTGATTCAACTTTCTAAGGATTAGATTGTCAAAGGAAACCCGGGTCGGCGCCATCACCAGGGCGGTTCAGGAGCTTCAGGACGCTACCGACCTGATCGACGAACTGGCGGCCCGGCGCCTGGGCGTCAACCGCACCGATCTGCGGTGCCTGAGCCGGCTGACCGCCCGCGGCCCGTTGACCGCGAGCGAGCTGGCGGCCGCCGCCGGACTGACCGGAGGCGCGACCACCACGGCCATCGACCGGCTGGAACGGGCCGGTCTGGCCCGGCGCGTCCGTGATGCGGCGGACCGGCGGCGCGTCCTGGTCCACCTGACCGATCAGGCCCACGCGGTCAGCCGGGAGATCTGGGGGCCGATCGTGACCGACGCCCTGGCCGAGTTGCACAGGTTCACCCTCGCCGAGCTGGACGTCATCGAGACGTTCCTGCATCGCGCGCTGGACAACCAGACCCGGCACGCCGACCGCCTGCGTTCGCAGATGCCACGGCGATGAACTCGAAGCACCACGTCCAGGGTCTGTCGTCGAAACTCACGGACACAGCGATAGGGCGAGCTTGCCGTGGCGGGTGGCGACACCGCGCCAGCGCGTGAGCTGGCTGGAGCGGCGTTCCACCGCGTTGCGGCGTGGAGCGCTCCGCGTCGAAAGCCGGTGGGCCTTCACCCCGTGAGGACGCCTCGCCCCCAGGTCCCGCACCACGGTGAAGATGGTGCGGTCAGCGGCGTTGCCGCCGGTCACCCCCTGGAATCCGCGTGCCGTGGCCGTCGTGAAGGACGCTCCGCCCGGCGCGCAGGCGGGCTGTGTCGTCTCCCACACCGTGCTGGACGAGTCCGAGGTCGGCGCCGGCCCGTCGCCGGGATCGGGGATCGGCCACCAACCGATGGCGCGTCCGGCACATCCAATAGAGACGATCATGTCTTTTTGGAGTAGGGAGCGTCTCGGTGGCGATCGAACCCCTGGTGCCCGGCGAGCCGTCGCGGCTGGGCGACTACTGGCTGGCCGGACGGCTGGGCGCGGGCGGACAGGGGGTGGTGTACGAGGGATACGGGCCGAACGGGGAACGGGTCGCGGTCAAGGCCCTGCACGCCGACCACTCCGCCGTGCACCGCGAGTTGTTCGCCCGGGAAGTGCAGGCGTTGCAGCGGGTGGCGCAGTTCTGCACGGCCCGGGTGCTGGCGGTCGATCTGGAGTCGACGCCGCCGTTCATCGTCAGCGAGTACATCCCGGGACCGACCCTCAAGCAGGCGGTGGAGGCGAACGGCCCCTGCCAGGCAGGTGAGCTGTACCGGCTGGCGATCGGGATCGCCACGGCGCTGACCGCGATCCACCGGGCCGGGGTGGTCCACCGCGACCTCAAGCCGGCCAACGTGCTGCTGGGGCCGGACGGACCGCGCGTGATCGACTTCGGGGTCGCCCGCACCGACGACACCTCGCGCAGCACGACCGGGGTGAAGGGAACGCTCCGGTACATGGCGCCGGAGGTCTTCGGCGGCCACAAGCCCACCTTCGCCGTCGACGTCTGGGCGTGGGGCGCGACCGTGTTCTTCGCCGCGACCGGACGGTACCCGTTCGAGGGCGAGACCCTGCCCCAGCTGATGCACGCGGTGCGGAACTCCGAACCCGACACCTCCGTGCTGCCCGACGTGCTGGAACCCGTCGTCACCGCGGCGCTGGCCAAGGACCCCGCCCAGCGGCCGACCGCGCAGCGGTTGCTGATGGACCTGCTGATGGCCACCCCGGACACCGACCTGCTCCAGGAAGGCGTGCGGGCGGCCGCGGCGGTCCGCCCGCGGGGCGCGGTCGCGCCGACGCTCGGTGAACGCGCCGAGGCCGCGTTCCGGCGGCTGGACGCGGCCGCGCAGGCGGCCGTCCCGCCGGTGCTGCTGCGCATGGTGTCGGACGGGGCCGACCTTCTGCGGCCCGCGGCGCGCGCCGAGTTCACCGACGGCCGGACACCGGAGAACGCGATCGAGACCGTGCTGTCCTCGTTCACCCGCGCGGGCGTGCTGACCTGGGACGGCCGGCACTTCACGATCGCCACGGCCGCGCTGCTGCGGGCCTGGCCCCGGCTGCGTGACTGGGCCGAAGCCGAACGCGCCGGCCTGGCCACCCACCGGGAGCTCGCGGACGGGGCCCGGCTGTGGGACGCCCACGGACGCAAGAGCGGCGACCTGTTCCAGGGCACCCGGCTCGACCGCGCCACGGCCTGGGTCGCCGAAGGCCGCCGCCACCTCACCGTCAACACGGCCGAGCGCGCCTTCCTCGACGCCGCCGCCCGCCGCCGCTCCACCCGCCGCAGGGCCGTCCTCGGCGGGATGGCGCTGCTGCTGGTGGCGTCGATGGGCGCCGGAACCCTGATCCTCCTGCAGAGCCGGACCGTCGCCCGGCAACGCGACGCCGCCATCAGCAGGCAGCTGGCGGCCCAGGCCCTGCAGGTGCGGCGCACCGACCCGGGCCTGGCCCGCCGCCTGGCGGTGGCCGCCGCGGCGCTGGCCGGGGACACCCACGACACCCACCATGCGCTGCTCACCGTGTCGTCGCAGTGGGAGCAGGACATCTGGCCGGCCCCCGGCATCGACGGTTCGTGGTTCACCGTCCCGCCCGGCGGCGCCGGTCCGCAGATCTTCCTGAAGGGCAACACCCTCACCCTGATCGACCCCGAGGCCCGGCGGAGGGGACGCACGATCACCGTCACCGGCCCCAAGCTGACGGGGATGGACCTGACCTTGGACGGCAGGCGGATCCTCACCCGCCAGCAGGACGGGACCCTGGTGCTGTGGGACGTCGCCTCCGGCGCCCCCGGCCCCCTGCCCCACAAGCTGTCCCCCGAGCGGGCGGACCACTTCTGGCTCAGCCCGACCGGCGCGAAACTGGTGACCGGCGGCAAGGGGACGATCAGGGTGCTGGAGACCGCCACCGGCAGGGAACTGAGCAGCATCAAGGTCGACCACGAGCCGGACGGCCTGGCGTTGTCCCCCGACGACCGCTTCATGCTCGTACCCGTCGCCGACGGCAAGGACAAGCAGCGGCTGGCCTGGTGGGACCTGACCACCGGCAGGGAACTGAGGACACCGCGCATGCCCCGGGGGATCCCGCGGAAGCCGAAGGTGTTCACCAACACGACGTTCAGCCCCGACGGACGGTTCGTCGCGACCCGCTACGGCGATCAGATCGCCGTCTTCAACGCCCACACCCATGAGATCCGAACGACGCTGGAGATCCCCCGAGCGGACCGGTCGAGCTCCGACCAGTCCATGACGTTCAGCCGCGACGGCGAGTACCTCGCCTCCAACATGACGTTGTGGAGCACCGAGCCCAGCGGCCTCTCGCGGCCCTACCTGCGCCACCGGACCGACATCCCATGCAGCGGCACCCGCTTCACCGCCAGCGGGACGAGCCTGTCCTGTTTCGACGGCTGGAGACGGTTCCAGACGATCGACGTGGCCGCGTTCGTCCGCCCGCGGAAGGTCGCCGACCTCTTCAACCAGTCGGCGATCAGCCTCGACGGGACCACTCTGGCCACCGGCGACACCGGCTCCGGCACCGTCCAGATCTGGGACACCGCGACCGGGGCCCGCCGCGAGACGATCACGCTTCCCTACAAACTCGGGGCCCCGGAGAACCCCACGATGTTCCTGTCGCCCAACGGGCGGTTGCTCGGTGTGGCCCGCCAGAACGGCTCGGTCGAGATCTGGGACGTGAAGGCGCGCACCAGACGCCTCACCCTGAACCCGGGGCTGCGGCCATCGAGCATCGCGCCGACACCGTCGTTCTCCCCGGACGGCAAGGCGGTGGCCGTTCTCGCTCCCGGCCAGAAGAACAACATCCCGACCGTGCTGACGTTCTGGGACACCGCCTCCGGACGATCCCTCGGCCAGGCCCGGAGCACGCCGGAGGCCGCCGGTTACGGCGGCTCCGAGATCCGCACCGTCTGGAGCCAGGACGGCCGCCGGGTCATCTCCGCCACCGAACTCGGCGTGGTGGAGTTCCCGTCCGGGAGGACGCTGGTCCCGCCCGGCGCCCTGGGATCCACGGTGCTGCGGTCCGTGCAGGCCCTCAGCGCGGACGGCGTTCTCGCCACCATCGACCAGCGCGCCCTGGTCTTCTGGGACGCCCGCACCCTCCGACAGAAGGGCAACCCCATCTGGCTTCCGGCCGGCGGCACCCCGATCACCGCGTTCTCGCCGGACGGCCGGCTGGCCGCCACCACCGACGCCCAAGGAAGGATCGACATCTGGGACGTCGAGAGGCAACGCCGCGTCGGGCTCCCGCTCACCGGCCACACCTACGACTCCGGAAGCAGCATGCTGATCGGCTCGCTGGCGTTCAGCGCCGACGGCTCCCGCGTTCACAGCGTGGGCAGGGACGACGGAAGGCTCCTCAGCCACCTCGTCGCTCCCGACCTGCTCAAGCAGAAGCTGTGCAAGATCTCCGGGCCGCTGACCGAACGGGAGTGGGCGGTCCACGTCCAGGACGTCGACTACCGCGAGACCTGCTAGCGCCGCGCTCACGGCGGTGGTCCGGGACGGTCCCGGGAGCGGCGGAGCCGAGCCCGATCCAGTTCGCGGTGACAGACCGAGAGGAGCTCACATGCCAGGCCCCCTGCTGTTCCTGCTCGTCATCTTCGGGTCCATCGCCGCCGTCATCGGCGCCCTGCTCGTCATCGGGGTCGTCTTCGCGGGGGTCGCGTCGCTGTTCTCCAGCGGCGGCAACCCCGCCGTCGGGGGCGGTTCGTCCGCGAGCCGTCCCGACCCCTTCGGTCCGGGCGGCGGCTGCGAAGACGGGAGCCGCGATGCGAGCTGCGGCGACGGGGGCGGCTGCGGCTGCGGCGGCTGACCCCGGCCCCTCCGCGGACGGCGGAGGAGGTCTGGACGCGGATCAGCGCGGGTCCCCGCGCCCGGGGCCCCGCTCGGCCGCCCGGGGCGCGCCGTCCAGGTAGGCGAGCACCGCCCGCACGCGACGGTGGCCGGAGTCGTCCGGTGCCAGGCCGAGCTTGGCGAAGATGTTGCCGACGTGCTTGTGGACGGCGTTGTCGGAGATGCGCATCCGCTCGGCGATGGTGGCGTTGTCGTGCCCCTGCGCCATGAGGGCGAGGGACTCCCGTTCGCGGGGCGTGAGGGCGTCCAGCGGATCGCCGGTGCGGCGCGCGAGGAGCTGGGCGACCACCTCGGGGTCCATGGCGGTGCCGCCGGCCGCGACGCGCCGCAGGGCGTCGACGAATTCGGCCACCCGGCCGATGCGGTCCTTGAGGAGGTAACCGATGCCGCCGCGGCCGTCGGAGAGGAGCTCACCGGCGTACTCGCGCTCGACGTACTGCGACAGCACCAGGATCGGCAGCGCGCCGTGCTCGCGGCGGGCCCGCAGCGCGGCGTGGATCCCCTCGTCGCGGAACGACGGCGGCAGCCGCACGTCGACGATGGCGATGTCGGGGCGGTGTTCGGCGACGGCGTCGAGGAACGCCTCGCCGTCGCCGACGACGGCCACGACCTCGCAGCCCTTCGCCGCCAGCAGCAGCTCCAGGCCGCTGGACAGCAGGACGTTGTCCTCGGCGATCACGACCCGCACGGAACCTCCTGAACGATCACTTGGCGCACGGCACCCGGACCGTGAGCGTGGTGGGCCCGCCCGCCGGGCTGTCGAGGCGGACCGCCCCGTCCAGGGCGGCGACCCGCCGGCGTATCCCGGCGATCCCGGTGCCGCGCGTCTCGTCGACGCCGCCTCTTCCGTCGTCGGTGACCTCGATGGACAGCACGTCGTCGGCGCGTTCGACCCGGAGGGCCGCCCGGGCGGCGGCGGCGTGCTTGGTCACGTTCGTCAGCGCCTCGGCGATCACGTAGTAGGCCACCGCCTCCACGGCCGCCGGGAGCGCGCCCAGCTCGGCGAGCTCGATGCGGACCGGCACCCCCGACCGGGCGGCCAGCGCCGCCAGCGCCCCGTCGAGCCCGCGGTCGGCGAGGATCGGCGGATAGATCGTCTGGAGTACCGTGCGGAGCTCGACCATCGCCTCCTCCGCCGTCTCGTGCGCCTGCCGGAGCAGCGTCGCCACCGTGTCCGGGTCGTCGGCGAGCGACTCCCGGGCGAGACCCACCTGCATGGCGATGGCCACCAGGCGCGCCTGCGTCCCGTCGTGCAGGTCGCGTTCGATGCGCTGGAGCTCCGCGCCATGGGCGTCGACGACCCCCACCCGGCTCCTGGTCAGCACGTCGACCCGCTCGGTGAGCCGCTCGCGGGCCGACGGCGCGAGCACCGCCAGGCACAGCCGCGCGTGGAGCCGCGCCAGCATCGGGAGCACCCACCAGGCCACCGCGCCGAGGACGGCGATCTGCACAGAGCCCCCGACCAGCGCGGTCGCCCAGTCGTCCACATGGACATCGAAAAAGGAGAACAGGGTGGGACGCGCGTCGGCGGGAAACGCCCACCAGAGGGACAACGCCACCGCGGCGACCAGGATGTTGCCCAGGCACATCAGGGCGGCCAGCCCGAGCGGGAACCCGACCGCGACGTGCGCGAGCGCCCAGGCGAGACTGCGCCATCCGCCCGGCCGCCCGCCGACCGGAACACCGAGCAGCCTTCCGGCCCGCTGACGGTGGCGGCCCGCCCAGCCCCGCGCCGCCGCCGGCACGAGCAGCACCGGCGACGCGAGCGCCGTGGCCACGGCCGTGGCCAGCGTGCCCAGCAGATAGGCCGAGGCGGAGAAGGCCCGTTCACGCATGCGCACTCCCCGCGACATCGGCATGGAGATCATTATTCGCCGCCGGTCCCCGCCGGGCACTACAGCGGGCTGTACCAACGCGCGTGCGGCCGGCTGTATCGTGCCGGACGTCCGGCCTCCCTAGCGTCCTCGGTCATGAAGCCGACATTCGCGTGGACCACCCGACGCCTGGTCCCGGCCCTCGCCCTGATCTCCCTGTCCGCCGCCGTCGCGCCTTTGACCAGGGCCGACGAGAGCCCGCGCCCACCGCTCGACTGGAAACCCTGCGTCCAGATCTCCGACGACGCCGTCGGCAGGGAGCTCGACGAGGCGGGCGCACGGTGCGCGCGGCTCACCGTCCCGCTCGACCACTCCAGGCCCGGCGGCCGCACCATCACGCTCGCGGTGTCCCGCCTGCCCGCCACCGACCGCGCCCACCGCATCGGCACCATGGTCCTCAACAGCGGCGGCCCCGGCGAGAGCACGCTGGGAATGCCTCTCCAGACGCGCGCGGCGATGAAGGACGTCGCCCGCCGTTACGACCTCATCGGCCTGGACCCGCGCTTCGTCGGACGCAGCACGCCGCTCGACTGCGGCTGGCCCATCGGCCTGTGGCTCCGCTCGGCCGGCACGACCCGCGCCCGGTTCGACCACCAGGTGGCGGTGCAGCGCGACCTGGCCGAGCGCTGCGCCCGGCGCCACGCCGACGTGCTCCCGTACGCGAACACGCGCGACACGGCCCGCGACATCGACCTCGTGCGCCGCGTCCTCGGGGAGCGCCGGATCTCCTTCCTCGGCTACTCCTACGGCAGCTACCTGGGCGCGGTCTACACCCAGATGTTCCCCGGCCGCGCCGACCGTGTCGTCCTGGACAGCGCGGGCGACCCGCACGCGTGGGGCCCCAGGGCGACGCAAGGCACCGAGGAGGAGGCGGAACGCGCGCTGCGCGGCTGGGCGGCCTGGGCCGCCAAACGTCACGGCGCCTACGGCCTCGGCGCCACCCCCGCCCGCGTGCTCGCCACCGTGAACGCGATCGTCGCCGCCGCGGAGAAGCGCCCGCTGCGCGTCGGACCCCACGAGGTGGACGAGCAGGCGGTCCCGTACATCGTCTCCGTCGGCTCCGGCGACGACCGCCCCGCGGGCCGCGCGGAGTTCGCCACCACCGTCCGGACCCTGAACGAGGCCGCGCACCGCCGCCCGGCCGACCCCGACCCCAAGCTCAACGGGCTCCTCACGTTCGTCCTGACCAGCGACGGCTCCCCACTGGCCAGCCCGGCCGCCGCGATCGTCTGCGGCGAGCGCGCCGCGCCCCGCGACCCTGACACCTACTGGAACGACATCCAGCGCAGCCGCGCGCGCCACTCCCTCTTCGGCCCCCTCAAGAACAACATCTGGCCCTGCGCCTCCTGGCCGAACCCACCGCGCGAGCACCCCACGCGCATCGGCAACCCCACCCCCGCGCTGATCGTGTCCGCCACCGGCGACACCTCCACCACCTACGAGGGCAGCAAGGCCATGCACCGGGCGCTGACCGGCTCGCGCCTGCTCACCCTGCGCGGCACCACCGCGCACGGGATCTACGGCACCTACGGCAACACCTGCGTGGACGCCAAGGTCAACGCCTACCTGGCCACCGGAACCCTCCCCACCACCAACCCGACCTGCCGTCCCTGACCCGCCGTCCGAGGCCGCGCTGCCCCCATCGCGGCCTCACACCGGGTCCGTGCCGCGCGCATGCAGTGCACAGCGAGAACACACGGCGGGTGGCTGAACTGCTCCGGGTTGAGGGAGGACGCAAGCGGAGAATCGTGTTGCCCTTCCGACGTCACTCACCCGTAGGGATCCGCCGAACTGGACGCACAGGCCCCTGCAAACGCACTGCGCCCATACCTGATAGGCGCAGTGTGTCCGCAGGGATCCACCCAGTGCAGCTGCTGCATTCACATCCCTTGGACTGGTCGGATGAGGTCCTGCAGGACGGGTCCCTTTGCGGCTCTGCCGGGTCAATGCCATGATCGTTGCATGATGTTCCATGGAAAGGGCGTCCTGCCCCCTAGCCGGTGAAGCCCGGCCAGTGGGAGCTGGACTGTGGTCCCGTCGGCGACCGGACCACCTTCCTGGCCCACGCTCTTGCTCTGAACGCACTGCACGGCCCTGGCCCTTGGCCCGGCGGCGGCTTCCCGCTCCCCGACGAACCGTCCCCTCGCAGCGGCGAGGACGAGCCCGTCATGACCAGCGTGGTGCTCGACGGCGTCCGGATCCACCACTTCGGCACCGTGCCAAAGCCGACGGCCGTCGCGGAAGTGGCCGACCTCCTCCAAGCGGCTGTGTCCACGCCGCCCTGCCCCGCGTCGTTGGCCCATCTGCATGAAGTCCTCGCCAGGCAACCCGCGGTCGACCTCGCCGACGACCTGGTCACCGAGTTGAGGTCACGGAACCTGCCCCGCAAACCGCTGCACGAGGTGGCGCGGTATCTGACCGAGCACGGCTGGGCGCGCAACACCGTCAAGCTGGGCATCGTGGTGCTGGGGGAATGCGGCGACGAACGCGACCGCGAACTGCTGCTCCTGCTCGGCACGCTCGAAGAGCTCACCCTGTATGCCGTGGTAGCCCTGGTGAAAACCCAACCCGACCGGTACCGCGCCGCCTATGAGCTGGCGCAGCGGGTCAGGGACTGGGGGCGGATCCACGCGGTGGAACGCCTTGAGGGCAGCGATGACCCCGAGATCAAGGCATGGCTGCTGCGTGAGGGGTTCCGCAACGGCATCATGGGCGAGTACCTGGCACACCTGGCCGCAACAACCGGGGACCTCTACCCCGCCCTCCTTGAACCCGACGTGGACCAGGCCCTGCTGAAAGGCGCCGGGGACATCCTGGCCACGCTGGCCCTCATCGGCGGCCCGGCCAAGGACATGACCGACTACGACGATGCCGTGCCCGCCATGCACCGCTACGCGGAACTCGTCGGCGCGGCCGAACCGACGTTGGACATGCTGGATCACCTGCTGACCATCAGCCGGTGCGCGTTGCAGCCCGACGCGGGCATCGCCTGGCCCCAGGGCGAGCTCGAACATCTGACACGCCGCTACGAAGAACTGCTGGCCAGGCCCGTCTGGCGGGAACTGGTGCTGGCACACCTGAGCGATCCGGACGCCCCCGGCCCGTATGACTTCTCCATCGCGCTGTCCTGTGCCGGCCGTCTCGACATGCCGGTGCTCCCCCTGGCGCTACACCGTCTGGAACGAGATCCGTCCAACGCCTACGCTTGGAGTTGGGTGGTCGGCCACTCCGGCAGCGAGACCATCGGTTCTGTGATCGAGCTGGCCCTGCGGGTCCTCCCGATCGACGTGCTCACCAACGGCCCCACTACCAGTCTGGGCTTCGGACCCGAATACCTATCCGACCATGTGCTGCCGGCCGTCATCAATAACCTGGACGAGCATCCCGGGGCCGGCGTTGAGCTGCTTCGACTCTGCCTGTCCGCTCGAGTGGCGCCGACGAGACGCCGTGCTTTCCGAATACTGACGACCTGGCCGCCAGAGCATCATCCGAGCAACCTGCGAGCCTGGGTCAGCGCCATCGCGGCGGTCGAGCCCGACGGCAAACTCCAGGAAGAAATGCGGGCGTTCCTGACAGGCTGAGCAGCAGCACAGCCTGGCCTGCGGTCCGTCCAGCACGGCGTTCCAATCGTCGGACTCGTTGAACAGGCCCTCATCCACGGGAAAGCCCCGTACGCCCCATCACCAGACCGCAGGACGTGGTGGAACTCAGGAAGGTCGACCACGGTGATCGGATCGGCGAGGATCTCGGCAGGGTAGCCATCGAGCAGGTCGTCGGGCAGATCCGCAGGCGGGGTGGTGATGAGTTCGATGAAGGCGTACGGGACGCCTTCATCGGTGCGCTGCGCGTCGACGTTGATGTGCTGGGTCCGTGTCAGCAGGCCGTCGCGGTTGGTCAGCACCACATGCTCAGCGCCGTACTCGTCGCTGTTGCTTTCCACCAGGATCCGGGCGACGTGCGCGCCCGCCTCAGCGAAGACCTGCTCGATCAACCCGATCCCGGCCCCCATCTCCATGCGACTCACAGATCGAGGCTGGTTCCTGCGGCTTTCACAGTCAGCTAGGACCAGTTCCCGGCCCGGCCCCGGGTACAGGTCGATGACGACCAGATCGATGAACGTCGACACCCCCACACCTCCCCGTACACGCAGTCGAGGACCCGATACCCATCAGACCCGGCACAGAGCCCATATCGCTCACCATCTGGGCAGCCCTTCCTCGGCCACAGCCAAGGCAGGCGTTGCGACCGAACCATGGCCGGAGGAGGGGAGGGGTTGATCATGCCTACGACAGGGACCGGGTGTGGCTCGAATGTAGTGACCGGCTGAACTGGGCAGATGGCTCGCTGAGGACGAGCTGCACGCAATGAAGCCTGAGTAGTCGCCACCCCGTAGGCCGGAGAGGTCGCCTGATGGCGAGCGCCGCTCCTGCCAGATGCGGGCCGGGCCGCTCGGCATCACACGTCGAGTGGGAGAACCAGCCAGGGCGTTCGAGGCTCTGCCTGGAACGGACGAGCCGCAGCTAAATCGTTCGGCGCATCACTCAGGATCAACTAGCGTCCGCCCCATGACAGTTTCCGATCTTCCCCCGCGTCTCGGCAGTCTGACCTTCCACGGACCGTTCTCCGAAGACCGCACCCGGCGCATCGTCGCGCGGCTCGCCGACGTCTCACCCGCCACCGTCCTCGACATCGGCTGCGGCTGGGGCGAACTACTGCTCCGTGTTCTGGAGGCCGTTCCCGGGTCGACAGGCGTGGGCCTCGACATCAACGCCGAAGACCTCGCCAGGGGCAGGGACCTCGCTAAGGAACGCGGACTCGCCGAACGGGTCGAGTTCGTCGAGGAGTCGGCCCTCGGCACGCTACGTGGCCCCGTGGACGTGGTGCTCTGCCTGGGGTCCGGCCAAGCGCTGTGCGACCCGGAGCAGCCGTACGATCCCGGAGTCGTTCTGCGCGAGCTGCGCCGCCTGGTCCGTCCAGGCGGGCGTGTGCTCCTCGGCGAGGGTTTCTGGGAACGTTCCCCGACGGACGAGGAACTCGCGGCGATGTGGCCCGGGGCGCACGCAGGCGACCACCTGGGGCTCGGACCGCTTGTCGACCTCGCTATCGAGTCGGGCTTCCGGCCGGCCTGGATCGAGTCGGCGAGCCGTGAGGAGTGGGAGGAGTTCGAGTCCGGCTACCGCCATGACACAGAGCTCTGGCTCGCCACTCACCCCGACCACCCCCTCGCCGCCGAGACCCGCGAACGAGTCGACCGCCAGCGGTCGTCCTGGGCCGACGGCTACCGCAACGTCCTCGGCATCGCGTATCTGACTCTCGTACCGGTCGTCAGCGCCTGAATGCTGCCGGAGTCTGGCAGCGGGGAAGGACCTCCCCCCGGGTACGGCTCGTTCGCAGGAACTCGCTGAGCCGGGCGGAGACCCTTGCAAGGTGGCATGTCGTCGGCAGTCGCTGTCGCTACCGTCGGCCAGGCGTTGCCGGGCTGGTCGAGGATTGTTCAGGGCGCAGGGATGGATGGGCTGCTGTCGTTCAGCTGCCGGCGTGGGCTCGGTTCCCGCGGGTGGATGACCGTGACATCGCCCCGCACCTGGACCACTACCGGCTACGTCGCAGCTCGCGCGCGACCATGCCGTACAGGACCAGGTCGAACGCCAGCCACGCCGTCGAGGCGAACTGCCCGTACGTGAAGCCGAACATCCGGGTGATCAGCAGATCCGTCAGCACCGCCCAGCGCAGCCGATCCAGCAGCACCCGCGGCTGACCGCGCGGCGCGAACGCGGCCGCAGCCGCGAAGCCCGCCGACACCAGCGCCGACACCGCCGTGCCGATCGAGGTGACCTCCGAGACGGTGTCCAACGAGGCGATCAGCGCGGGCGGATCAGTGACTCGCCCCAGGTAGGCCACCACCAGAGTGATGCCGGGCACGGCCTGCGCGACGAACACCAACGCCGCCAGCGCCACCACCCAGCGGCGCTGGAGCAGCCGGGCGGCGGCATCAGAGGCACGGCGGGCCCACCGCACCGGCGCGGTGACCTCGTGGTGAGCGGGGGAGGAGGGCGAGCCGTCGCCGGAACGCCGGGCCACCAGCAGCCGCACGACCGCCAGCACCACGAACGACAGATAGATGACCGCTCCGGCCGGTTGGTAGAAGTAGTCGTTGTCGTTGGTGATGAACTTGCCGACCTCGTCCACGAACAGCCCGTAGCCGACGCCACCGAGCAGCGCCACCCAGCGGCGGGCGCGGCGGCCGTCGTACAGCAGCGTCAGCACCAGCGCGACCAGCATCAGCAGACCGCCCCACAGCACGTGCGAGATGTGCAGCCCGCCACCACCGATCTGCGGGTAGCCCGTCACCTCCAGATAGCCGCGGGTCAGCAGGACGGCGCTGATCCCGGCGAGGACGAACCACTCCAGCAGTTCGCCCCCGCGATCGGCACGCGGCAGCCTCCGATGTCCCCCCATGCCTCCAGGCTAGGGCAGACACCCGGAGAAACCGCAGGTCAGCGTGGTGTCAGAGCGTCGCGGCAGCGGGTGGGTCCTCGTCAACGCCGGTTCATGACGCCTGAGCGGGACCCCAACGCCCTGAACCTCGACAACGAGCGGGGCCGTGAGGACCAGCTGTCCGAGGGCGAGCTCATGTACGCCGGTGAGGGCGGGGACATCGACGACCTGGGGCCATCGCCAGCTGGGCGTGACCAACAACCCAACCACGACGAGCCCCGCTTACGCCCGGCAGCGCAACGGGAGCTTGCCTCATCAGCGATCGGAAACCTCGGCGGAACAGACCAAAGTCGCGCCACGAACGCCGCACGAGTTCCGGATGCTCCCAGACCCCGAGGGCGAAGCGGCCTGAATCAGCTTGCCGAGCAGCTGAACACCGAACGGGAAGAACCGCCGGCGACCCACGCATACGATCCAGAAGCCTGCATGTTCCGCGCGCACAGCAAAGCCCGGGCCAGCGACAGCCAGCGGCTTTCGAGTTCGACGACTGAGCGGGCGCGAGCTGTTGGGTACGACTCTTCCGCAGTGTTTTCGCTGAGCCGATGAACAGCTCCCCGCGAACGTGCCGCACCCACCTGGGATGGGCACAGCATGTTCCTAGAGGCTCGGCTGTTTTTTGCGACAGCAGCTGTGTGCGGGGCCGTGATGAGGCCCGTTCGGGTGGCCCGGCGTTCAGTCTCCGGTACCGAGCTCGGGAAGGTTCTTCGCCAGCGGCACGAACTCGGCCACCGACAGCAACCCGTCCTGATCAGTGTCGTACTCGACGAACAGCGCCTTGACGACCCCGGACAGGTCGTTCACCTCGGAGGCCGGGAACATCCCCGCGATCGCCGCGGTCACCTCGTCCACGGTGAGCTGCCCATCCCCATCGGTGTCGTACTGAGCGAACACCCGCTCATACTGCTCGGACATGTTTCCCTTCCACACCGGCGACCGTGGACCTTGATCGTACTGCTCCCGGAAGGCGACTGCTGCGAAGGCGGACACCCCCTCCAGGAGGTCGAGACGAGCGCGTAACGGCTGTCGGCCATGCAGGACGTCCCTCAAGCGTGAGGACTCACCCGTCCGACTCATCGGTCAAGGCGCCTCTCCAGTCGACACTGGGGTCGCTGTCGCGGTTGGGCGCGGCTCGTGGTTCTTACAAGGTTTTCGTAGCCGTTGATCGTCTGTTGCGGGGATGTGACGGTGTGGTCGTGTGGCGGGATGCTGGGTCGTGTGTGAGGAGGACCTGTTCCTGTTGCTACCTCGGTTGAAGGCGGTGGTGGTCGAGTCGGTTGCCGTGGCCGATGGTGTGGTGGTCGTTGCCGCGCAGACGTGGGGTGGCCCGGCGGCGTGCCCGGGATGCGGGTGCGAGGCGGACTGGGAACGCAGTCGCTATCGCCGATGGGTGTGGCTCTCCTCTAAGGGGCTGCTGAGCTGGGGATTGGTGCCTGGGCTGTTTGAACGCGGGATTGGCTTCCACCATGGGTGCAGGCGGTGGTGGGGGTGGTGTTGTGGCAGGAGGAGTTGACGCGAGGGCAAGTGGAGGCCCGGCAGCAGATCGAGGAGTTTCGCCGGCAGTTTGCCCAGGTGCAGGAGTGGTTGGAGGCTAAGGAAGGCTGGTTGTCGGCGCTGGAGCTCACACACAAGACGGTGAACACGGTTGTGGGTGAGGCGTCCCAGGTGGCCGAGCTGGAACCGGGGAGCGTAAAGCCTCCGGCGGACGCTCCATGGGCCGGGCCGGAAGCCGAGGCGATACGGCGGGTGTGATGTTGGTGCCGCGGTGGGAGCCGGGGAGAGGGGTGTCGGTGTTGCCGCGGGCGTGTCGGGATGTGTGGGAAGTGCTGGCCGATGCCGACGGCGCGATGCGGGCGGGCAAGATCTCGCCGGCGTCGGGGCGGGGCGGGGCGAGGCCGCGGCCAAGGTCCAGGGGCTGTGCGGCAAGCTCAAGCGGCTGACCGAGCGCGGTTGGCTGGTTGAGGACGAGCCGGGGATGTTCACGCTGGTCAAGAGCGTGCGACACCAGCTCACCCAACAGGGTTCGGGGAACTGGCACCGCCTCCTCACCGTAGGGATGGTTGGCGGCGGTTCTTCCTTGCTGCCAGGTTCGAAAGTGCGACCAATCGACCTCGACCAGCAAGGAAGAACCGGTGCAACGGTATGACGGCCCCGTCATCGCTGACGAGGTTGGGTGCGGCTCCTCTCTAGGGACCTTGCCGAGCTGGGCAGAGGGCTGGTCGAGGGTGAGCCGCGCCGTTGGCTTGTGGTCATTGCTGCGTGCAGCCGGTCGCCGTCAGGAAGCCGTTCCAGGAGAAGGCCGTGCGGCAGCGGTGGCTGCCGGCGGCTGAGCCGCCCAGTACGGTGACTGCGACATCGACATAGCCTGTGCCGTCGCAGCTTTGGGCGGAGATCTGGTAGCCGTCTTGAGCGGCTGTGCGATTGCCGTAGAAACAGGTGTACGAGCCTGCCGCGTGCGCCGCCGGGACAGATGCCAGCGGTCCCGCGAGCGCCGCTGCGGCAAGGGTGAGGATGAGCCGTCTGGCGAGGTGCATGATGCTCTCTTGGCCGTTGAGGACTGTCCTCAAGCTAGAGAATCGGGGCACTGTCGCCTATAGGTGTTCCTCACGACTTCCGGTTGGAAGGTTTCTCTTCCGCTGCGCCGGGCGGCGATGCCGGGGATAACAGTGACGGGCCTGGATGGGACGGTTCTGCCCGATCCGCGGGTCGGCGATGTCTGTGGCGGTGCCGTGCCCGGGGTGTGGGCGGACGCCCCACTGAAAACGAGCCACACCCGAGCCGGATCGCCACTCACGCGATCCCCACGTTTCTTCTCAGTCCAGTGGTCCGGGGAACGATCGACGTTTCAGTAGGGTCGATGAACGTAGTCAGCGCTGCGCCCATGACGCCGTTCGAGTCGTCTGTGGGTGACTTCACCGGACGTGCGGCTGTTCTTAATGCTCATGGAGGCGAGCGCGTGAGGTCACCGCGCGAGAGCCGCGTTCACCGTTGTTGGTAGTGGGGCTCGGATCCGGTCTTCTGGGCCCCCGATCGCCTTGTGGCAAGGTTTGCCATTCGCGACGATGTGCTCATCCGGTGATGCTGTTCGGAGCGGAGACGGGATGAGCGGAACCAGCGGCGCGTTGCGGCTGCGCCCGAACGGGCGGAGTCCCCTGATCGTCGTTCCGGTGCTCGTCACGGGGCCAGCGCTGCTGCTGGTCGGCTGGACCCAGCCGTCGGCCACCGCCTCCCTGCTCGGCTTCGGGATGACCATCTACACGCTGCGCAACCTGCTGATCCTGTACCAGGGACGGCTGGAGGTCTGGCCCGACGGGCTGGTCAACCAGCTCGCCGGACAGCGCGCCGAAGCCACCTGGGAGCAGGCCGACCGCCTCCTGGTCATTCGCACCCTGTTCGGCCGCTACGTGCAGTTGGAGGAACGCGGCGGCCCCCGCGTCAGCCTGGCCGCGCCCCGTACCGGCCTGCTCGTGCACACTCCGCGCTTCGACGCCGTTCTGAACGACCTCAGCCGCATGCCCGGCGGCAGCCGTAGGCCGGTGCCGGTCCACCGCACCGTTCCGCTGCCCGCGATCATGGTGCAGGGCGTTCTGGTGCTGAGCGTGGTGGGCGCGGTCGTGGTGGCCGTTCTACGCTGATCAGCCTGTTCGGCGATAGAGCACAGCTCGTTTTCGCCAACCTGCTGGGCGGACCAGATGAGGCGTTGAGCACGCCGAACATGTGTTGAACCCGCCGCAGGCGAAGTCACTGTTCGCCCTCTGACCTGCGCGCCGGTTGTCTTCCTCTGATCTCCATGAACCAGCCAAGAAGGAAGAAAGTGCCGTTCCTTGCGAAAAGGACACGCTTATTCGTTCCTCGGTGAAATCGGGCGCACAGTGGTGTTAGGCCCACCGCGAGAAGCTCCTCACCTCCCCTGAACAGGGGCGTTCCACGGCACAGGATGGTGCCAACCAAGGAACGGAGAACGCCGTGAACGAGCCCCTCGCCCGCCGTTTCACCGGAACCGCCGGAGTGGCGGCGGCCGTCGCGCTGATCCTGGAGGTGCCTCTCTACTTCGTCTACTCGGGTGCGCCACCGGACTCCAACATCCTCAGCCGCCTCCTCATCGGCATCTTCTCGATGGGATTCCTGCTCGTCTTCGTGACCGGATTCCGCGAGATCATCAAAACGGTGAATCCGGAGTACGAATGGGCCGGAACGCTGGCGTTCGCCGCCGGCCTGGCGTACACCACGATCACGCTGGTGTCCCATGGCCTGGAAGCGGGCGACGTCATCGCGGCGGAACAGCCGATCGACCCGACGATCACCGTTCACGGCACCTACATCCTGTACGGGTCGATCAGCCGAATGCTGCTGGCCCTCTTCCTGACGGCGCTGGGCTACGCGATCGCGCGCACCGGTGCGCTGCCGCGCTGGACCTCACGTTCCGCCTACGTTCTGGCGGCGGTCAACATCGCGTTCGTCCCATCGTTGTTCTTCGGCAACACGCCCGCGAACTTCTACGCCGCCAACGGATGGGGCACCACCGCTCTCATGGGCGCCGTGCTCAGCTACTGGCTGCTCGCGATGGGCATCACGACGCTCATAAGTGCCCGTGCAGCACGCGCCCGTTGACCGCTCACCCCCCGACGCCGTCGGAACGCGGACCCGCCCGCATTCCGACGGCGTCACGTGCTGTGACTCGACCAAAATCGCCTTCGGTGCCTGCGCAGCTCAACCGACCGATGAGGTGAGGGCCCTTACCGCCATACCAGGCTGAGTGAGCCTCTTGTCCCATGGTCGTAAGGTCCGTCTGGAACGGGTGCAGTGCGGCTTCGGAACCTGGCACGATAATGCGATGGACGGTCCTGAGAGAGTCACGCCTCCATACGAAGGAGCTGATGAGCGCACCTCGCTGACCCGCTTCCTGGAGTACCAGCGGCAGACACTGGCGATGAAGTGCTCGGGGCTGACGGCCGAACAGCTCAGGCAGCGGGCGGTTGCGCCGTCCGCCCTGTCGCTGCTCGGACTGGTGCGGCATATGGCCGAGGTCGAGCGCGGCTGGTTCCAGCTCGTGATGAACGGCGAGGACGCCGGCGGCTACTGGGGGCGGTGGGCCGAGGGCGAAGGCGCCGAGTTCGATGTGGAGGGGGCCGATCCGGCGCAAGCGTTCGAGGTGTGGAACGCGGCGTGTGAAAGGTCCCGCGAGATCGTGGACGCCGCCGAATCGTTGGAGTCCGTCGGGCGCTATCGCGATATGCGGTTCTCGCTGCGCTACGTTCTCACCCACATGATCGAGGAGTACGCGCGCCACAACGGCCACGCCGATCTGCTCCGCGAACGGATCGACGGAGCTACCGGCGAGTAGAGCCGCCCGGCACCCGCTTGTTGATCCACCAGCCGTGCGCCACTGTCTCCGGGTGACCACCTACCAGGGGAAACTTGCTGTCCGACCTGAATGGCCGTGGTGGCGCGTTCGCGGACCGCCTTTGACGGGCCCAAGAAACCCGTGTCGCGGCTCTCCGCGTGGCATGGCGCGTCAGCCGGTCTGAGCGACGAAGAACGCGATCTGGTCAGCCAGGGCCTTGTCCCTGATCGCGGGGTCGTTGTAGAAGCTGAAATGCGTTCCCGGGTAACGCCTCAGCTCACCGGCGGGCGCACGGTCGGCGAGGACGCGGGTCGTCTCCTCGGGCGTCTCGTGGTCTTCGGCCGCGATGCAGACGAGGAGCGGCGCGCGGAGACGTTCGGGCGCCGGGCGGTAGCGCGCCATGCGCAGGAACGCGCGGGGCGCGACGCGGTTGCGCCAGAGGGTCTGCCCGTTCTCCCCGGCGAGGGTCCTGATGTGCTGCTCGGCCTCGGCCGTCGCGGTCACGGCCATCTCGCCGGGCGCGCCGATCATGGGAATGTAGTACGGGCTCAACCCGAGCCGGCCGCGCAGGGCGTCCCACAGGATGGCGGCCTGGAGCCGGAACGTGGACCAGGCCGACCGGCCCTCGACCTTGCGGGGGAAACCGTTGAACGGGATCTGCGCAACCACGGCGGCGATGCGCGGATCGTCGGCGGCGACGTTGATGGCGTGTGCTCCTCCGAGCGAGTTGCCCCAGAGCAGGACGCGGTCCGGGTCGATCCGCCCGTGTCCGCGGATGAACGCGACCGCCGAACGGATGTCCTCCTGCTGGCCGTCGATGTCGACGAGCTGCCGGGGCTCCCCGGCGCTCTCGCCGAAGTTGCGGTAGTCGAAGACCAGGGCCGCCAGCCCGGCGGCGGCGAAGCTCTCGGCGTGGGGGAGGAGGCGGTCCATCGTTCCGCTGAACCCGTGGCAGAGGACCACGCAGGGAACCCGCTGCATACCGTCTCCCGGGGTGAAGAGGCGTCCCACGCATCCGGAACCGAACGTTACGCGATCGCCCATGACCGCTCCCTTCATCCACTTACCGACGGTCAGCAGGCTAGCAGCTCGCTAGACTCCCGGTAAGGGAGGATGATGAACGAGACGCCACGACGGATCCTGGACGCGGCGGGCGAGCTGTTCGCCGAACACGGTTACCGCGCGACCTCGATGCAGGCGATCGCGCAGAAGGTCGGCATCACCAAGGCCGCCCTCTACTACCACTTCGCGTCGAAGGACGAGATCCTGCAGAACCTCACGCTCCCCGTACTGGACGAGCTGGAGGCGACGCTCGCCGAGGCGGAGCGGCACGGGGATCCGGAGACCGTTCGCCGGAAGGCCATCGAGGGGTACGTGGACGTCAGCCTCCGGCACCGGCACACCCTGGTCATGCTCGTCCGGGACATGACGCTGCTGGTCCAGGCCCCCGTGGCCGAGCGCTTCAAGGCCATCCTGCTGCTGGCGAACGACCTGGTCTGCGGACCCGACCGGCGGCTGGAGCAGCGCGTCCGCGCCGCGCAGGTGGTGGCGGGCCTGGGGGATCCGATCGTGGCCTTCCACCATGTGCCGGCGCAAAAGCTCCGGCGCCTCATTCTGGACGGCGCGTGGGCGCTGCTGGACTCGCCGCCTCCGCCGCCCCGGTCGCGAGGGCGCGGCGGGGGGCGGCCGGCGGCGTTGAGCGAGGACCAGATCGAGCAGGCGCGCGCCCTGCACGCGTCGGGTCACACGGCCGAGGAGATCGCCGCCCGCTTCGGTGTCTCCCGCGCCACTGCCTACCGCATTCTCAAAACTTGATTTTGAGACAAGGTTTTGAGACGAGTCGCGAGCGGCGCGTTCTCCTCCAACCGGGTGCCGTCGGCGCTTGAGCACCGCCTCGCGACCCGGCAGAGGTGTTTGCCCGCTGGTGGCAGGACCGATCCCCGCACCCTGCCCTGCCTTGGGGTGCCGCGGGTATGGCCTCCGCGACCGGCTCGTCCAGGGGCCGGCCCGACGAAGGAGCATGCGATGGAACGGCGGCCGCAGGAGCCCGACGACAACGAACTGGGACTCGTCGGTGGCGAGGCGCAGCCGCCCGTCCGTGACACCGTCCAGCCCGACGGCGGCGCGGGCGGTGCCGGGGGAGGCGGTGACGACGCCGACGGGACCGGCGCGAGCGGTCCAGGTTCCATGGGGCAGGACGACGAGCAGTGACCGCGGTGCTCGTCGCGGCAGCCAGCGTGACGAGCACCGAGCCTCAAAGGCCCAGGCACACCTGCGGCACCGGAACCGCTCGGCGACGGCCACGTCCGCCATCAGATGGCGACTCGCCCGACACATGACCCGCCGTTCGCTTTCGCGCAGGTCGGTGGGGCCATTGTGAAACTGGCTACGGTGAAGCAATGTCTATCCCCGAATACCCCATCACGCTCCGTCCTGCGGTTCCCAACGACGCCGAGGCGGTGGCGGACATCTGGCGACAGGGCTGGCGCGACGCCCATCTCGGCAATGTCCCCGATGAGCTGACCGCGGCGCGTACCCCGCAGTCGTTCTCTGCACGCGCCGCCCAGCGCGTTGAGGACACGGTGGTCGCGGTCATCGACGACCAGGTCGCCGGATTCGTCATGGTCGTCGATGACGAAGTGGAACAGGTCTATGTCGCGAGCCACCACCGTGGGTCGAGGGTGGCAACGGTGCTGCTGGCCGAAGCCGAACGGCTGGTCCGCGAGAACGGCCATGACCAGGCGTGGCTGGCGGTCGTGGCCGGCAACGGGCGCGCCCGCCGCTTCTACGAACGGCAGGGGTGGACCGACCAAGGCCTGTTCGACCACAAGGCACCCGGCCCAACCGGCCCCATCTCCGTCCCCAGCCACCGCTACGTCAAGCAGGTCGCCGACCGCTGAGACGCCCCAACTCGACGGCTAGGAGTTAGGGGAGGGGCATGGGCAGCCGCACCAGAACGAGGCGGTTCATGACACCACTGTGGTGGCGGTTCGGGCCAGGGGAGGAGCCTGAGTGGCTGCGGCTGCCTGGTCGATCTGTCCTGTCGAAGCGATCCCAGGGTGAGGAAGGCGTGGGCGAGCACGGCGAGAGAAGGTGACTGGGCTTTCAGTGTCTACCTTACAATGTCAAGGTGCTTGTTTCTAAAGCCAAATCGCTTCCTGACCACAGCCCTCTCCAACGACCGGCAAAAGCGTGAGCTGACCACTCGGCAGGTTTGAGTGAGCTTGCCCGAGGTAGCTCATGCGAATCGTTGAAAGGAGCTCGATCGGTGGGGGAGGGGCGGCGGCCGCATCGCGTTCGGTGGGATGGCGGCGTTCGTAGCCTGGAGAGCGGTCGAGAGCATTCCGGCGGGCCGCTGGTGGTCATAGTGCCGGGGTTGGGCGCGCTGGGCTATTTGCTGGACGCGCTCTCCGGTTGCGCTGGCTGGGCTCGCTCGTTTCTGCTGGATGTGCCTGGCTTCGGGCATGGGCCGCCACGTCCCTGTCCTGCCGAGATCGGCTCGATCGCCGGCACGGTGGCCGCGTGGCTCGAGGTGGTGGCGGAGGACGAGCCGGTCGTTCTCGTCGGTCACTCCACCGGTGCCCAGGTCGCGCTGCAGGTGGCTGCTCGGCGTGCGGAGCGGGTGCAGGCTTTGGTGCTGATGGGGCCGACGTTCCCACCGGAACAGCGGCGGGTTCTGGGCGTGCTGCGCGGATGTGCTGGTGCGCTTCGTCATGAGACGCCCAGGCTGCTGCCGGCCACGGTGCCGTATTACGTGCGTGGTGGTTATCGGCAGTTGGCTCGGCTTCTGAGGTCCGCGTGGCAGGATGCGCCTGAGCGGACCATAGCGAGTGTCGGCTGCCCGGTCCTGCTGGTTCGTGGTGAGCATGACGGTTTTGCGCCGCAGATGTGGGTTGATCAGCTCACCGCGGCCGCTCCGGATGGTTGGTCCGTCACCGTGCCGGGGGCGCACAACTTTCCGTTTCGGCGTGGTGGCCTGGCCGGTGCGCTGGTCGCGCAAGCGGCGCGCCGCGCGGACCTCATCGGCTGAGGCGTGCCCGGCTCGCTGTCAGTTCAGGGAGCCGTTGATTGGCCCAGGGGGAGGGCTCAAGGGTGTGTTGAACGCCAAGTAGCGGTCCCCACAGTATGAACCGTACGGCACCGATTTCCTGGATTCGTGGTGCGCTTTTCAGAGTTGGGGCCGTCGCCACCGCAGCAGGTACCGCCAGTAGACCAGGCGGCGTACCTGGCTTCCGGGTAGCACCTTGGCGGCTACCGACCGAACCTGTGCCGTTGAGAGGGTGGGGCCGAAGCACTTGGGCATCTGGTCGTGGGTGTCTTCGAAGCGGTACCACTCGCGGCTGGTGAGCCGTCTCAGAGTGGTGAACGCAAGGCCGAAAGCTTGCTGGCTGGTGACAGCCAGGAGCTCGACCGGCAGGTCTCGCGGGAGGTCTGTCCGCGGCGACGCCACAGCCGCAAGGATCCCGCCTGGCCGCACTGTTCGGGAGAGCCGTTCCAGTGCCTGTTCCAGTGGTAGGTGGTGCAGCACCGTCAGTGAGAGCACCGCATCGTACTCGGCCTCTGGGAGAGGGTGCTCCATGACGTCGGCGAGCTCGCATCGCACGTTGGCGGGTGTCTGCCGCCGGGCCGCCTTGATCATCTCGGCTGAGGAGTCGATTGCGTCCACATGGTTCGCATGACGCGCCAGGCGGGTGGCCAGTGAGCCGGCACCGCATCCGACGTCCAGCACACGTGCTGCACCCTCGGGAACTTCACGAAGCAGCAACCGCTGGTAGTACGCGTTGTGATCCCAGGCGAACGGATTCATGGACTTGATCTTCGCATTGGTCCAGGTTGTGCGACATGGAGCCCGTTGTGCTGCTCTGAAAGGGCCAGCCATCGTGAGCAGGACCAAAGTACGCGGATAGTCGCTCACCCGGTTGTGAGGACGGGCTCTGGGACATCCCATCTCTGGCTGGCAGGGGTCCCTCATGAACGCCATGAGCGCCCGGTCTCCGCATGTGTGGGTCGATTGCCTGCGCCAACTCACCCTGCCGCCAGTGGTGAGCAAGCTGACTGGAGCAGGTCATGCGGAGGGTCCGCCCCAACGGCTGAGGTCAACGGTTTTGAGCGTGGGGGATTGTCGGGTCTCGCCGTCTCTGTAGGGCGGGGCGTTCGCCACCATGGGGCGGCGGAACCGCAGGGTTCCGGTGCACGGGTCGGGCGAGTTCAGGCGCACGGTCAGTCGCAGGGATTCCCGGTCCACGCTGAGGGCGGTGAACTGAACCTGATGGGTCAGCGGTAGCCGATCCTGCTGTCTGCTCAGCCGCCACTCGATACGGGCGTTGGACGCGCAGGGCCGGTCGGTGCGGAATTCCACGGCGCCGTACAGGTAGTAGGAGCGGGCGTTGAGCCGATCAGCCCACCGCCGTTTCAGGCGCGGCATCCTGTAGGTGGAATCGATCGCCTGTCCGGCCGACATCCGATAGGTGAATCCTGGTCCGTCGGGAAACAGGGTGGGTGAGGGGCGGTCGCCGGCGGTGACTGAGTCGATGGGCAACCGGTCGTCGTCGTAGTCCTGGAGGTGAAGGATCGCGAAGGCCGCAATCACCACCGACGCCAGTACGACCTTCATGCCATCGCCGCCCTCAACGACCTCGCGGCATCCACTTCTGCATGACGATCTCACGCAGATGAGCCCCAGCGGTAGGCGTTCTGGGCGTGGACGCGCGCGTCTCATCTGATGCCGTTCATCGCACGACATCGGGGTGGAGACTCGCCCTATCGGCCAGCAGGGGCATGTCTCCGTTCCGGTGGCCGCAGTCGGGGTGCGGCGTGCGTCATCGCACCGTCTGGCCTGCGTCGAGGTCTCGTTGGAGGGCTCTCCAGGCGCCGGTGCCGCGAGCCGCAGGCCGTGACGCGCAGCTACTTCGAATCTTGGTCGGGCGTGGATTGGAGGCGGTGGATCTCGGCGGCGGTGCTGTGCTCGGCGCTTCTGATGAATCGCAGGAGGGTGGTGAGCGCCGCTTCGTCGAAGTCGTCGAGGTCGTCCCGGGTGCGGGAGATGAGTCCGGAGTAGGCGGCGGTCACTCGCTCAAGGCCTTCCCGGGTCGGTTCGATGAGGACCCGGCGGCGGTCGTCGGGGTCGGGTACCCGTCGGACGCAGCCTGCGGCGACGAGCCGGTCGATCATGCGTGAGGCCGATCCGGTCGTGAGGTTCACGTGCTTGGCCAGAACGCCCGGGGTCGTCGGGCCGTGACGTCCCAGGACGTGCAGGCACTGCACGTCGGTGTCGGTGACGCCCAGCCGGTCGGCGACGAGGCTGTTGAGCTGCACGACCCGGATCGCCCAGCCGGGCACCGCTTCGGTGAGCAGTTCGGCGAGCAGTGTCTCCCTCGTCGGGTCCGGCTTCGTCATGGTGGTCCCTCGCCTCTCCAACTTGCTGCGTCGCGCAGAGATTTTGCGCTATGTTCTCTGTGTGGCGCAGCATCTGTGTGATGCAGCGATATTACCGCATCCCCTTCCCTCCAAGGAGCGCGACCCAGCATGCCCACCTCCCCACCACTCCATCGCGACGCGACGGCCCCCGCCCCGCTGTCGGGACGCGCGGCGGCCGCCGTCCTGGCCGTGATCCTCCTCGCGGCCTTCATGGAGCTCCTCGACGCCACGATCGTCAGTGTGGCGGCCGCGGCGATCGCCGCGGACCTGCACGCCGGCGAGGCCGCGCTGCAATGGATCGTCGCCGGGTACACGCTGGCCGTCGGAGCCGGCCTGATCACCGGCGGCCGTATCGGCGACCAGTTCGGCCGCCGCCGCGTCTTCCTGCTCGGGCTGGCCGCGTTCCTGCTGGCCTCGGCAGGCTGCGGGCTGGCGCCCGACCCCGGCGCGCTGATCGGCATGCGGGTCGCGCAGGGACTGGGCGGCGGGCTGATGATCCCGCAGGTGTTCGGCATCATCCGGGCTTCGTTCGAACCCGGCGCGCGCGCCAGGGCGCTCGGCGCCTACGGCGCCGTGCTCGGCCTGGCCTCGGTGGCCGGGCCGCTGCTCGGCGGGGTCCTGGTCGAGGCCGACCTGCTCGGCTTGGGCTGGCGGGCGATCTTCTGGGTGAACGTGCCGATCGCGGTCATCGGGCTGATCGTGGGAGCCCGCTTCATGCCCGAGTCCCGCGCGCCCGGCGGCGCCCGGCTGGACCTGCCCGGCGCCGCCCTGGCCGCCACCGCCGCGGTGCTGCTGCTCCTGCCCCTGGTGCAGGGGCGCGAGTGGGGCTGGCCCTGGTGGGGCTTCGCCCTCCTGGCGCTGGTGGTGCCGGTGACGGCGCTGTTCCTGGTCCGGGAACGGCGGCTGGCCGCCGCCGGAGGGCAGCCCATCCTCGACCCCGCCCTGCTTCGCGTCCGGGCCTTCGCCGGTGGCCTGCTCGCTTCTTTGCTGTTCTTCGGGGCGCTCGGCTCCTACTTCCTGCTGCTGTCCCTCTACCTCCAGCTCGGCACCGCCCGCACCGCGCTCGACACCGGTCTGGTGATCCTGCCCTACGCCATCGGCTCGATCATCACCTCGGGGATCGGCGTCCAGCTCGCCCACCGCGTCGGCCGCGCGCTGCTGGTGTCCGGCGCGCTGGTCCTGGCCGCGTCCCAGCTCGTCCTGCTCCTCGTGGTCCGCGCCGGCGCCGACCCCTCCTACTGGGCGCTGGCCGCGCCGCTGTTCCTGGGAGGCCTGGGCCTGGGGCTCACCGCCCCGTCCCTGATCAACGTGGTGCTCGCCGGTGTCCCCGCCAAGGACGCCGGTGCCTCGGGCGGGGTCCTCACCACCGTCACCCAGATCGGCAACGCGCTCGGTGTCGCCGTGCTCGGCATCGTGTTCTTCACCCGGCTGGAGGACTCCATGGCCGGTGGAGCCCCCAGCCGCATCGCCTACGGCGACGCCCTGACCACGATTCTGCCCTGGCAGGCCACCTGCTACATCGCCGCGGCCGCACTCATGTTCCTGCTCCCCAAGCGGGCGAACGCACCCCAGACGTGCGCCCCCGCGCACAACCGAACCAACGTGCCGGACGACCACGATCCCGGTACCGAGGAAACGGGACCTAGCAGGTGAGCGCACTGCCCCCGGTGGACGACGCACGACGGCGCCGGGGGCAGACCGGCTGGCGATCGCGCGCCACGGGACCGCGGACCATACCGTGCGGGCGGTGTGGGCTCCCTGCGGAAGGCCAGGGGAGGGGCTCGCCGAACCCGCCGCTTCGGTGGCTGGCGGGACGCGGACCCCGGCTCCGCACGAGCCTGCTGCGCAGCAGACGAAAACGTGCCGGCGCGGGCTGCGCGAGCGACGGGCAGACCGTCGTCGCCACGCCTTGACGAGGAGCGGCCTACCCGCGCAGGGCGGCCCGGCGGATCTCCTCGTCGTCGGTCGCCGCTCCGCGTTCAGCCGGACCGCCGAAGCCGCTGAGGCGGAGCAGCACCGGAGCGAGGACGAACAAGGCGACCGCGAGGCCCGCGACCGCGACCATGGCCCCGCGCAGTCCCACGGCGTCAGCCCACAGCCCGACATAGACCGGGCCAAGGAGGAACCCCAGGTAGGACACGGTCGTGACGACCGACGTCGCGCGGCCACGGCGGGACTCCTCGACGTTGCGCGAGACGATGCCGAGCAGGGTCGGAAACAGCACCGCGGTCCCGGCGGCGGCCACCGCGAGACCCAGGCCCGCGACCAACAGCGTGGGGGAGACGGCGATGAGGACCGCCCCGGCCGCGGCGGTCGCCGCACCCGCCAGGAGGACGGCGCGGGCGTGGGCGGCCTGGAGACCGCCGAGGGCGAACCGCGTGAACGCCACCGTCCCGGCGAACACCGCGGGCGCGACGGCGCTCAGCCCCGTCCCGGACCGCAGCTCGCCATGCGCGAAGACCGCGCTCCAACTCTGGTGCGCGTTCTCGCCGGCGAACGCCAGCGCGCCCAGCGCCCCGATGAGCAGGAACGGGACGGTCCTGCGCCGGTCGGACGGCGCCGGATCCGCCGCCGGAGCGCGCTCGTGTCCCGGCTCGGTGGCACCGGCGGGCAGCGCCTTGACCAGGAGGACGCCCGCCACCAGGCAGACGATCGCCACGGCCGCGAACGGGACCGCCAACGGCAGCGACGCGGCCGACGCCAGCCCGGTGGCGAGGCTCGCCAGGACCACCAGGCTGGAGAAGACGCCGTGGGCGCGGGTGATGACGGGCCGGCCGGCGACCTTCTCGGCCCGTCCGGCGACCGCGTTCATGGCCACGTCCGCCGCTCCGCTGGTGGCGCCGACCAGGGCCAGCCCGGCGCACAGGACCACCAGGTTCACCGCGCTCAGCGCCAAGGCGGCGCCGGCGCCGCCGAGGGCGGCGATGGCCACGGCCGTGACCCGCAGCCCCCACCGGTCGAGCGCCCGGCCCACCAGCAGCATCGCGGGAAGGGCCCCCGCGCCCACGAACAGCAGCGCCAGCCCGAGCCGGCCGTCATCGACGCCGGCCTGGTGCTGGACCCGCGGCACGGAGGCGCCCCACACCCCCCAGAACGCGCCGAAGGCGGCGAAGGCCACCACCGACGAAACGACCATGCGGCGCGACGGGCCGACAGGAGTCCACTTCATGTGTGTAACGATACACAACCCGCTAGGCTGGCCCTCATGGAATCGTCCGCGGGCCCGAAGCGGGTGACCCTCGCGCAGGTGGCCGAGCTGGCCGGCGTGTCGGTCATGACCGCCTCCTACACCTACAACCGGCCGAGCCGGGTATCGGACCAGGCCCGGTCGAAGGTGCTCGCCGCGGCCGCCCAGCTGGGATACGCCGGCCCCGACCCCAGCGCCCGGTCGCTGCGCCGGGGCAGCACCCGCACGCTCGGTGTCGTGATGGGCGAGCACCTGAGCTACGCGTTCGAGGACCCCGAGGCGGTGTCCTTCCTGGCCGGGATCGCCGACGTCTGCGCGGGTCACGGCTACGGCATGACCATCTTGCCGATCACCGGCGCCGCCGACGACGTCCAGCGGATCAAAAGCGCCGCCGTCGACGGGTTCATCGTCTGGACCACATCCGACGACGATCCGGTCCTGGCGGCCGTCCGGGCGATGAAGCGTCCCGCGGTGGTCCACGGCGGACCGGCCGTCCACGGGATGGGGCTGGTGGGCATCGACAACCGCGCCGCGGCGCACGCGGTGGGCGCCGTCGCGTTCGCGGGCGCCGAACGCCCGGCGATAGTGAGCTTCCCGCTGTCCCGGGACCGGACCAGCGCGATCGTCGGCGGCGCGGACATCACGCAGGTGCGGTTCCCGGTGACGCGGGAGCGGCTGGAGGGCTACCGGCGGGCGGCCGAGGACGCCGGCATCGCCTGGCGCGACGTGGCCGTCGCGGTGTGCGCCCGCAACGACGCGGCCGAGGCCGAGCGGGCCGCGGCGGCCCTGCTGGCGTCCGCCGAGCCGCCCGACGCGATCGCCGCGATGAGCGACCAGCAGGCGGCCGGGGTCGTCCACGCGATCCGCGCCGCCGGTCGCGCCATCCCGGAGGAGGTGGCGGTGACCGGATGGGACGACGCGGCGGTGGCGGCGCGGCTCGGGCTGACGACGGTCGCGCAGTCACTGCGCGACCAGGGCGCGGCGTGCGCGCACGCCGCGCTCGGGCAGGAACCGGACTCCCGGACCGCGCCCTGGTCCATCGTCCGCAGAGCCAGCACACGCCGGTGACCGGTTCGCGAGCGCGACACGATCGCCACGTTCGACGCCCGGCCCACCGTCTTCGGCCCCACCGTCTTCGGCGCGAAGCGGCCCGCTCCGCACGTTCATTCCGGATGAGGGCGATGGTGGAACTCCGGGGATCATCTGCGTGGAAGGCTGGGAGCCGGACGGATCCGCGCACCCCAGGAGACATCGCCGGTGATCGAGCAGTGGCGGGCCATGGCCGGCGACGATCGCGCCTTCGAGGCGTGGCGGGAGATCACGCGTCACGCCGAGACCCTGCCGGGGGACGAGGTCCGGGCGCTGGTCGAGGTCCGGGCGCTGGTCGAGGACCTGGCCGGCTGGCCGGGACGGCGCCCCATGCCCTTGCGCTGGTGGGAACGGCGCCGCCGGGGCGAGTGGGAGCCCTACTTCGACCGGCAGGTGGTCGTCCGGCGTCTCCCGGGGACGGAACGGGTGTGGGCCGCGGGATCGTGGCCGGACGGCCCCGGTGAGCAGGGGTATGACCATGTCGGCTTCAGCGGGGACGGGAGGCTGGTCGTGGCGGTGGGCTCCGCTGCCTTCCGGGACGGACCGGCGGAACGGACCGTCGTGGTGGCCGACGCCCGAACCGGCGACCTCGTCTCCACGGCGGTCACGACCGCCAGGAGGGGCGCTGCGCTGGATCGTTCCGGCACCCGGCTCGTCCTTGTCGGCCCCGAGGGCGAGGTGCTGGTGCGCGGGCTGCCCGGCGGGGAGATCGTGGAGCGGTACCCCACGACCCTGCCCGGCGTCGGGGCGCTCGCGCTCTCTCCCGAGGGCGACACGATCGCCGTCGGCGGCGACGGCGGCATCGAGCTCCTCGGGCGGTCCGCCGGGCGCGTGGCGGCCGAGGGCGGATGCCGGGCCGTGGTCTGGTCACCGGACGGTCCGCGCGCCCTGTTCACCTCGGGGGAGACCGCCGTGGTGATCGACCGTCAAGGCAGGGCGCTGTGGCGGCGTCGGCCGGAGGACCCGGACGTCCAGGCGGCCGCCTTCACGCCCGACGGCCGCACGTTGGTCACGGCCCAGAGCCAGCCCGTCGAAATCATCGCCTGGTTGCTGGACCACGACGGGCGGGGAGCACCCGCCTGACTCGCCGTACCCGGGTCGCTCCTCTTCGTCGTACAGCCCACCGCGACGTCTGCGCCTTGGAGGCGGAAGCGCTCAGGCGATGGGACGGAGATGGAAGCACAGGTCGGCGGCGTCGGCGGGGGCCGGGTTTCCGTGAACGTCGGTGACCGCGGCCACGGTCAGGCCGACGGCGGCCAGCGCCTGGAATCCGGAATGGGTATACCAGTGCAGAACCCACGGGCGTTCTTGGGGGGGACAGGAGGCGGCGGCCAGCGGTGATCTCCGGCCCTGCCCCGGCGCCAACGAGGGGCAGGCCTCAGGGCTCGCGGATGGGAGCCACGCCGATCCAGCGGTGATAGGCGTCGATGTCGACGTTGCCGCCGCACACGATGGTGGCCACGTGCCGGCCGGCGAAGCGGTCACGGTCCTCCAGGATCGCCGCGACGCCGAGCGCGGCCGACGGCTCGACGACGAGGCCCGCGCGGTCGAGGAGCATCCGCATACCGGCGATGATCGACGCCTCCTGGACCAGAACGGCGTCGTCGGCGACCAGCAGCAGGTCGTCCAGGACGGCCGGGATGGGACGCCGGCCGGCGACACCGTCGGCGATGGTGTCGGTCGAGTCGGTGGTGACGACGCGCCGTTGACGCCACGAGCGCGTCATCGCCGGTGCGCCCAGCGGCTGGACGCAGATCACCTCGACCCTGGGGGCCAGGGCCTTCACCACATGCCCCACGCCGGTGGCCAGCGCCCCGCCGCCAAGAGCGATCAGGACGGCGTCGAACGAGGGCGCGGCGTCCACCAGTTCCAGGCCGATGGTCGCCGCGCCCTCGCAGGTCTCGATGTCCAGGCTGTCCTCGACCAGCCGGACGCCCTCGTGCCGCGCGATTTCCGCCGCCCGCTCGCGGGCCATGTCGAAGTCGCCGTCCACCAGCTCCAACCCGGCGTCCAACGCGCGGATGCGCTCGAGCTTGGCCGTCGGCGCGGAGCGGGACGCAACGACGGTGATGTCGAGACCCCGGCGGCGGCCGGACCAGGCGAGGGCCTGGCCGAGGTTGCCCGCGCTGGCGCACACCGCGGCCCGCGAGCCGCTGCCGGCGAGCAGGCTCGTGACCACCTCGGTGCCGCGGGCCTTGAAACTGCGGACCGGGTTCGCCGTCTCCAGCTTGATGCTCACCGCGCACCCGAGGTCGGGCTCCAGCGCCTCGCAGCGGTACAGCGGGGTGTCGAGGAAAAGCGGATCGATCATCTGGCGGGCCGCCCGGATCCGGGCGGTGTCGAGGCGCGTCTCCACGACACGGCAGCGTAGTGCCCCCGGCGGCCACCGCCCGGAAACACATCAAACTATTTTGAATCAAATTGGCTTGATGTAATGTGGTGGAGGTGAGGACGCCCGACCGAGTGCCGATCCCGCTGCTGATGCGCATGGCGGCGCACCCGCTGCGCTGGGCCCTGATGACCGAGCTGGCGTCCAGCGACCGGCGGGTACGGGAGCTGGTCGCCGCCGTCGGCGAACCACAGAACCTGGTCTCCTACCACCTGCGGCTGCTGCGCAAGGCCGGGCTGGTCACCGCGCGCCGCAGCAACTTCGACGGCCGCGACACCTACTACCACCTCGACCTGGCCCGCTGCGCGAGCGCGTTCGGCGACGCGGCCACCGCCCTGCACCCGGCGCTGGCGCCCGCGAACCGCGCGGTGGCGAAGAAGGGCTCGGTGCTGTTCCTGTGCACCGGCAACAGCGCGCGTTCCCCGATGGCCGAGGCGCTGCTGCGGCACCGCGTCGAGGGCGTCCGGGTCACCAGCGCGGGCAGCCACCCCGCGCCGCGGCTGCACCCGAACGCGGTGCGGGTCCTGCGCGAGGACTACGGCATCGACCTCCAGCCCCGGCGGCCGCGGTCACTGGACGCGCTCGCCGGACGGCGCTTCGACCACGTGATCACCTTGTGCGACAGGATCCGCGAGATCCCTCGTGACCACGGACCGGCCGCCACGGCGCACTGGAGCCTGCCCGACCCGTCCGCCGCCGGGGACACCGACCGCGCGACCTACCCCGAGTTCCAGCGTGTCGCCAAGGAACTCGACACCCGTATCGCATTCCTGCCCCTGTGACCGCGACAAGGAGGGCTGACCATGACGACCCCGACGCGCGAACCGGCCAGCGTCCGCTACCTCACCGAGGACGTGCGGGCGGCCGTCGACTTCTACACCACCCACCTCGGCTTCACCCTCGCCTTCGACGCCACGCCCGCCTTCGCCGACGTCAGGCGCGGCGCGCTGCGGCTGCTGCTGTCCGGGCCGGCCTCCTCCGGCGCCCGCGCCACGCCCGGCGACGCCGCCACCGCCGGCCGCAACCGCATCCACCTCGTCGTCGACGACCTCGACGCCGAGATCGACCGCCTCCGCGGCGCCGGGCTGACCTTCCGAAGCGAGCCGGTGTCCGGCCCCGGCGGACGCCAGATCCTGCTCGCCGACCCCGCCGGCAACCTCATCGAGCTGTTCCAGCCCGCGCCCCGCTGACAACCCCATGCCGCCAAGCCGCCCGAAGGACGACCGCCGCCCCGGTGGCCATGCTCCCGCTCGCTGCCCGGCGCTCGTCTCGGCGTCGAAGAATCCAGCGCCGAAGGTCCCGTCAGGTCAAGCATCCGAGCCCGACCTGCAACCGCAGATGGCACGACACCAGGTCCCGCGGTTCGCCGACAGCGTCCGACGCCGCCGGGAAACACCGCGAGGGCGCGCCCGTCCTCCCCGAGAACGCAGGCTGTGAGGAGTCCCCTTTGACCAAGAACGTCTCGGCCGGACCGAACGGGGCGGCGAGCGCTCCGCCCGCACTGGGCCGGCGGCTCGGCCTCGCCGACGCCGTCGTCATCGGGCTGGGCTCGATGATCGGCGCGGGGGTCTTCGCCGCGTTCGCGCCCGCCGCACGCGCGGCCGGGTCGGGACTGCTGCTCGGGCTGGCGATCGCGGCGGTGGTCGCCTACTGCAACGCGACCTCCTCGGCGCGGCTGGCGGCCCGCTACCCCGCCTCGGGGGGAACCTACGTCTACGGCCGCGAACGCCTGGGCCCGTTCTGGGGTTATCTGGCGGGCTGGAGCTTCGTGGTCGGCAAGACCGCCTCCTGCGCCGCGATGGCGCTGACCGTCGGCACCTACCTCTGGCCCGAGCACGCGCACGCCGTCGCGGTGGGAGCGGTGGCGCTGCTGACCGCGGTGAACTACAGCGGCGTGCAGAAGTCGGCCCGGCTGACCCAGGCCATCGTCGCCGTGGTCCTCGCGGTCCTCGCCGCCGTCGCCGTCGCGTCGTTCACCACCGGCGGGGCCGACTGGACCCGCCTGGAGGTCGGCGCCGGCACCACCGCCACCGGCGTCCTGCAGGCCGCCGGGCTGCTGTTCTTCGCCTTCGCCGGATACGCGCGCATCGCCACCCTGGGCGAGGAGGTCCGCGACCCGGCACGCACCCTTCCCCGGGCGATCCCGCTCGCACTGGGGATCACCCTCGTGGTGTACGCCGCGGTCGCGGTGGCCGCGCTGAGCGTGCTGGGCCCGCAACGGCTGGCCGCGGCGACGGCGCCGCTGTCGGACCTGGCGCACGCCACCGGCCTCGGCCCCCTCGAACCGGCCGTCCGCGTCGCGGCGGCGGTCGCCGCGCTGGGGTCGCTGCTCGCGCTGATCCTCGGGGTGTCCCGCATGACCCTGGCCATGGCCCGCGACCGGCACCTGCCGCACGCGCTGGCCGCGGTGCACCCCCGTTTCCAGGTTCCCCACCGCGCCGAACTGGCCGTCGGCGCGGTCGTCGCCGTCGCCGCCGCGACCGCCGACCTGCGTTCGGCGATCGGGTTCTCCTCCTTCGGCGTCCTGCTCTACTACGCCATCGCCAACGCCTCGGCCTGGACCCTGACCCCCGCCGAGAACCGGCCGCCGCGAGCGATCCCCGCCATCGGCCTCCTCGGCTGCCTGCTGCTGGCCCTCACCCTGCCCTGGCCGTCGATCCTCACCGGCGCCGCGGTCATCGCCCTCGGTGCCGCCCTCTACGCCATCCGAAACCGCCTCACCCGCCGGTGAAACCGGTGGCGGGCGGGCGGCGCGCGTCACCGCCGGACGGGGACCGAGAAGACCCCCGCGGACCGGTCACCGCTCGGGGTCGGGGATGGCGACGGCGTTGTACCACGTGCGCTGGGGGTCCGGCGCGTCGAAACGGGCGTTGGGGAGGTACAGCCGGGAGCCGAACGCGGCCACGGTCGCCGGCACGTCGAACCGGTCATCGCCCACCCGCCGGACGACGCGTCCCTCGGTCCCCGCCGCGTTCAGCCGCAGGACGGCCACGACGTTGCGCCGGTTCTGCACCGCGAACAGCGTCCGGCCGCGCAGCAACAGGCCGTCGCCCTCCGGCAGCGACTCGCCGCGCAGGTCCACCCGGCGGGTCGCGCCGGTCGCCGGGTCGACGCGAAACAGCCCGCCGGTGTTGGACTGCACGACGAGCAGGCCCCGGCCGTCCGGGGTCGGCGTGATGCCGTTGGCATTGAAGCCGGGCCCGTACACCAGGTCGCCGGTCAGCGGGATCCGCACCGCGGCGGCGGGCAGCCGCCCCCCGCGCAGCGGCAGCTTGTAGAGCACCGGGTTGGTGGAGTCGGTGATCCACACCGCGCCCCGGGCGATGATGACGTCGTTGACGAACGCCGGGCCGCTGGCCAGCCGGTAGGAGGCCAGCACCCGGCCGGTGCGGACGTCGACGACCCGCGCGTCACCGCCCGTGCCGCCCGCCACGAACAGCCGCCCGCGCCCGTCGGTCTTCATCCCGAGGGACGGTGTGCCGGGCCCGCGACTGAAGATCGCGCCGCGTCCGGTGCGCAGGTCGGCGCGGTAGAGGGAGCCGTCGGCCATGGAGCCGAAGTAGGCCACCGGGCCGGGCCCGATCGCGATGCCCTCGGGACGGAACCCGTTCGGAAGCCGGATCGTGGTCGGCGCGACCGCCGGGCCGGGGCGCGGGCCGGGGGTGTGCCGGTCGGGGGCGGGGCGGTCGGCGTCCGCCCGCGCCGGTGCGCTCATCGTGGCGACCAGCCCGAGCACCAGCACGGCCGTCGTCTTGTGGCGTCGCATGATGCGTTCTCCTCTGCTCCGCGAGGTCGTAGGGGGTTAGGAGGGGGGTTAGCAGGGGGTCAGTAGGCGACCGTGAAACGGGTCCGGTGGTGCCGGGGCCGCTCGGCCTCGTCCAGCAGGGCGACCGCGAAGTCCTCGATGGAGATCCGGGACTCGCCCCGGGCGTCGACGAGCAGCTCGTCGGCTCCCAGCCGGTACGCGCCGGTGCGCTCGCCGGGTTCCAGCAGCGCCGGGGGGCTCAGGTACGCCCAGTCCACCTCGGTCTCGGCGCGGCAGACCGCGTGCTGGTCGGCGCACGCGAGCGCGATGTCGCGGATCTCGGCCGGGAGCGCCGGGTCCTCGACCACCGTCATGCCGCCCCTGCCGGGGACGGTCAGGGTCGCGGCGCCGCCGACGACGAGCAGCCGCACGCCGGTCCCGGCCAGCCCGGCCAGCAGCGCCTTGGTGGCCATGGCCAGCTCGGGCTCCCGGCCCGGCACCGGCCGGGTCGCGGTGACCACCACGTCCTGGCCGGCGGCGAGGGCGGCCACCTGCTCGGGGTCGCGTGCGTCTCCGGTGCGGTGGAGGGCCGCGGCGGGCAGTTCCCGGAACCGGGCCGGGTCCCGTACGACGGCGGTGACCTGGTGGCCGCGCGACAGCGCCTCGGCCACCACCCGGGCGCCGACGCCGCCGGCCGCTCCGAACACGGTGATACGCATGATCATGAACTCCTCGATGTCGTGACGAGAGCGTCCGCGGTGGTCGGGGTCCCCGGGCCCGGCGGCCGGGGGCGCGGCCGGGCCGGGCGCTGGCCGGCCAGGGTGCCGCCGAGGGCGAGGGCCATGCCGAGCAGCTGCAGCGGGGTCAGGGCCTGGCCGAGCGCGGCCCAGCCGATGACGGCCGCGGACAGCGGGCTGAGCAGCAGCAGGAAGGCCACCGAGGTGGCGGGCAGGCGGGAGATGCCCCGGAACCACAGCCAGTACGCGGCGGCCGTGCCGATCGCTCCGAGGTACAGGTAGCCGCCGGCGGCGCGTCCGTCCAGGGCGGGGGGCGCGCCCTCGGCGAGCAGCGCGACCGGGACGAGCAGCAGCCCACCGACGGTCAACTGCCAGGCGGTGAAGGCCAGCGGGCCCACCCCCTCGGGACGGCCCCAGCGCTTGGTGAGCACGGTGCCCGCCGACAGCAGCGCGGCCCCGGCCAGCCCGGCCAGCACGCCGACGGTGTCGAGCCGCGCGTCGGCGCGCAGGACCACGAGCGCCACCCCGGCCAGCCCCGTGAGACCGGCCAGCAGCCCGCGCGGGGTCGGCCGTTCGGCGAGCAGCAGGGCCGCGAACGCCAGCGCGAACAGCGGACCGACCGCGGCGAGCACCGCCGCGACCCCGCCGGGCAGCCGGTAGGCGGCCAGGAACAGCAGCGGGGTGAACGCCCCGATGTTCAGCGCGCCGAGCACCGCCGAGCGCCACAGCCACGCGCCGCGCGGGAGGACCCGCGTGACGGCGAACAGCGCCAGACCGGCCGGCAGCACCCGCATCACCGCGGTGAACAGCGGACGCCCCGGCGGCAGGAACTCGGTGGTGACGGCGTAGGTCGAACCCCACGTGAGCGGGGCCAGCGCGGTGAGGGCCAGGTCACGGACGTTCGGCGGGGAACCGCCGCGCCGGGCCTTGAAGACGTCCAACAGATCACTCCTCATTAAGAATCTCAACATTGAGATAACAGCATGGGAGTATGCTCATCGTCAAGTTGGTCAACGTTGAGATTGTTTACGCTGAGAGAGGCCGCCGATGAGCGACGCGGTGGACCAGATCCTCGCCCAGTGGCAGAAGGAACGCCCCGGCATCGACGTCTGGCCCATGGGCGTCGTCGGGCGGATCACCCGGCTGGCCCGGCTGCTGGACCGGGAGCTGAAGGACTTCTTCGCCGGGTACGGCCTGGAACGCTGGGAGTTCGACGTTCTGGCCACCCTCCGCCGGTCCGGGCCGCCCTACGAGCTGACGGCGGGCGCGCTCAACCGGGCCGCCATGGTGACCTCCGGCGCCATCACCAACCGGATCGACCGGCTGGCGGCCCGGGGACTCGTCGAACGCGTGCCCGACGAGGAGGACCGGCGTTCCGTGCGCGTCCGCCTGACCGACGAGGGCCGCGCGATGGTCGACGAGATCCTGGAGCCGCACGTGGCGAACGAGAAGCGCCTGCTCGCCACGCTGGCCCCACGGGAACGGGACCTGCTGACCGGCCTGCTGCGCGGTCTCCTGGAGTCACTGGACGACACCGCGATCAGCTAGGACACCCTCGCGAAGGCGCGGGCCGCCGCAGAGGACCGGCCGCAGGCCGGAGCCGCGGCCATCGTGGCGCACCGGATCCGAACCCGCGGGGGAGGGGCGGCGGGGCGCTGGGCGGTGACGGTGCGGCTCAGGTCGGTCGTCCGGCCGGTCTCGTGGGGCATCGCGTCGCTGTCGTGGTGCCGGTCAGCGGCTTCCCGGGGTAGGCGCGGAGCACGAGCGACGTGGTGACCGGACCGTAACGGGCCAGCGCGTCGACGACCTCCTCAAGCCGTCCCGCCTGCGGGCAGTGGACCTCGAAGATGAGGCAGTCCTCCCCGGTGACACGCAGGACGGAGGCGACCTCGGGGGTCCGGGAAGCGAAGTCCAGGGCGCGGGCGAGCTGGGCGTGCGTGGTGCGCAGCCGGACGACCGCGTGAATGTTCAGACCGAGCGCCACCGGATCGACGACGGCCCTGTAGCCGGTGATGACGCCGCTCTTCTCCAGCCGTTGGATGCGCGCGCTGGCCGCGGGCTGCGAGAGCCCGACACGGCGGCCCACCTCGGCACCGGTCAACCGTCCCTCGGCCTGGAGCAGGGCGAGGATGTCCCGGTCGATCCGGTCGAGTGATTCCATCGTTGTGCCCGCCGTCTTCTTTGAGATCACTTGCGCCGCTGTCACCGTTCCGCCGCTTCCCGCACAATCTGCTCCAGGCGTCCCCGGAACCGCAGGGGGCGGCGAATGAAACGGTGGCAGTCCATGGTCGCGTACGTCATCATCCCCGGCATCGACGGCTCCGGCGAACAGCACTGGCAGACCCTGTGGGAGCGGCGGTGGGGTGCCGCGGCGGTCAGGATCGCTCCCGCCTCGTGGTCCGCCCCCGATCTGGACGACTGGGTCGGCGCCGTCCAGAGGGCCTACGACGATGCCTCCCGGCGGGACGGCCAGGTCGTGCTGGTGGCCCACAGCCTGGGCTGCTGGGCGGCGTCCACCTGGTTGAACGCCAACCCGTCGAGCCCGGCGGGCGCGTTCCTGGTCGCGCCGCCCGATCCGCGAGGACCGGCGTTCCCGCGCGAGGCGGCCGCGACGTTCGCCGAGGTGTCGGCACGACCGTTGCCGTGCCCGGCCCTGGTGGTGGGCAGCGCCGACGATCCGTACTGCACACCCGAGACGGCCCGCGACCTCGCGGCCCGGTGGACGGCGCGATGGCACCTGGCCGGCGCGTGCGGGCACCTCAACTCCGCCAGCGGCCTGGGCGCATGGCCGCACGGCCGGGAGCTCCTGGACTCGCTGACCCGGCAGTGATCGGCCACCGCGCGGAACGCGCCGTCGCCCCGACCCATCGCACGCTCAATCGCAGGCTCAGCAGGACGGCCTGGGGGGACGGTGAGGACCGCGACCCCACTCAGGCCCTCGCGCGGGTCCCCGGGTTTCGCCGCCGAGCACGGTGACGTCGGCCCACCGCGGGCCGGTGAACCCGGCCTCAAGATCCGGGAAGCCCCGCGACATGGCGGTGACCGCATGCTGTCCGCCGCGGTGCCGGACCGGGTCCGGGGTCCGCGCCAGAGGCGGAACCCGTCCCGAAAGGGCCTGGTCGTGAGGTTGCCGCGGGGGCGCGAACGGCTCACCGGACGACAACACGCCGTCGGCACGGAGAGTGATCAACCGATCGCGCATGATCATCTATGGTGGCGGCACGAACGTCGATCACCGGAGGTACCCATGAGTGTGATCAAACCGGCCTTGACGGGCCAGGTCGCCAGGACAGCAGGAATCACGGTGGCCGCGACGGCCATGGCGCTCGGCGCGCTGAGCGCGCCGGCGGCCGCCGATTCCGTCGACCCATCCACCTCGCTGGAGCTCTGTTCCGCGTTCCCCGAGGACCTCCACCGGACGATGAAGGTGGACCTGCCCGCCGTCGACGAGAACCAGGTGAAGTGCATGTCCACCCTGGTGGAGGGGGTGCACAGGCCCCTGCACCAGACCCTGGACGGGATCAACCGCGGCCTGGGCGGCCCCGACCGCGGCCTGGACACGCCCCACCACGACCTGAGCAAGGCCTCCCACGGCCCGGACGAGACCGGCCACAAACCGGACGACACCACTCGCGACCAGGCCAGCGACGCCGAACTGGGCGACGAGGAGGACACCGACGAGGAGGACGAGGACATCCTCCGCCTGGTCGAGCGTGCCCTCGATCTGTTCCTCTGAGCCACTGCCTTCGGAAACCTCACCGGCGGGACTCCACCGCTCAGCGGCTCCGGCCGTCCGGGAGCCCCGCGTGCGGGGAGCGCTCGTCTTCACGGCGAAGGAACGAAGGACCTCGGGGTCATCTCCACGCGGGTAGGAAGCTCTCTCGCTGACCTGCGGCCTTACAAGGGGCCGACGGCGGCGCGAGCCCGACGCGCGTCCCTCACGCGGCGCCGGGGACCGCGGAGCTTTCGGAAGCCGCCCTCATCCGCGCGGGACCATGACATCCCGAGACGCCGAACGCGACGGCCGGAACCAGGCTGAAGAACCCGCCGCCCGGCCGCCGCGTCCGGCGTCCTCGTCGCCACCCGCGCGCTGACGGGCGGCGCGCACGTCGGGAAGCGCCCTACGCTCTCGCCGCCCGGGGAAATGGGGTGGGTGCGGCGCGAGCAGACTCCTGCTCCGTCGGCTCCGGCCGCACCGCCTCAGATCTTCGCGCTACCCGTCGGCTGGACCGGGCGCGCCGGTGGCGGCGTTGGCGGCGTTGGCGTAGCGGCGGGCCAGGGACGCGAAGGCGTCCTTGAGCTCGGCCGGGCCCACGACCTCGATGTCGGCGTCGAACCTTCCGATGGCGGCGGCCAGACCGGTCCACGACCACGAGCCCAGGACGAGCCGGCAGCGGTCCGGCCCCAGTTCCTCGACGACTCCGTCGCGGATGTGAGGGGACACGACGGCGGCGGGGAGTCCGAGGACGACCTCGCCGCGGCAGGGCCAGTCGCCGGAGCCGTCGGAGCCCCGGAACCTGCCGGTCACGAAGGCCGCCACCTCGCCTCCGGGCAACGCGCGCGGGGCGAAGCGGGGGCCCGTGGGGGAGCGCGGGATGATCCGATCGGCTCGGAAGGTGCGCCAGTCCTCGCGGTCGAGGTCCCAGGCGACGAGATACCAGCGTCCGCCCCAGGTGACGAGGTGGTGCGGCTGCACCCGGCGCGGCGGGACCGGCACGTCACCGTCGTCCGCCCCGGGTGGGGATGCGCGGTAATCGAACCGCAGCACTTCACGGGCGTGAACGGCGGCACCGAGCGCCACGAGCACGCGTCTGTCGACGTGTGGGCCCGGCCGGGGCGCGGGCCGCTCGATGGCGGTGACCCGGAGCGCGTCGATACGACGGCGCAGGCGTGCGGGCATGACCTGCCGGACGGTGTTCAGCGCCCGCGCCGCGCCCTCCTCGACGCCGGCACCAGAGGTGGCGGCGATCTGGAGCGCCACGGCCAGGGCGACGGCCTGCTCGTCGTCGAACAGCAACGGGGGCAGTTCCGCGCCGGCGTCGAGCCGATACCCGCCGTCAGGTCCCTTGAAGGCCACGACGGGATAGCCGAGCTCGCGCAGGCGGTCCACATCGCGGCGCACGGTGCGCGGGCTGACGTCCAGCCGTTCGGCCAGCAGAGCCCCCGGCCAGTCCCGGCGCGCCTGAAGCAGCGACAACAACAGCAGCAACCGCGCGGAAGTCTTCGGCATGACCGCCATATTGCCCCGAGAAGCGGCCACGACCTGGCCGCTTCCCCTGCGACTGTGATCACCAAGCAGGGCCGGGCGAGCCGATCGCCATCGGCCCCGCGGCCGGAACGCCTCGTGCGAGGACCGCGCGGGCGAGAGGAACCGCAAGAGAAGGAGCGCTCATGTCCGTCAACGCCGTGACCCACCTGAACTTCCGAGGCGACGCCCGCGAAGCGCTCACGTTCTACCAGTCCGTGTTCGGCGGGGACCTGGTCACGGTCACGTACAAGGAAGCCGGAAACGTCGAGGACCCCTCCGAAGCGGACCAGGTGATGTGGGGCCAGGTGGCCGCCGGAAACGGTTTTCGCGTGATGGCCTACGACGTGCCCTCGCACACGCCGTGGAACCAGGGCGAGAACGCGTTCTTCCTCTCGCTCCGCGGCGAAACGGCCGAGGAGATCACCGAGTACTGGCACAAGCTCTCCGAGGACGCGACCGTTCTGCAACCGCTGGCGCCCGCGCGGTGGGCGCCCCTCTACGGGATGCTGAAGGACCGGTTCGGCATCACCTGGGTCGTGGACGTCGCCGGCGAGTACAACGCGTCCTGAAGCGCCTGCGGCCTCGACCGGTGAGCCGAGCGGTGTCGTGAGCCGTCGTCAGTGCCGGCCGAGACGTTGGAGACGAACGCCTCGGCGGGCACGAGACCGACGCCATGCTGCATCCGCCCCTTCCGGAAGATCGTTAGAGCGGTGGAAGCGCCGGTAGGATGATCTGTTGTGGACGCGGGGGCAGGAGGCGGAATGGTCGCCGTTCCGCCGGGACGAGTGACCCTCTCGGACCGGCGGACGCAGACCAGCTGGTCGGTGGAGGTCGCGCCGTTCCAGATGTCGGCGTTCCCGGTCACGCAGTCATGGTACGCGCAGGTGACCGGTCAGCGGCCGAGCAGCGCCCAGGGCGACCGGCTGCCCGTTGAGGGCGTCTCATGGTGGGACGCGGTCCAGTTCTGCAACGCGCTGTCCCGGCGCGAGGGAGTGACGCCCGCATACCGCCTTCACGCTGACGCCCAGATACCCGAATGGGACACCTCCGCAGACGGATACCGGCTGCCGACCGAGGCCGAATGGGAGCATGCCTGTCGTGCGGGCACCACCGGCCCGCGATACGGCCAGCTCGATGAGATCGCCTGGTACCAGGGCAACTCGGGTGGACGGATTCACCCTGTCGGCGGCAAGCGACCCAACGCCTGGGGCCTGTACGACATGCTGGGCAACACGTGGGACTGGTGCTGGGACGTCTACGACGCCGAGGTGTACGGCACCTACCGGGTGCTGCGCGGTGGTGGATGGGCCGACGAGCACTGGAGCTGCAGGGCATCGGTGCGGCGACGCAGTCATCCGACCTTCCGGATCGACGACGTGGGATTCCGTATCGCACGCTCCACACCGCCACCTCGGCCCTGACCGCCTCATTCCCCTTCGACAGCTCACCGGGCGGCCTCCGAGCCGCACTCCGGCGTGCCCACGCCGGAGTGCTCTGGCTGGATGAACTCGCTCTCCGGGATGGGTGCGCTCCCCGCCGAGCAGAGGTTCAGGTCTTCCTTCACGTGACTTTTGTGGGTGCGGCTTGACGATTTACATGTGGGCATGCGATCCTGACTACGGGATCGAGGTTGACAATCAATATAGGTGTGGACATTTGTCTGCACATTGCTTTATGCTGCCCTTTCGCGCTTGCCCTCGACATCCCTCCTTCACATCGGCTGCGATGTCGTCCGGCGTGCGTGCCGTCAGTCCGCCGCGAGCCCTCGGAAGGACATCTGTTGGCAGCCTCGCGCAACCCCTCCGCCGTACCCTCTGGTCCCCGTCGCGTTTCTTT
>NZ_BCQR01000017.1 GCF_001552175.1 Actinomadura kijaniata NBRC 14229
ACCTCCCCGGCGATCGCGGCCGGGTCCCCGGCGAGCGTGCCGTACACCAGCGCCAGCCCCTCGCCGCGCGCGGCGGCCCGCACGCCCCGCCGGTGGCAGAAGACGTAGCCGCGCACGTCCTGCGCCTCCACCGCGACGCCCCGCAGGCCGCACTCCCGGCAGCAGGTGTAGTCGGCGCGCGCGGCGATCCCGGCGGCGTCGAGGTCGCGGCAGGCGGCCAGGAACCGTTCGGTGTCGGTCATGCGGTCGCCCCAGCCGCGCTGTTCCCGCCGGTAGGCCGCCAGCCCCGCCGCCACGGCCCGCGCGGCGGCCGGGTGCTCCCCCGCCAGCTCGGCCACCAGGGTGTCGTGGTCGTCCTCGGCCAGCGCCAGCGCGACGCGCACTTCGGCTTCCAGCAGGTCATCGGTCACGCCGGGATTATGTCCACCGGGCGTGACGCCGCGGACGCGGTCGGTGCGTTACGCCCGGTACCGGTCACCCGCGCCGAACCCGCCGCGGTGGGCGAAACGCACGGTCTCCTCCGGCGTCAGCGTCCGGCCGCGCCGGTGGTTGCGCTCGAACGCCTCGGCCCCCAGCGCCGCGCGGGCCTGCTCCTCCAGCCGCCGGTGCTGGGCGGCCAGCGCCCGGTCGCCCAGGTGCGGGACGCCGGTCCGCGCCGGGTATCGGGACGCCGCCCCGAGCAGGATCGCGCCCTCGGCGTAGCGCCGCCGCCGCGCCAGCACCCACCCCAGCACCTCGAAGCAGTTGGTGACGCCGACCGGGTCCCGCATCCGGTGGAACATCTCCAGCGCGGGCATCAGGTGCGCGGCGCAGGACTCGACGTCGCCCGCGAACCAGTGCGCCAGGGCGTTCATGTAGGAGAACCAGCCGCGCGCCCACGGCTCGCCGGGCTGGTCGGCCAGCAGGGCCAGGCCGGCCGCGCACTCGGCGATCCCGGGGCCGGGCTCGCCGTCGCGGATGTGCAGGAACGCGCGCAGCAGCCGATGGACGACCAGGTCCCGGGTGAGCCCGGCCGCCTCGAAGACCGGCAGCGCCTCGGCGAAGGCGCGTTCGGCCCCGGCCCGGTCGCCCAGGAACGTGGCCGCCATCCCCAGCGTGCGCTGGACGCGCGCGTACCCGGGGCGGTCGTCGGCGCGTTCGGCGAGCTTGAGGCCCTCGGCCAGCAGCGCGTGCGCGGCCTCCGGGTCGCCCTGGGAGACCCGGAAGACCGCGTTGCGCCACAGCAGCCCGACGCGGCCGGGCGTCGCCTCGCCGGTGACCGCCAGCGCGCGGTCCATCCAGTGGCGGCCCTCGGCGAAGCGGGACCGGCCGATCCACACGTGCCACAGGGCGTTGAGCAGGCGCACGCCGGTGGCGCGCTCGCCGGGCACCGACAGGCTGTGGTCCAGGGCGGCGCGCACGTTGTCGCGCTCGGCCTCCAGCCGCCGCACCCAGTCCAGGTAGTCGCCGGTCAGCCAGCGGCCGGCGGCGGCCTCGGCCAGGCGCAGCACGCAGTCGCGGTGGCGGCGGCGCAGCGGCCGCACGTCCTCGACCAGCTCCAGCCACGCCGCGCCGTACTCGCGGACCGTGTCGAGCATGACGTACCGGTCGGGACCGGCCCGCTGCACGATCGACTTGTCCACCAGGCCGACCAGCCGGGCGACGACGCTGACGCGGTCCAGGCGGTCGTCGGCGCACACGTCCTCGGCCATCGTCAGGTCGAACCCGCCGGCGAACACCGACAGCCGCGCCCACAGCAGCCGCTCGTGCGGGGCGCACAGCTCGTGGCTCCAGCCGACGGTGGTGCGCAGCGTCTGGTGGCGGGCCTCCTCGGAGGGTCCGTCGCCCAGCGTCCAGAACAGCAGGCCCAGCCGCCGCATCAGCTGCTCCAGGCTGAGGGTCCGCAGCCGCACCGCCGCCAGTTCGATGGCGAGCGGGATGCCGTCCAGGCGGCGGCACAGCAGCTCCACGTCGGCGCGGTTGGCGCGGGTGACGGCGAAGCCGGGCACGGCCTCGGCGGCGCGGGCGGCGAACAGCGCGACCGCGTCGCCGCTCCCCGCCGGGGCGTCGTCGCCGGAGGCGGGCCCGCAGGCGGACCCGGAGACGGATACGGCCAGCGGCGGCACCGGAAGGACGCGTTCGCCGAGCACGTCCAGCGGCTGGCGGCTGGTGGCCAGCACGCGCACCTCCGGGCAGCCGGCGAGCAGGGCGCGCACCAGGTCCGCCGCGGCCCCCACCAGGTGCTCGCAGGTGTCCAGCACCAGCAGCAGCCGCCGGTCGCGCAGGCCGCCGGCGAGCAGGTCGACCGGGATGGGGGCCATGCCGTCGCGCACGCCCAGGAAGGTGGCGACGGTGTCGGCCAGCAGCCCGGGGTCGCGCAGTCCCGACAGCTCCACCAGGCGGACGCCGTCGGGGAACGCCACGGCGGCGTCGCGGGCGGCGCGCAGCGCGACGCGGGTCTTGCCGACGCCGCCGGGCCCGGTGAGGGTGACCAGCCGCGCGGCGGCGAGGGCGTCGCGGACCCGCCGCAGCTCCCGCTCGCGGCCGACGAAGGTGCTGGGCTCCGGCGGGAGGCCGCCGTGCGGACGCCACGACCCGTCCATCGCGCCTCCTCCCGCCCGCCGGGGAACCGCTCCCAGTATGGAACGCGTCGCGCGCCGTAACGAGCCCTTCGCCGCGATGTCCGTATCCGGCTCCGTCCGGGGCGGCCGGGGTCAGCCGAGATAGGCGGCGCGGACGACCGGATCCTCGCGGACGCGGTCGGGCGGCCCGTCGGCGATGACCTTGCCGAGGTCGAGGACGACGACGCGTTCGCACGCCGCCATCACGAACCCGACGTCGTGCTCGACCAGCAGGACCGTCGCGTCCAGGGACGCCACGACCGAGGCGAACAGCGCGGCCTGCTCCTCGTCCAGGCCGGAGGTGGGCTCGTCCAGCAGCAGCACCGCCGGGTCGTCGGCCAGGGCGCGGGCCAGCTCCACCATGCGGCGGCGGCCGATCGGCAGGTCGGCGGCGTAGGAGCCGGCCAGGTCGGCGATGCCGCAGCGGTCCAGGACGGCGCGGGCGCGGTCGCGGCGGTCGCGCTCGACGCGGCGGCGGGCGCGCCAGCCCACCAGGTCGGCGGCCAGCCCTCCCCCGCCGCCGCGCCACTCCAGGGCGGTGAGGACGTTGTCGAGCACAGTCAGGCGCCCGAACACCTGCGGGCGCTGGAAGGTGCGGCGCAGTCCCATCCGCGACCGCCGCACGGCGCTGAGGCCGGTCACGTCCCGCCCGTCGAGCAGGACGGTCCCGGTGGTGGGGCGGCGCAGGCCGGTGACCACGTCGAACAACGTGGTCTTGCCCGCGCCGTTGGGGCCGATCACCCCGCAGGTCTGGCCCCGGGGAACGGTGAGGCCGACGTCCGACAGCGCGCGCACGCCGCCGAACCGGACGCCGACGTTCCTGACCTCGATCATCGTGCTCCCCCGATCCCCAGGTACGCCGAGGTCAGCCGGTCCTGGTCCACCTGTTCGCGCGGTCCGGCCCAGGACACCCGGCCCAGGCTCATGAACGCCACGGTGTCGGCCAGGGCCAGCGCCTCGCTGGCCTTCTCCTCCACGATCAGCAGTGCCACGCCCCGGTCCCGCAGCTCCCCGAACAGCGCGAAGACCTGCTCCACCACCAGCGGCGCGAGGCCCAGCGACGGCTCGTCGGCGATCAGCACGCGCGGCGGGCGGACCAGGGCGGGGGCGAGCGCGAGGATCTGCTGCTCGCCGCCCGACAGCGCCCCGGCGGCGACGTCGCGGCGTTCGGCCAGGCGCGGCAGGCGCGCGTAGACCTCCGCGCGGTCGGCGGCCGACGGCAGCCAGAGCGTCAGGTTCTCCTCCACCGTCAGCGCGGGGAACACGCCGCGCCCCTCGGGGGCCAGGTAGACGCCGTCGCGGGCGCGGCGGTGCGCGGGCCGGGAGGTGACGTCCCGGCCGTCGAGCAGGACGCGCCCGGCGGTGGGGACGAGCGTTCCGGCGGCGACGGCGCAGGCGGTGGACTTGCCCGCGCCGTTGGCGCCGAGCAGCGCGACGACGCTGCCCGCCGGGACGGCCAGGTCCACGCCGCGCAGTACGGTCGCGTCGCCGTAGCCCGCGACGATCCCCTCCAGCCGCAGCACCGCGTCCCCGTCGTGCGGGGCGGTCTCGGGCGCCGCGGCCGCCTCGGCGACGGCCCGCGCCTCGGCCCCGCGGTCGTGGCGCCTGCGGCGGCGGTAGCGCTGCTCGGCGAACTGGGCGAGCACGCCGTCGGGGTGCTTGGCCAGGATCATCCCGCCGAGCCCGAACAGGATCATCCCGACGTACTGGGAGTCGGTGACGTTGTCGAGCACCTCGGGGAACAGCGCCATGATCAGGCCGCCGAGGACCGCGCCGCCGACGCGCCGCACCCCTTGCAGCACCACCACGGCCAGCCACACGAAGCCGGTGAGGGCGGGCAGGTCGGTGGCGGTGATCTGGCCGTTGAACGTGGCGTGCAGCACCCCGCCGAGCCCGGCGATCCCGGACGCCAGCGCGAACAGGGTGATCTTGGCGCGGACGGCCGAGACGCCGACCGCGGCGGCGGCGGTGGGCGCGGAGCGGACGGCGAGCACGGCGCGGCCGGAGGCCGACCGTTCCAGGTTGCGGATCAGCAGCCCGACCAGGCCGAGGACGGCCAGCAGCAGCACCACCCGCACGCGCGGGTCGTTGGTGTCGCCGACCCCGAACGACACGGCGGGCAGCTTCCAGCCGACGGTGCCGTTGGAGAACGCGTCGATCTGGAAGAGCACCTGGTCGGCTAGCAGCGCCAGCGCGAGCGTCGCCAGCGCCAGCACGCGCCCGCCCAGCCGCAGCGCGGGCAGCGCGACCAGCACGCCCGCCGCGACCGCCGCGAGCACGCCGAGCAGCACCGCGACCGGGAACGGCAGGCCCTTGCCGAACGCCAGCCCCGCCGTCAGCGCCGCCAGCGCCGCGAACGACGCCTGCGCCAGGTTCACCATGCCGCCGATGCCGGTGACCACCACGAACGAGCAGAAGATCAGCGCGAGCACCAGGCCCTGCGCGACCAGCCCCACCCAGTAGTCGTCGCCGACCGTCAGCGTCCACGCCAGCAGCGCCGCCACCGACAGCGTCCACGGCAGGGCGCGCCGCCAGCGCGGCAGGTCGGCCAGGTAGTCGGGCGGCGGCGCGTCCTCGGCGATCGACCCGGCGACGCGCGCCCGCGACCGGCCCAGCACCAGCAGCCCGGCGAACAGCAGGATCGCCGGGACGGCCGTGCGGAACCCGGTGACCTTCTCGGCGAAGTCGGCGTACCCGGCGACCAGGTTCTGCACGACGCCGAGCGCGAGCCCGGCGGCGAACGTGACCGGGATCGACTGGAGCCGCCCGAACACCGCCGCCGTCGCCGAGGCGAACAGCAGCACCGTGAACGCGTTGGAGTCCAGTCCCAGCGTCGGCACCGCCAGCACGCCCGCCAGCCCGGCCAGCGTGGACGACAGCATCCACGCCTGGGCGGAGGCGGCGTCGGCGTCCACGCCGCGCATGGTCGCCAGCCGCCGCCGGTCGACGGTGGCGCGCATCCGCAGGCCGAGCGGGGTGTGCCGCATGACCGCCCACAGCGCGACGGCCGCCAGCAGCGCCAGCGCGAACGTGGTGACCTGGTCGGAGTCGAGCCTCACCCCGCCCAGCGGGCTCCAGTGCTCCACCGGCCGGGGGCCGAGGCCGCGCGCCGCCGCGCCCTCGGTGACCTTCGGCAGGTCCGCGCCGGCCGTCTCCACCAGCACGTCCACGGTCCACAGCCCGAGGGCGGGCAGCGCGATCGTCAGGCCGATGGTCGCGACGATCTGCGCGGTCTCGCCCGCCGACGCCAGGCCCCGGAACATCAGCCGGTGCAGCAGGTAGCCCAGCAGCGGCGCGAACACGACGATCGTGAACGGCCCGGCGGCCCACACCGGCCAGCCGAGCCCGGCGGTCAGCTCGAAGAACACCAGCGCGGTGAGGAACCCGACGGCGCCGTGGGCGAAGTTGAACACCCCGGTCGCCGCGTACGACAGCGTCAGCCCGGACGCCAGCAGCGCGAACACCGCGCCGGTGACGAGCCCGCTGAGAACGTAGCCGATCAGTTCGGTCATGGGCTGCGGTTACAGCGGGGTGTTGGCGAAGCACTTGAGGTTCTGGGCAACGGTGAACCTGTCGCCCTGGAGCCTCACGAGCGCGCCGCAGCCGTTGGACTCGGTCTTGCCGGAGGGGAACCGGATGCGTCCGAAGCCCTTGTTCTCGTAGCTGAAGTCCTGCGTGGCGGCGAAGAACCTCTCACGGGTGAGGTCCTTGCCGGTCTTCTCCAGCATCTTGAGGAACACGTCGGCCGACCAGTAGCCGGTGGCGGCGTGCTGGTCGAACTGGGTGACGCCCGCCTTGCGCAGGTCGTCCTTCATCCGCGTGACGTCGGGGGCGTCGGACTCGTAGGGCTCGAACTGCGGGGCGGCGTACACGCCGTCGAGGGCCTCGCGGGTCTGCGGGTCGGCCAGCACCTTGGGGTCGTAGGAGGTCGCGTCGGTGATGAGGCCTTTGTACCCGGCCTTCTTCAGCGCCGCGTACAGGCCGGAGTTGAACTTGCCGCCCGCCATGACCGAGACCACGACGTCGGGGGCCCTCCCGCCCGCGCTCTTCATGATCTTGTTGACATAGGGCGACCAGTCCTGCGGCGGGGCCTGGGCGGGCAGCGCGGCCGAGGTGCCCGCCAGGGCGAACCCGGCGGCGGTGAACGACTTCCCGATCGTCTGCAACGCGTACTTGCTGGCGGTGGAGTCGGTGGCCTGGACCCAGACCGTCCTGCCCTTGACCCCGCCGAGCTGGGCGGCGATCTGGTGGCCCCACCAGGTCTGGGTGCCCTGGCCGGGCTTGGGGGCCAGGCAGCCGTTGAACCCGAACGCGCTCTGCTTGCCGCACCAGAACGGCCCGGTCGCCCAGCCCAGCCACGGCACCTTCTGCTGTTCCAGGAACTCCGCGCCGCCGAACTGCGGGGCGCTGACCGGCAGCACCGCGAAGACCTTCTCCTTCTGCACCAGTTTCTTGGCGGCCGCCGCGCCCTTGTCGGGGGTCATGCCGTCGTCCTCGACGCCGATGAACTCGATCTTGCGGCCGTGCACGCCGCCCTCGGCGTTGGCGCGGTCGAAGCGGGCCTTGGCGCCGAGGCGCGCGCCGCCGGTGGAGTAGCCGGTGGCGCTGGTGACGGTGAGCACCCCGCCGACCTTGACCGTCGTTCCGGTCACCCCGGCGGTCCCGCCGCCGCCTCCACCGGCCTCGTTGCCGGTGGCGCAGGCGGACACGAGCCCGGCGGCCAGGCTCGCGGCGAGGCCGAGGGACGCCGCCCCCGACAGCCGGGAACGGATGGGGGATGGATGCATGTCGCGCCTCCGGCAGGGTGAGGGGGCAGGCCCCGAGGTGACCTAGCGCTCGCTTGGGCGTGAGCGTAAGTTCGCCGCCGAGACGGTGTCAACGGCCCGAACCCCCCGGTGACCCCCTATACCAAGCAATTGCTTGGTGCTAGCGTGGCCGTGTTCCGGGCGGGCGACGGGAGGGTGCGACGTGACGGGCACGACGATGCGGGCGGCGCTGCTGCGGGAGTACGGGGCGCCCCTCCGGGTCGCCGAGGTGGCGGTCCAGGACCCCGGGCCCGGCGAGGTGCTGGTGAAGGTGGCCGCCTCCGGCGTGTGCGGCTCGGACCTGAAGGCCATCGACGGCAGGAGCCCGGTGGTGACGCACCTGCCGTGCGTGCTCGGCCACGAGAGCGCGGGGGTGGTGGAGCGGACCGGGCCCGGCGTGGTCTCCGTCCGGCCCGGCGACCACGTCATCATCGCCATGAACGGCCCCTGCGGACGCTGCCGCAACTGCGCGCGCGGCCGTTCCCACCTGTGCGGCGACCGGGCCCGGATGGCGGCGATCATGGGGTTGATGGCCGACGGCACCACCCGGCTGTCGGCCGGGGACGAGGTGGTGCGGCCCTACATCGGGATCGGCGCGTTCGCTGAGAAGGCGGTGGTCGCCGAGTCCATGTGCGTCCGGGTCGCGCCGAACGCGCCGCTGGACCTGCTCGCGCTGACCGCCTGCGGCGTGGTGACCGGCGTCGGCGCGGTCCTCAACACCGCGCGCGTCGAGCCCGGCTCCAGCGTGCTGGTGGTGGGCTGTGGCGGCGTCGGCCTCAACGTCGTCCAGGGCGCGGTGCTGGCCGGTGCCACCACGATCGTCGCCGCCGACGTGGTGGAGTCGAAGCTGAAGCTGGCCGAGGAGTTCGGCGCCACCCACACGCTGCTGGCCGACGACCTGCCGAAGCAGGTGGGCGGGATCGTGCGGGGCGGCGTGGACTACGCGTTCGACGTGACCGGCGTCCCGGAGGTGCTGACGAAGGCGTTCGCGGCGACCCAGCCGGGCGGCACGACCGTCATGGTGGGCAGCCCCGCCGCCGGGCGGAACCTGGAGATCCCGCCGGGGCTGCTGTTCGGGTCGCGCCGCCTGATGGGCACCCAGGGCGGCGACGCCCACCCCGCCCGCGACCTGCCGACGCTGGTGGAGCTGTACCGCAACGGCCGCCTCAACCTGGAGGGCCTGGTCTCCGAACGCGTCCCCCTCGACGAGGTCAACGAGGCGGTCCGGCACGTGCGCTCGGGCGCGGTGGCCCGCTCGGTCATCGTGTTCGACTGAGTGAGCCGACCACCGCCCAGGTCTGGCCCTTCTCGCTGCCGTTGTACTGGAAGCGCAGCCGTTCCCGGTCCGGGGTCAGGGTGATCGTGCCCTGGTCGATACACCGTTCGGCGCCCTGGGTGATGTGCTCGCGCAACGTCAGCGCCTGGCCCGTCCCGATCAGCCGGACCTCGCCCGAGCAGTTCTGGTCGGGATAGGTGACCTTCCCGGGCCCGTCCCCGGCGGTCAGGCGCAGGATCACCCGGACGAACTTGCCGTCGCTCTGCTTTCCGGTCCCGCTCCACTCGCCCGTGAACGCGGTCGGGACGGTGAGCGGGCCGCCGTTCGCGGCGGGCCGGTCGGGCCTCGTGCCGTCCCGCCGGGTGAGGGCCACCGTGGCGGCGGTGGCGGCGCCCGCCGCGACCAGCACGACCGCCGCCACCGCGAGGGGCCGCCGCGAACGCCGCCGCCGGACCGGCGCGGCGACGGGCTCGGGGGGAGCCGCCGGGCGCGTGGCCTCGGTGTCGCCCATCAGGGTCCGCAGCACCTCGGCGGCCGTGGGCCGCCGCGCCGGGTCCTTGTCCAGGCAGCGCGCCGCCAGGGCGCGCAGCGTCCCGGTGAGCGTGCCCAGGTCGGGTTCCCCGTCGGTGATCCGGAACATCACGACGTGCAGGGCGTCGGACCCGAACGGCGGACGCCCGCAGGAGGCGAACACCAGCGTCGAGGCCCAGGCGAACACGTCGGACGCCGGGCCCGCCGCCTCGCCCCGCACCTGCTCGGGGGCCATGTAGGCGGGGGTGCCGACCGTCCCGGAGGAGGTGAGCGTGGCGCTGTCCAGGGCGCGGGCGATGCCGAAGTCGATGACGCGCGGCCCGTCGGGTCCCATCAGGACGTTGTGCGGCTTGAAGTCGCGGTGCACGATCCCGGCCTGGTGGATGGTGGTCAGCGCGGTCGCGGTGCCCACGGCCAGGCGTTCCAGCGCGCCGTCGCGCAGCGGTCCCCGCTCCCGCACCACCCGGCTCAGCGACGGGCCCGGCACGTACTCGCTGACGATGAACGGGCGGTCGCCCTCCACCTCGGCGTCCAGCACCGCCGCCGTGCAGAACCGCGCGACCCGCTTGGCGGTCTCCAGTTCCCGCAGGAACCGGCCGCGCACCACGGGGTCGTGCCCGAGCCCGGCGCGCAGCAGCTTCACCGCCACCGGCGCGCCCTCGGGGGACTCGCCCAGATACACGGTGCCCTGCCCGCCCTCGCCGAGCCGTCCGGTCAGCCGGTAGGCGCCCAGCCGCTCGGGATCCCCGGCGCGCAGCGCGTCGACCAGTGCCATGGGCTTCTCCCGACTGACGAGGACCGGACCTGCAATATCCCGATCATGGTAGGGACATCCGGAATCTTGCGGTATCGCAACGTCGAACACCAGTCGCCGCCACGGCGGGTCGCGCGCGGTGTCCGCCCCTTCCAGTAGATTCCTGCGTGTTCTCCCACCGGAGCGATAGGAACCCCTGTGACCGACACACCTCCCCCGCCGCCCGGTCCCGCCGACCAGCCGCCGCCCCACCACTCGCCCTACGGGCAGGCGCCCGGCACGCCGCCGCCTCCCGGACACGAACCGCCGCCCGGGAACGGGCCCCCTCCCGGATACGGGCCGCCGCCCGGCGGGGCCTACGACCCGAGGTGGGGCTACGGTCCGCCCGGTGTGCCGAACGGGCCGTACGGCCCCCAGGGACCGGTCAACCCCAACGACCTCACCTGGGCGATGTTCGCCTACCTCGGCGCGATCCTCGCGGGCTTCATCCCCGCGCTGGTCATCTACTTCGTCAAACGGCACGAGTCGTCGTTCATCCGCTTCCACGCGGCCCAGATGGTGAACTACCAGCTCACCATGCTGATCCAGTTGCTGGCGTCGCTCGCGGTGGCGCTGGTGCCGTTCGCGATCACCGAGCACCCGGCGTGGTTCGTCCTCATCGCGCCCGCCTACCTGAACGCGGTCATCGGGCAGTGGGTGTTCATCGTGCTCGGCGCGCTGAGGTCGGGGAAGGGGCAGTTCTACCGCTTCCCCACGTTCTTCTGCTTCCGGATGGTCCGCTAGCGGTCACAGGTAGGCGCCCGCGTAGTCGTCGAGGACGGGCAGCACCGCCTCCCGGTCCCCGGCGGGCACGCGCAGCACCACCTCCGTGACGCCGAGCCCGGCGTAGTGGTCCAGCTTGCCGGGGGTCGGCAGCGTCCCGAACGGGACCACCTCCACCCCCTCCCGGCCCGCCGCCGCGCACGCCTCGCGCAGCGCGGGCAGCGCCTCGCGGAGGCCCGCGCCGCCGATCGGCATCCACCCGTCCCCGTACTCGGCGATGTGGGAGAACAGCGTCGGCCCGGCCGCGCCGCCGAGCAGGACCGGCACGCGCCCGGCCGGCTTGGGCCACGACCAGCACGCCTCGAACGCCACGAACTCCCCCTCGAACGACGCCTCCTCGCGCTCCCACAGCTCGCGCATGGCCAGCACGTGCTCGCGGGTCATCGCGCGCCGCCGCTTCCAGGGGACGCCGTGGTCGGCGGCCTCCTCGGCGTTCCAGCCGTAGCCGACCCCCAGCGTGAACCGCCCGCCGGAGACCCGGTCGAGGGTGGCGACGGCCTTGGCGGTGACGATCGGGTCGCGCTGGGCGGGCAGGCACACGCCGGTCCCCAGGCGGATCGTGCCGGTGAGCGCGGCGGCGGCCGCGAGCGCGACGAACGGGTCGGGCGTGCGCCCGTACTCCTCCGGCAGCACCTCGACACCCGTCGGCGGGGGCGTCCGCCGGGAGACCGGGATGTGGGTGTGCTCGGGGATGTAGAGCGAGGCGAACCCCCGGTCCTCGGCCTCTCTGGCCAGGTCGTGCACCGGCATCGTCCGGTCGGTGGTGAACATCGTGATCCCGAGCCGCATCCGGCCGCCCCTTCCTCCGCGAACTCCCGCCCCGCGAGACTACCAAGCGATTGCTCGGTAAGCGCGCATTGATGTAGCGTGCGCTTGTTCAGCAAGTCCGGCGGCCGGAGGGAGGCCACCCCATGGCGTTCGCCGACCTGGGTGAGGTGCGCCTGTTCCACACCGACGACGCGCCGCGGGAGGGCGCCACGCGCACGCCGCTGCTGCTGGTCCACGGGTTCGGGGCCGACTCGCACGACTGGGCGTTCCACATCCCGGACCTGGTCGCGCGCGGCCACCGCGTCATCGCCCCCGACCTGCGCGGGCACGGCCACTCGTCGGCCCCCGAGCGCGGCTACCGGCCCCGCGACATGGCCGACGACCTGGTGGCGCTGCTGGACCACCTGGGCGTGGAGCGGGTGGTCGCGTTCGGCCACTCGATGGGCGCGCTGGTGGTCAGCGCGCTGGCCGTCGAGCACCCCGGCCGCGTGGCGGCCCTGGTCTGCGTGGATCCCGGCTACGGGCAGCCGCCGGAGGTCGCCGCCCTGTTCCCGCGGATGGTCGAGGGGCTGCGGAGCGGCGACCCCTACCCGGTCGCGCTCGCCAACGACCGCTGGTGCTACACCCCGGCCTCCCCCGGCTGGCTGCGCGAGTGGCACCGCCGCAAGATCCTGGCCACGTCCCCGCGGGCGCTCGCGCAGGCGTTCGCGGGCATGTACGAGGGCGACGACCAGTTCGGCGCGCGCCCCGCCTCCGACGCCTACCTGGCCCGCCGCGACTGCCCCGTGCTGTCGTGCTGGTCGGCCGTCCAGGCGGCCTCCGCCGCATGGGAGAACGGCCTGTTCAAGCACCCCGCCTCCCGCGCCGAAGCGTGGCCGGGCGGCGGGCACCGGCTGCACGCCGAGCGGCCGGCCGAGTTCCTGCTCGTCGTCACCCAGTGGCTCGACGAAGTCGACAAGGAGATCTCCGCGTGAAGTTCGCCATCTTCCTCAATCCGCAGATCCCCGGCTCCGGCTGGGCGGCCGAGGAGAACGCCAGGACCCGACGGCCCATCGGCCGCGACGTCGAGTCGTACCAGAAGCTGCTGCACGAGGTGCGCGAGATCGCCGTGCACGCCGACCGCATCGGCTTCGACGCCCTGATGATGACCGAACACCACTTCCACTCCGAGGGCTTCGAGTTCTCGGTCAACCCGCTGATGTTCCTCACCGACCTGGCCGCCCGCACCGAACGCATCCTGCTGGCCCCCCTCGGCCTGGTGCTGCCGACCTGGGACCCGATCCGCGCCGCCGAGGACGTGGCACTGCTGGACCACTTCTCCCAGGGGCGGCTGCGCCTCGGCGTGGCGCGCGGCTACCAGGCGCGCTGGGCCAACGTGCTCGGCCAGCGCTGGCACGCCGCCGCCGCCCGGTCCGACGGCTCCAAGTCCGACGACCGCAACTTCGACGTCTTCGGCGAGGTGCTGAAGATCATGAAGATGGCGTGGGAGCAGGACACCCTGCGCTACAAGAGCGACGTGCTGGACTACGAGATCCCCGCGCCGTTCGACGGGATCGAGGGCTGGCCCGCGCAGGAGTGGACGAAGACGTTCGGGGCTCCCGGCGAGATCGACGACGACGGCGTGATCCGGGCGGTCTCGGTGTGCCCCAAGCCCTACCAGTCGCCGCACCCGGAGCTGTGGCAGCCGTTCACGGTGTCGGACCGCTCGGTGATCCGGGCGGCGCAGGAGGGCATCATGCCCTGGATGTTCACCCCCAACCCCGACGACCACGCGGCCAAGGCCAAGCTCTACCAGGAGGAGTGCGCCAAGCAGGGCCGGGACTACAAGCTCGGCGAGCACACCGGCATCCTGAAGATCGTGGGGATGGCCGACACCAAGGAGGAGGCCATCGCCACCTACGGCCAGGGCATGCAGAAGGACTTCGCGTCGTTCTTCGGGCCGTTCGGCTACCTGGAGGTGCTGCGCACCAAGGAGGACGACCGGCACAAGCCGATCTCCCCGGAGAAGGGCGACTTCAAGCGCATGTCCGAGGTGGAGATGGCGCTGATCGGCGGCCCGGACGACGTCAAGCGCGGCATCCAGCGGATGCTGGACCGGATGCCCGACCTGGAGTGGTTCGGCCTGTTCATGCAGGGACAGCAGGGGGTGCTGCCGCTCGACACGGTCAAGCGCAACCTGGAGCTGTTCGCCACCAAGGTCATCCCCGAGTTCCAGGACTGATCCGGTGCGATTCTGGCTCGGCGCCGCGTTCGTGCCCACGGGCGAGTTCGTTCCGCTCGCCCGTGCGGCCGACCGTCTCGGCTACGACACCGTCGCGGTGTCGGACCACATCTTCTACAGCGACTACCAGGCGTCCTACCCCTACAGCGACACGGGCGCGCCCCCGTACAAGCCGGACACGCACTGGCCGGACCCGTGGGTGACGATCGGTGCGATGGCGGCGTCCACCGAGCGGGTCCGCTTCGCCACCAACGTCTACGTCGCCCCGGCCCGCGACCTGTTCACGGTGGCGAAGGCGGTGTCCACGGCGGCGGCGCTGTCGGGCGACCGGGTGACGTTCGGGGTGGGCGTGGGCTGGTGCGAGGACGAGTTCCGGCAGACCGGCCAGGACTTCCGCACGCGCGGCAGGCGCCTGGACGAGATGATCCCGGCCCTGCGCGCGCTGTGGCGGGGCGGGCTGGTGGAGCACCACGGGGAGCACTACGACTTCCCGCCCCTGTCCATCGCCCCGGTGCCCGCCCGGCCGATCCCGGTCTATATCGGAGGCGACAGCGACGCGGCCCTGCGCCGGGCGGCGCGCGTCGGCGACGGCTGGATCGGCAACCGCGTCTATCCCGAGGACGAGCTGGAGGCGCTGCTGCGCCGCCTGTCCGGTTTCCTGGCCGAGCACGGCCGGACCCTGGCGGACCTGGACGTCGTCGCCCCCATCGCGGCGATGCCGTCCGCCGACCTCTACCGGAGGTGGGCGGACCGGGGCGTGACCGCGACGATGGCGGCCCCCTGGTGGCTGGCGACGTCCGCGGAGAAGGAGAGGCACGGCCACCGGACCCTGCCGCTGAAGCTGGCCACGATGGAACGCTTCGCCGACGAGGTCATCGCGAAGATGTGACCCCCGGCGGAGGACCGGCGCGCGGCGCCGCGTCCGGGCGGCCGCCCGGACGCGGCGTTTCGGCGGTTCCGGGCGCGGAGAGGAACCGGATGCGGCGACCGACGCGGACGAGGACGGGGGCGGGGTCGTGGACGAGTTCATCGCGGGGATGCCCAAGTGCGAGCTGCACCTGCACATCGAGGGCACGCTCGAACCGGAGCTGAAGATGGCGCTGGCCGAGCGCAACGGCGTCGAGATGCCGTACCGGACCGTGGCGGAGGCCCGCGACGCCTACACCTTCGACAGCCTCTCGTCGTTCCTGGTCGGCTACTACGAGAGCATGCGGGTGCTCCGGACCGAACCGGACTTCCACGACCTGGCCCACGCCTACCTGACCAGGGCCGCCGAGCAGAACGTGCGGTACGCCGAGATCTTCTTCGACCCGCAGGCGCACACGTCGCGGGGGGTGCCGTTCGACATCGTGATCCGGGGCCTGCGGCGGGCGGTCATGGACGCCGAACGCCTGCTGGGGATCCGCGCCCAGCTCATCATGTGCTTCCTGCGCGACTTCTCCGCCGAGTACGCCATGGCCACCCTGATGGAGTCGCTGCCGTACCGGGAGTGGATCGTGGGCGTCGGGCTGGACTCCGACGAGCGCGGCAACCCGCCGGTGAAGTTCGCGGAGGTCTTCGCGCGGGCCCGCCGGGAGGGCTACATGATCACCGCGCACTGCGACGTGGACCAGCCCGACACCCACGAGCACATCCGGCAGTGCCTGGAGGTGATCGGGGTGGACCGGATCGACCACGGGACGAACGCGCTGGAGGACGAGGCGCTGACCGCCGAGATCGCGCGGCGCGGGCTCGGGTTCACCGTGTGCCCGATCTCCAACGGCTTCGTCGCCGGCGACACCAAGGCCGGCGCGGTCCGGCGGATGCTCGACCTCGGCCTGCGGGTGACCGTCAACTCCGACGACCCGGCCTACTTCCGGGGCTATGTGACCGAGAACGTGCGGGCCGTCCAGCGGGAGCTGGACCTGACCCGCGACGAGGTCGCGCGGCTCCAGCGCAACGCGTTCGAGATCGCCTGGCTGCCGCGGTCGGTCAAGGACGCCTACCTGGCCGAACTCGACGCGTACACCGCGGGCCACTGAGCCGGGGGGCGGGAGCGGGACTCTCAGCGCACGCGCGCCACGGCGCGGACGGGGGCGCCGTCGTCCCGGAGCCGCATCGGGAACAGCGAGACCTCGACCTCCCCGCCGGCGTCCAGCAGGGTCTCCAGGTTCGTGAGGTTCTCGACGATCACGGCGTGGGCGGTGAGCAGGACCCGGTGGGTGTCCAGGGAGAAGTCCGCGTCCCCCGGCGGCGGGGTGCGGTCGGCGCTCAGCGTGTCCAGGCCGACCGTGCGGACCCCGGCCGCGAGGGCCGCCTCGGCCAGCTCCGGGGACGGGTAGGGGTGGGCCGGGTACCCGTCGGTCCCCCAGTGCCGGGACCAGCCGGTGGCGATCAGCAGGACCGTCCCCGGCCCCAGTCCGCCGGGCAGCCGCTCGGGCCCGATCGGGGCGCGCGGCGCGACGTCGCGGGCGTCCAGCAGCACGGCCCGCCCGAGGAAACGCGTCAGCGGCAGCTCGTCCAGGCGCGGCAGGCCGTCGTCGATGTGGAACGGCGCGTCCACGTGCGTCCCCGTCTGCGAGCCCATGTGCACCGCCCGGACGTTCACCCCGTCCGCCGGGGCGCTCAGCGCGGGCGCGATCTCCACCTCCGGATCCCCCGGGTACACGGGCATGCCCGTCGTGATCGGATGCGTCAGGTCCACCAGGTCCATGCCCCCATCATGTCCCGGCGCGAGGTCCGGTAGCGTGATCGGGTGCTACCGCTAGTCACCGCCATCCGGTACGTGACCCCGCTGCGTGAGGGCGGGTCGCTGCCGGGCGTCGTCGAGGCCGACGACCTGGGCACCTACGTCATGAAGTTCACCGGGGCCGGGCAGGGCCGCAAGGCGCTGGTCGCCGAGATCGTCGCGGGCGGCCTGGCGCGGCGGCTGGGGTTCCGCACCCCCGACCTGGTGCTGCTGGAGCTGGACCCGGTCATCGGGCGGCACGAGCCCGACCCCGACGTGCAGGACCTGCTCAAGGCCAGCACCGGCTGGAACCTCGGCGTGGACTTCCTGCCCGGCGCGCTCGGCTTCGACCCCCTCGGGTGGCGGACCGACGCGGCGTTCGCCTCGCGCGTGCTGTGGTTCGACGCGTTCGTCGGCAACGTCGACCGCAGCTGGCGCAACCCGAACATGCTCGTGTGGCACCGGGACGTCTGGCTCATCGACCACGGCGCCAGCCTGATCTTCCACCACGCGTGGGCCAACGCCCGGAAGCTGTTCGCGGGCCCCTACGACGTGGACGACCACGTGCTGACGCCGTGGGCCACCGAGCTGGAGGCCGCCGAGGCCGAGTTCGCCCCGAAGATCACCGAGGGGCTGCTGCGGGAGATCGTCGCGGACGTGCCCGACCGGTGGCTGGCGGACGAGCCGGGCTTCGACGGCCCGGACGCCGTCCGCGAGGCGTACGTGGAGATCCTCGCCGAACGCGTCGGCGCGCCCCGCGACTGGCTGCCCGAACTCGACGTCAGCGGGCGCAGGCCCGACACCGCCTCGCGGCGCGGCGAGAAGCGGCCGGGATGGCTCGGAGGCCCCGCATGAGCAGGACCAACATCGTTCCGGACGCCGAGCGGAAGGTGTTCGAGTACGCGGCGCTGCGGGTCGTGCCCCGGCTGGAACGCGGCGAGTGCATGAACGTCGGCGTCATCGTCTACTGCCGCGCCCTGGAGTACCTGGACTGCCGCACCCACCTGGACGAGGAGCGCCTGCGCGTCCTCGACCCGACGCTGGACCTGGACGGCGTGCGCGCCGCGCTGCGCGGCGTCGCCGGGGTGTGCTGCGGCGGCGAGCGGGCGGGCCAGGCGGCGGCGGAGTCCCAGGGCTCGCGGTTCCGCTGGCTGACCGCGCCGCGCAGCACGATCGTCCAGCCGGGCCCGGTCCACGCGGGCCTCACCGACGACCCCGCCGCCGACCTGGAACGCCTGCTGGACCTGCTGGTCCGGTAGCCGCGGCCGGGCGTGTCAGCCGACGGGGACGTTCGGGACGGCGCGGTAGCCGGGGATCTCGACCGTGACGGACGTGACGTCGGCGGGGACCTTGAACATCGCCCAGAACGGCTGGGTGTCCCCGCCCTCCACCCTGAAGTGCGCGGCCGGTCCGCAGGAGTCGAAGTCGGGGGCCCCGACGGTGCGGCCGGTCGCGTCGCGGACCGCCCGGATCCGGCGGTCGCCCGCCGCCGGCACGACGGCGCTGGTGCTCGATCCCCGGTAGACGCCGTTCCGGTCGGACATGAAGGACGGATCCAGGGTGGTGCCGGAGTCGGCGTTGTCGACCGTCCAGACGAGGGTCGCGTAGCCGGACGCGTCGCGTTCCAGGCGGTTGATCTCGACCTGGCCCCGCTTGGGCCAGGTGGTGCCCGGTCCGGTGCCGGTGCCGGGCGGCGGGCGTCGCGGCGGGTTCCTGGGCGGCGGGCCGCGCGGCGGGGCGGGCGAAGGTGACGGTGACCCGGCGGTTCTTGGCGCGCCCGGCCTCGGTCTCGTTGGAGGCGACGGGCTCGTCCGAGCCGTGGCCCCGTGCCCGGAACGTCACGCCCCCGCGCGTCACCAGCCCGCCGAGCGCGCCGCGGACGCCGCGACTAGCACATCAGACGATCAGCGATCATCGGGCCTTTCAGTCCCACTCCCAGCGGATGCCGTGATATCCGGCGGCCATGCCGAACTCGATGAAGTGCACGCTGTGGTAGCTGGACAGGCGCAGGTCGGCGGAGTCCTTCAACGCCGTCTGGGCGTCCGGCCGCCACGTGCGGTAGCAGCGGGCGGGCAGCGCCGCCGGGTCGAAGAGCACCTCGATCAGGTACTCGTGCTGCGGGGTGTGGAAGCCGCGCCCCTCCTCGTTGACCGCCGGGCCGTTCTCGTCGAAGGTGAAGCCGTATTCGAGCAGGTAGGTCTCGCCCCGGGACAGGGCGCGGTCGAACAGCAGCTCGGCGGCGATCAGCCCGCTGGACTCGTCCATGCGGACCCGGCCGAACCGGCAGCCGCGCGCGGTGCGCGAGCGGGGCAGCAGCCCGAGCGGGTGGTGGTAGACCGCCACCCAGCGGTCCACGCCGCGCTGCTGAGCCTGGAACACCGTGCGGGTGCGGATCTCGGTGAGGGCCCGGGTCGGCCCGATGATGTACTGGTCGTGGAGGCTGAGGCCGGTGAGCTGGCGGTCGCCGGGATCGCCGATCTCGTCCAGCAGGTCGCGGACGCTCGGCTCGGGGACCAGCTCCTCCAGCGGCAGCCACGGGCCCGCCGCGCGTTCGGCCGAGGGGCGCAGCAGCGTCAGCAGGGAGTGGCGCGGCAGTTCGAGGATGACCTCCAGGCCGCGCACCGCGCGCAGCGAGTCGGCGCGTTCGGGACGGGTGCGTCCGCGCTGCCAGTAGCTGAGCGTGGAGAGGCTGACCGTGATGCCCTGCTCCTCCAGGCGGCGGCGCAGGGTCTCCAGGCTGAACCCGCGGGCCTGGATCGCCGCGTGCAGTGCGACGTTGAACGGACCGTACTGCAGCATCTGGAGGAGGTCCTCCTCCGTGACGCTTTGCAAAGCGGCCTCCGGATCCGACTCCGGCCGACCCCCGCAGCGGCCCTGACAGACACTCTTGCGATCTCAGCGCTCACTGTAAGGCCAATGGCCCACAATTCCAAGAGCCCGCGAACAGTGACAAAGGTCCCACGCGACCTCGGGAAAGGCGCGTGGGACCCTCGTTTCCCCGGGGTTACAGGCCGCCGGTGTTCAGCAGGAGGTTGGGGGTGCCGCTCGGGTTGCCGGTGATGACGCCCGAGGAGGCACGGGAGACGATCCAGGAGCGGATCGTGCCGTAGGCCGCGTCCCCGTTGGTGGCCTTGTAGAGGGCGGCGACGCCCGCGACGTGCGGGCTGGCCATGGAGGTGCCGTTGATGGTGTTGGTGCCGCCGTTCAGCCAGGTGGAGGTGATGGCGCTGCCGGGCGCGTACAGCTCGACGCAGGAGCCGTAGTTGCTGTAGGACGCCTTGGCGTCGGTGCGGGTGCTGGCGGCGACGGTGGTGACGTTGGCGGCGCTGGCGGGCGAGCGGTTGCAGGCGTTGGTGTTCTCGTTGCCCGCGGCGACCGCGACGAACACGCCGGCGTTGGCCAGCCGGTCGGCGGCGGCGTTGACGGAGCTGGAGTAGCCGCCGCCCAGCGACAGGTTCGCGACGGCGGGCTTGACGTGGTTGCGGGCGACCCAGTCCATGCCCGCGATGACCTGCGACCAGCTGCCCGAGCCGTTGCAGTCCAGGACGCGGACGCCGCGCAGGTTCACCGACTTGGCGACGCCGTGGCGGGTGCCGCCGACCGTTCCGGCGACGTGGGTGCCGTGGCCGTTGCAGTCGTTGCCGTTGCCGCCGAGCGCGTCGTAGACGTTGCTGGCCCGACCGCCGAAGTCGGAGTGGCTCGCGGCGATGCCGGTGTCGATGACGTAGGCGTTCACGCCCGCGCCCCGGCTGTTGTAGGTGTAGCTGCTCGACAGGGGCAGCCGCGCCTGGTCGATGCGGTCCAGGCCCCACGACGGGGGGTTGCTCTGGGTCTCGGAGGCCCGCACGACGCCGTCCTGCTCGATGGCGGCGACCCCGGGGGTGGTCCGGAGCCTGGCGAGCTGGGCGGAGGTCAGGCGGGCGGCGAAGCCGTTGATCGCCTTGCCGTAGCGGTGCAGGGTCCGCACCTTGGTCCTGGAGACGGTCGAGCCGACCGACACGCCCGGCTTGAGCGTGACGATGTACTGGCCGGCGAGACCCTGGCCGGGGGCCGCGTGGGTGACCTTGACGCCGGGGGCGGGGGTTTCGGCCGCGAGGGCGGTGCCGCCGAGGGCGGCCGACAGGGCGACGGCGCCGACGGGCAGGGCGAGGCGAAGCGGGCGTCTCATCGTTGCTCCTGAGGATGCGGGGGACGAGCGACGATGCGATCTTGGTTGCGAGGTATGGGGGGAATCAACGCTTTCTGGGGGTTCTGAAATCAAAGTTGAACTTCATTCCCACTCCCACTCCAGCCCGACGATCCCGCGCCGCACGTCCGGCATCACCAGGTGGGCGCCGCCGGACGCGCCGACCCACAGCTCGCTGATCCGCTCCCGGGCCGCGATCCCGGTCTCGGCGGAGTAGGCGTAGCAGCGGGCCGGAAGGGCTCCCGGATCGAACTGCACGACCGCCAGGTAGTCGCGGACCGGACGCGGGAAACGCCGCTCGTAGTGCCCGGCGGGCGGCGCGTCGCCGGGCAGCGTCAGCGTGTACTCGACCACGGCGGTGTGCCCGGCGCCCAGCACCCGGTCGAAGACCAGCTCGAACGCCACCAGCCCGCCCCCGGACCGGACCCGCCCGGCCCGGCAGAACCGCAGCTCGGTCAGCCGGGCGGCGGTCGTGTCACCGCCCGCCGGGTGCACGCACACCACCCGGTCCACGTCGTCGCCGGTGGCGCGCAGCACCTCCCGGACGCGCAGCGCGCGGGGCCGCCGGTCGGGGCCGAGCAGGTGCAGGTCGTGGGCGCTGATCCGCTCCAGCCGGTGCTCGCCGGAGCGGTCCAGCTCGCCCACCGCCCCGGCGTAGGCGACCGGGTCCGGCCACAGCTCGGCGGCCTCGGGCGCCCGGTCGTCCAGCAGCGCGACCAGCGCGCCCGGCGGCACCTGGAGGATCTCCTCCAGCGCGGCGACGACCGTGCGGGACCGGGGCCTGCTGCGGCCCCGCTGCCAGTAGCTGAGGGTCGCGACGCTGACGGTCAGGCCGCGCTGGGCGAGACGGTGCCGGACCCGTTCCAGGGTCAGGCCGCTGCCCTGGAGGGCCTCGCGAAGCGCGGCTGCGAAGTCCACGCCCGGATCGTAATGGATCTCCGCAGTTCTGCAGAGATCTACACAGATCTCAACAGACCGCTACAGATCAGAAGAGGACGGACATGAACGCGCCGGTCTCCACGAAACCGACGCGCCGGTAGGTCGCGCGGGCCCGGACGTTGAAGTCGTTGACGTACAGCGACACCGTCGGCGCGATCGACCGCAGCGACTCGGCGACCAGCGCCGCCATGCCCGTCACCGACAGGCCCTTGCCGCGCAGGTCGGGCGGCACCCACACGCCCTGCACCTGGCAGGCGTGCGGGGTGACCGCGCCGACCTCGGCCTTGAACATGACCCGCCCGTCCTCGATCCGGGCGAACGCGCGGCCCGCCCGGATCAGCTCGGCGACGCGGGCCCGGTACAGCGTGCCGCCGTCCCCGGCGTTCGGCGAGACCCCGACCTCCTCGGTGAACATCGCCACGCACGCCGGGTACAGCAGGTCGAAATCCGCCATCGTGACCCGCCGCACGTCCGGGTCCGGCGGCTCCAGCGGCGGCATGGTGGTCGCCATCACCGGCTGCACCGAGCGGATCGCGCGCGGCGGCCCCCAGTAGGGGGCCAGGAAGTCCCACAGCTCGCCGACCGCGTCGACCGGGCCGACGATGGAGGAGCAGCGGCGGCCCTGCGCCTGGGCGCGCTCGGCGAACGCGCGCACCGCGTCGGACCCGGCGTTGACCGGGATCAGGTTGGCCCCCGAGTAGCACAGCGCGGTCAGCCGCCCGTCGCGCTGGTAGCCCCACATCTGGGCGCCGAGCCGCCGGGGGTCGAGCCCGGCGGCGTGCACGCGGGAGGACACGAAGACGTTGGTCACCGGGTCGGAGTCGAGGATGGCGAGGACCTCCTCGCGGTGCCGGTCGTCCAGGACCCGCACCGGCAGCGACGACCCGAGCATCCGCATCTCTACCGGCCTCCGGAGGCGGGTCGGGCCCGGCCGGACACCACGACAGTCAGCACCACACCCATAAGCCTATGTCGTCCGCGATCCGGTGGCGTTCACCGGCTCCATTACCCGCCGGTCACCATCGGGTGCCCCGCGGTGCCCCTCGCCCGGACCGGGCGGCGGCGGGGCGGTGCAGACCATGTCGGCGCCCGGCTGGTCGCGGGGCAGCCGCCGCCCCGCCAGGTAGTCGGCGACCGCCTCGTCCACGCACCGGTCTCCGCTCAACGCGACGCCGTGGTTGCCCCCGCCCCGCTGCTCCAGCAGCCGGGAGCCGGGCAGCAGCCGGTGCGTCTCGACCGCCCCGGCGTAGGGGGTGGCGGCGTCCTCGGTGCCCTGCACCAGCAGGACCGGCGGCAGGCCGGCGCGCCCCCGGACGCGCGGCGGCGGTCCGCCCGGCACGGCCCAGAACGCGCAGGGGGCGTTGTACCAGGCGTTGCCCCAGGTCTCGAAGCGGTACCCGGAGCGGTGGAGCCGCCAGTTGTCGGCGTGCCAGCGGTTCCAGTCGCGCGGCCAGGCGGCGTCGCGGCACTCCACGGCGGTGTAGACGGCGTAGTTGTTGTGGTCCAGCCACGTCGGCGGCCGCCACGCCGCGGCGAGCGGGCGGGGGTCGTTCTCGACCAGGTAGGCCGACAGGGCGCGGGCGTGGGCGGCCCAGGTGTGGTCGCCGTACCCGTCGGCCAGGAACAGGTCGTCCAGCTCGACCGGGCCGATCCGGCCGTTGACCGGCTTGTCGGCGAGGGTCCGGCGGACCCTGGTGTAGGAGGCGGCGACCTCCCGGCGGGTCTCGCCGAGCCGGTACGTCGCGTGGTTGCGGGCGATCCACTCGAAGAACGCCTGGATGCGCTTCTCGAACGCCACGTTCTGGTCGAGGTTGTTGTCGTACCAGACGCCGCTCGGCCGCACGACGCTGTCCAGGACCATCCGGCCGACCCGGCGGGGGTACATCGTGGCGTACACCGCGCCGAGGTAGCTGCCGTAGGAGTACCCGAAGTAGTTGATCTTCTTCTGGCGGAGCGCGATCCGGATCGCCTCCAGGTCCCGCGCCCAGGCGGCGGTGCCCATGTGCGGCAGCAGGGACCGGTGCCGGGCGGCGCAGTCGGCGGCGAACCTCCGGGCCCGCTCGGTCCAGGCGTTCTCCGCCCCGTCGTCGGCCGGCACGGTGTCGGGCCGGGGCCGTCCCGGGTCCTGGTAGGTCCGGTCGCAGACGATGGCGGGCCTGCTGGCGCCGACGCCGCGCGGGTCGTAGCCGATCCAGTCGTAGGCGGCGGCGACCTCGCGCGGCAGCCCGGCCCGGAACAGCCGCGGCAGGTCGCGGCCGTGCGCGCCGGGTCCGCCGCGGTTGAGCAGCACGACGCCCTTGTAGCGCTTGCGGTCGGTGGCCCGGGCGCGGGTGAGCGCGAGGGTGATCTTCTTTCCGGAGGGGGCGGCGTGGTCGAGGGGGACGCGCAGGGTCCCGCACTCCAGCCCGGCGAGGACGCCCTTCTCCACCGGATCCTTCTTGGGGCAGGGCTTCCACCTGACCCGGGGGGCGGCCTGGACGGCGGACAGGGCCGCCGGCAGAGCCGCGGACGGGGCCGCGGGCGGGCTCACGGGCGGGGCGGCGGGGACGGCGGGGACGGCGGAGACGGCGGCGTGCGTCGGGACGGCGAGGTACCCGAGGGTCACCGCGGCGACGGCGGCCGCCATGAGGCTCTTTGCTGGGGCGTTCGACACTCCGGTGTTCTACCGGCGCGCCCCGGCGTGGCGCCGGAACGCACGAGTCCCGCGTTTCCCACCCATTACCGGCGAACGGCCGCGGTCCCCGAACCGGGGCCACGGCCGTCACCGGAGGTCGGCGCGCTACGGGCGGCCGACCGGGAGGTCCTTGCCGGCCTTCGCCGAGGCGGACTTGACCGCCGTCGGGTCCGGGTCGTTCAGGGCCGGGACCGCCTTGCACAGGGCGTCCGCGCCACGACGGCCCGCGGGCAGCTTCCCGCTGTCGAGGTAGGCGGCCACCTTGTCGTCGAGGCACTTGTTGCCGTTGAGGGTGTTGGAGTGGGTCTTGCCGCCCAGCTCGGCGACCAGACGCGACGACGGGAACGTCTTGTGCATCTCGTAGCCGCCCGCGACCGGGGTCGCGGCGTCCAGCGTGGACTGCACCAGCAGCAGCCCGGGCAGCTTCTTGGCGCCCAGCTTCAGCGCCGGGCCGCCCTGGAACGGCCAGTACGCGACCGGGGCGTTGAACCAGACGTTGGACCAGGTGTTGAAGCGGTAGCCCTGCTTGTAGAGCTTGACCGCGTCGTTGTGCCAGACCTTCCAGTTCCGCGGCCAGCGGGCGTCGGCGGCCTGGACCGCGTTGTAGACGGCGAAGCCGTTGTCGTCACCGCCGGGGTTGAGGAACTCCAGCAGCGCCGCGGGGTCCTTCTTGTTCGCCCACGCCGACAGCGCCTGGGCGAACGGGATGTAGTAGCCGGTGTTGTACCCGGCGCTCAGCACGATGTCGTCGAGCTCGGACGGGCCGATCTTGCCGCCGATCGGGCTCTTCTTCGCCGCCGCGCGCAGGGCGTAGTACTTCGCCTCCACGGCCTTGGCCGTCTTGCCGAGCTTGTAGAGCGAGTCGTACTTGGCGACCCAGGCGAACCACAGCTTGATGTTGCGCTCGAACGCCTTGTCCTGCTCCAGCTGGGCGTCGTACCAGACGGTCTTGGGGTTGACGTTGCCGTCCCAGACCATGCGGCGCACGCGCTGCGGGAACAGCGTGGCGTAGGTCGCGCCGAGGTAGGTGCCGTAGGAGAAGCCGTAGTAGTTGATCTTCTTCTGGCCGAGCGCGGCGCGGATCGCGTCGACGTCACGGGCGACGTCGGTGGTCCGCATGTGCGGCAGCAGCCAGCCGAACTTCTGGGCGCAGGCGCGCGCGTAGGCGCGGGACTTGGCCTTCCACGCCTCCTCCTCCTTGCGCGAGGAGGGGACGTAGTCCGGGCGGATCGGGTTCTGGAAGTTCGGGTCGCAGCTCAGCGCGGGCTTGCTGGAGCCGACGCCGCGCGGGTCGAAGCCGATGATGTCGTACTTGGCGGCGACGGCCCCGTGGCCGACGCCGGTCAGCCAGCGCTTGAGCCCGGCCGAGTACGCCAGGCCGCTGCCGCCGGGACCGCCCGGGTTGACCAGCAGGACGCCCTGGTAGTTCTTGCGGTCGGTGGCCTTGACCCGCGACACCGCGATCGAGATCTTGCGGCCCTTCGGCTTGCGGTGGTCCAGCGGCACCTGGACCTGGGCGCACTCGGCCTGGCCCTTCAGGCTGCCGGCGCACTCGCCCCACTTGACACCGGTCACGGCCGACACCGCGCTCGCGGCCCGGCCGCCGGTCGTCGCGGCGGCGGCCACGGCCGTCCCGCCGGACACCGCCACGGCCGCCGCGGCCGTGACGAGAACGATCTTCTTCACTTGACCCCCTTGGACCGGCGGGTCCACGCCCGGATCACGGAACGGGACGTTCGCCGGTGCATCGCCATTACGTGGGTTAAGTGGCGATTGTTTCGGTTGTGGGGGAATTTGCGGCAGGGGGTGGTCGGGACGGATGCACAATCGTGATCTATCGGTGGGAACTTCACGTTCCACCCATGCGTATCGCCCACGCGGGCCTTCCCCGGAACGCACCCGGGCCCCGGAGCACGCGCCGCGCGCGTCCCGGGGCCCGGCGCCGCGAAGGCCCCCGGAGGGGTCCTCCGGGGGCCTTCGCGGCGAGGGTCAGGTCACTTCACGGTGACCTGCACGCCGGGTCCGTCCGCCGCGCCGTCCTCGTCGATCTCCACGCCCATCTCCTCGGCGATCCGCATCGCCTCCTCGATGAGGGTCTCGACGATCTGCGACTCGGGGACGGTCTTGATGACCTCGCCCTTGACGAAGATCTGGCCCTTGCCGTTGCCCGACGCCACGCCCAGGTCGGCCTCGCGGGCCTCGCCGGGACCGTTGACGACGCAGCCCATCACGGCCACCCGCAGCGGCACCGGGAAGTCCTTCAGCCCGGCGGTGACCTCCTCGGCCAGGGTGTAGACGTCGACCTGCGCGCGACCGCAGGAGGGGCACGACACGATCTCCAGGCCGCGTTCGCGCAGGCCGAGCGACTCCAGGATCTGGTTGCCGACCTTGACCTCCTCCACCGGAGGGGCCGACAGCGACACCCGGATGGTGTCGCCGATGCCCTGGCTCAGCAGCGCGCCGAACGCCACCGCCGACTTGATGGTGCCCTGGAACGCCGGGCCGGCCTCGGTCACGCCGAGGTGCAGCGGGTAGTCGCACTGCGCCGCCAGCTGCCGGTACGCCTCGATCATCACGACCGGGTCGTTGTGCTTGACCGAGATCTTGATGTCGCGGAAGTCGTGCTCCTCGAACAGCGAGCACTCCCACAGCGCCGACTCCACCAGCGCCTCGGGGGTGGCCTTGCCGTACTTCTCCAGCAGCCGCTTGTCCAGGGACCCGGCGTTGACGCCGATGCGGATCGGCACGCCCGCGTCCTTGGCCGCACGGGCGATCTCGCCGACCTTGTCGTCGAACTTCTTGATGTTGCCGGGGTTGACCCGCACCGCCGCGCAGCCCGCGTCGATCGCGGCGAAGACGTACTTGGGCTGGAAGTGGATGTCGGCGATCACCGGGATCGGCGACTTGCGGGCGATCGCGGGCAGCGCGTCGGCGTCGTCCTGCGAGGGGCAGGCCACCCGCACGATCTGGCAGCCCGCGGCGTTCAGCTCGGCGATCTGCTGCAGGGTGCTGTTGACGTCGGCGGTCAGCGTGGTGGTCATGGACTGCACCGAGATCGGGGCGTCGCCCCCGACCGGAACACCGCCGACCATGATCTGCCGGGACTTGCGGCGCTCCGCCACCGGACGGGCAGCCCCCTGCCCCTGACCCGCGCCGCGGACCGTCGGAATTCCCAGTGAAACGCTCATGCCTCTCCCTTTGCTACGCCCCCCACAACCTTATGTGGTGAAGGGGAATGGGATGGCGCCGACGGTGTGGATGTATGGTGACTGTTCCGCGACCGAAAGTAGTCGCGTCGTTACCGTGGGATACGCAACGGGTTGAACACGTCGGCGAGGATCAGCAGCAGGCCGAGACCGACCAGCAGCAGGGTGGCGACGTAGGTGACGGGCATGAGCCTGGTCATGTCCACGTTCCCGGGATCGGGCCGCCCGCGCGCGCGGGCGATCCGGGCGCGGGCGCGTTCGTAGACCAGGACCGCCAGGTGTCCGCCGTCGAGCGGCGGCAGCGGCAGGACGTTGAGCGCGCCCAGGAAGACGTTCACCATCACGACCAGCGCCAGATACCCCGACAGCTTGTCGCGGAAGGACCGGTCGGAGGAGAAGATCTGCCCGGCCACGTCGGTCGCGCCGACGACGCTGCCGACCTGCCCACCGGGGGTGCTGCCCCGGTCCGGCGAGAACAGCCTCGGCAGCGCGGCGGGCAGGTCCCGCAGCGCGGTGGCGACGCCGCCGAGCATGGCGCCGACGGTGCGGCCCGCGAACGCGGCGGCCTCGACCGGACCGGCGCGTTCGTAGCGTTCGCCGACGACGCGCGGGGACATTCCGAAGAAGGTCCTGCCGTCGCCGGACGCGGCCGTGCGGACCTGGAGGGTGACCCGCGTCCCGCCGCGCTCCACGACGACGGGGACGGCCCGGCCGGGCGCGGTCCGTTCGATGGCGCGGCGCAGCTCGTCCCAGTCGCGGACGGGGACGCCGCCGAACGTCACCACCCGGTCCCCCGCCCGCAGCCCGGCCGCCGCGGCGGGCGACCGGGGGGCGTCCGCGCCGCAGCCGACGCCGGGCCCGGCGGGAACGCACTCGCTGACGGTCCGCACGATGGTGGTCGGGGTGCCCTCCACCTTCAGCCCGAGCGTCATCGCGACCACCACGAGCAGCAGGAACGCCACCAGGAAGTTGGCGACGACGCCCCCGGCGATCACGATCGCGCGCCTCCCGGCGGGCTGCCGGTGGAACGCGCGGTCGCGGTCGGCGGGCGCGACCTCCTCCAGCGGCGTGTAGCCGACGATCCGGACGAAGCCGCCGAGCGGGATCGCCTTGACGCCGTACTCGGTCTCGCCGCGCCGCCGCGACCACAGCGTGGGGCCGAACCCCACGAAGAACTGGCTGGCCTTCATGCCGAACCGCTTGGCGGTCAGCAGGTGCCCGGCCTCGTGCAGCATCACCGAGACCAGCAGGGCGGCGACGAACGCGAGCGCGCCGAGCAGAAAGGCCACCTGCGGCCCCCTCGTGCGACGGGGGCCGGGCCCCCGGTCAGTCGGTAGCGGTCAGTTCCCGGGCGCGGACGCGGGCCCAGCCGTCGGCCGCGAGGACGTCGTCGAGCGTGGGCGTGCCCGGAGTTCCGTCGCCGTGCTCCTCCACTACCCGCGCGATCGTGTCGACTATCCCCGGGAAGGGCAGGCGTCCTTCGCGGAACGCCTCGACGCACTCCTCGTTGGCGGCGTTGTAGACCGCCGGGAACGTGCCGCCGAGGTCGCCGGCCCTGCGGGCGAGCGCCACCGCCGGGAACGCCTCGTCGTCCAGCGGGAAGAACTCCCAGGTGTGCGCCCGGGTCCAGTCCACGCCGGGCGCGGCGTCCGGCACCCGGTCGGGCCACTCCATCCCCAGGGCGATCGGCAGCCGCATGTCGGGCGGGCTGGCCTGGGCGAGGGTGGAGCCGTCGACGAACTCGACCATCGAGTGGATCACCGACTGCGGGTGGACCATCACCTCGATCCGGTCCATCGGCACGTCGAACAGCAGGTGCGCCTCGATCACCTCCAGGCCCTTGTTGACCAGGGTGGCCGAGTTGATCGTGATGACCGGGCCCATGTCCCAGGTCGGGTGGTTCATGGCCTGCTCGGGGGTGACGCCCTCCAGCTCGGCGCGGGTCCGGCCGCGGAACGGGCCGCCGCTGGCGGTCAGCACCAGCCGCCGGACCTCCTCGGGCCGGCCGCCGCGCAGGCACTGCGCCAGCGCCGAGTGCTCGGAGTCGACCGGGACGATCTGGCCGGGGCGGGCGCGCTCCTTCACCAGCGGGCCGCCGACGATCAGGGACTCCTTGTTGGCCAGCGCCAGGGTGCGGCCCGCGTCCAGGGCGGCCAGCGTGGAGGACAGGCCGAGCGCGCCGGTGACGCCGTTGAGCACCACGTCGCACGGCCAGGCGGCGACCTCGGCGACCGCCTCCGGCCCGGCGACGATCTTGGGGATGGCGTACTCGCCGGCCGCGTAGCCGCGCCGCTGCGCCTCGGCGTAGAAGGCGAGCTGGAGGTCCTGCGCCACCGACGCCCGGGCGACCGCGACGACCTCGGGGCGGAACTCCAGCGCCTGCCGCGCCAGCAGGTCCACCCGGGCTCCCCCGGCGGCCAGCCCGGTCACCCGGAACCGGCCGGGGTTGCGGCGGATCACGTCGAGGGCCTGGGTGCCGATCGAGCCGGTGGAGCCGAGGACGACCACGTCCCGGGGCCCCTGACCCGGAACCGCGGCGGGGGGCGTGCTGCTGGCGCTGGAGGAAGTCACGCCTTCCATTGTCGGCCATTCCACGGCCCCGGCCGTACCGGGCGGTCACATGGGCGAATACGGAAAGGTGTGCAACCGTATGGTCCTGTTTGTCCAAATGTGCCACTAGTCGTGACATCGCTACCGAACGTAAGTTCCGCTCGCGGGCGTCTCCCGCAGACCGTCTCCCCCCGACCTCGCGGAGACCACATGACACGCTCTCTGGCACACCCCACCCGCACCGTGGCCCTGGCGGTCCTGGGCGGCGCCGCCCTCGCGGCCCCGCTGTTCACCGCCCCCGCCCACGCCGCTCCCGCCCCCTCCCCCGCGCCCTCGGTCCGCGCGCAGGCCACCGACGCCGCCGAGCAGCGCCGCGTCCTGAGGTTCTGGACGGCCGAGCGGATGCGGTCGGCCACCCCGATGGAGAAGCTGTTCAAGCCCCGGAACGTCACCCGCTCGGAGGTGCGGCGCGGCCTCGCGAAGGTCGTCCCGCCCGTGTCGGTCCGCTCGATCCCCAACGGCGGCAGCCAGTGGACCGGCGGCGGCAGGGTCGTCACGACCGCCGGACGGGTGTTCTTCACCTACCAGGGGCGCACCGCGTCCTGCTCCGGCGACGCGGTCACCAGCGCCAACAAGAGCACCGTCATGACCGCCGGGCACTGCGTGAAGCTGGAGGGCTCCTGGCACACCAACTGGGTGTTCGTCCCGGGCTACGACAACGGCAACCGCCCGCACGGCACCTGGACCGCCGCCAGGACCCTGGCCACGCCGCAGTGGACCGCCACCGAGGACATCAACTACGACGTCGGCGCGGCCGTGGTGAACCCGCTGAACGGGCAGCGCCTCACCGACGTGGTCGGCGCGCAGGGCATCGCGTTCAACCAGCCGCGCGGGCAGAACATGTACTCGTTCGGCTACCCGGCCGCCGCGCCCTACGACGGCTCCAGGCTCATCTACTGCAGCGGCCGGACCATCAACGACTTCCTCGGCAGCCAGGCGATGGGGCTGCGCTGCAACATGACCGGCGGCTCCAGCGGCGGCCCCTGGTTCCTCAACTTCAACGAGGGCACCGGCACGGGCGTCCAGAACTCGGTCAACAGCTTCAAGTACAACCTGCCGTTCCTGAACGCCTACATGTTCGGCCCGTACTTCGGCACCGACGCCCAGAACGTCTACAACCAGGCACAGAACTCCTAACCGTTTCCCCACATGCCACGGCTCGGCGCGGCGGGTGACGGACACTGCGGGGCATGGACCCGCGCCCGTTCCGCACCCCCGCCGCGCCCGCCCTGGCCGCCCTGGCCGCCCTGACCACGGCCGCCCTGAGCGTGGCGGTCCCCGCGGGGCCGGCGTCCGCCTCGGACGCCGGCCCCGCCGCCGTTCCCGCCGCCGTCCACCGGGTGGCCCCGGACCTGGACCGGCGGGCCCGCGCGTACTGGACGCCCCGCCGCATGCGCGCCGCCGCCCCTCCCGAGGCGGAGCGCCGCGACGAGAGCGCCGGGGCGCCCTGGACGCGGGGCGGGCTGGTCGCCCGGAGCACCGGCAGGGTCTTCGCCACCTCGGCGGGCCGCGAGCAGGTCTGCTCGGCCGCCGTGGTGCGCGCCGCCAACCGCGACCTGGTGGTCACCGCCGCGCACTGCGTGCGCCCGGCCGGGGGCGGCTGGGCCGACAACTGGATCTTCGTTCCGGGGTACCGGGACGGCGCCGGCCCCCACGGCGGGTTCACCGCGCGCCGCATGTTCGTCCCCGCCGCCTGGACCCGCGACGGTGACGGCGACCACGACGTGGCGTTCGTCGCGCTGGCCACGGCGGGCGGGCGGCACGTCGCCGACGTGGCGGGGGCGCAACGGCTGGCGTTCGGCGGGCCGGGCGGGCGCCTCACCCACGTGTTCGGCTACCCGGCGGCGGGGCGCTTCGACGGCGAACGGCTCGCCTACTGCTCCGGGCGGCCCGTCCCCCACCGGCGCGGCCTCACCGCCGGCCGGGGCCTGCGCTGCGGGCTGCCCCGCGGGGTCAGCGGCGGGCCGTGGCTGACCGGCCTCGACCCGGGGACCGGGGCCGGAACGGTCGTGTCGGTCAGCAGCTTCCGGTTCAGCGACGACCCCGGCACGCTGTACGGGCCGCCGTTCGGGAAGGCCGTGCGCGACCTGTACGCGCGGGCTTCGGTGTCCTAGCACCTGTGGCCCGAAGCCGCGGGCCAGGGTTTGGGAACACGATCTAGCGGTCCTCCGGAGGGTCGGGTTCCAGCGGGAGGCGCAGCACGAAGCGGGCCCCGGGCTGGTCGCCCGCGGCGACGTACAGCAGCCCGCCGTGCCGGGCGACGATCTCCCGGGCGATCGGCAGGCCCAGCCCCGAGCCCCCCGCGTCGCGGCTGCGCGCGGCGTCCAGCCGGGTGAAGCGCTCGAAGATCCGCTCCCGGTCGCCGTCGGGGATGCCGGGACCGTCGTCGCGGACCTCCAGCACCGCCTCGCCCGCCACCCGGTCGGCGCGCACGGTCACCCCGACCTTGGCGCCCGCGTGCCGGTCGGCGTTGGTCAGCAGGTTCACCAGGGCCCGCGCCAGCTGGAGCCGGTTGCCGACCACCCGCACGCCGGGCTCCAGGTCGGTGCGCACCGGAACGCGCGGCTCGCGGCGCGCCAGCTCGCCCTCCACCAGCTCGGCCAGGTCCAGCGGGACGCGCCCCGGCTCCACGCCGGAGTCCAGCCGGGCCAGCGCCAGCAGGTCCTCCACGACGCGGTGCAGCCGGTCGGTGTCGCTCAGCGCGTACCGCACCGTCTCCAGCAGGTCGCCGTCCTCGGGGTCGTCCAGGGCCAGCTCCAGCCGGGTGCGCAGCCCGGTGATGGGGGTGCGCAGCTCGTGCGAGGCGTCGGCGACGAAGCCGCGCTGCTGGTCGACCGAGCGCTCCAGCCGGTCCAGGGTCGCGTTGATGGTGCGGGCGAGGCGTTCGATCTCGTCGCCGGTGTCGGGCACCGGGACGCGGCGGGCCAGGTCGGAGGCGGTGATGTCGGCCATCTCCGCCTCGATCCGGGCGACCGGCGCCAGCGTGCGGCCCACCGTCCGCCAGATCCCCCACGCCACCAGCGCCAGCAGCACCGAGCCCAGCGCGGCCAGCGCGCCCGGCAGCAGGCCGCTGCTCAGCAGCCACGGCTCGGGCACCGCGGCGTAGACCGTCACGTCCCCGTAGGTCTCGGTGACGACCTCGAACCCGACGATGATCGCGCAGCCGGACAGCACGTCGTCGTCCCGGCACACGCGGCCGTCGACCCGGTTGTCCTCGTCGCCGGAGCGCAGCCGGGAGATCGGCGCCTTGCCCCGCAGCGGGGCGGTGGCCGCCACCACCTCGCCGCCCGGGTCGGACACCACCTGGATCAGCAGCACCCCGTCGTCGGCGGGCAGGGGGTCGGGCAGCCTGCCCTTGGAGGCCGACACCGCCACGTGCCGGGCGACGCGCGCGGCCGTCTCGGTGAAGTGGCCCTCGATCGCGGCGCGCAGGGCCACGGCGGTGGCCACCAGGGCCGCCCCCAGCAGCGCGCCGACCACCAGCGTCGCGACCAGGGTGACACGGGCACGGGAGGAACGCGGCCCGCCGGGCCGCACGCGGTGTACGGCGTTCCCGGCGCGCATGTCTCATTTGTACGCACCCGTCCTCCAACGGAGGGCAAAGAGAGTTCCGCGCTCCGCCGCGAGAGCTCCGGAGGGTTCCGGGCGGCGGACCGACACGCGGTTCCGGGTGATCCCCGTTCCCGGCCTTTGCCAGCCCTTGGACACCCCCTGAGGTAGAGCACACCGGCCTCGACCTATAAAAGAACACGGGAAGTAGCCGGATGAACACCGGGGAGGTGACATGGGACCGACGGACGAGCCGAGGTTCGACCCGCGCGCGCTGACCCGTGCGCAGCGGCAGGGCGACGCCTGCGTCGCCTGCCGCAAGAGGTGGCCTCGTCCGCGCGTCCGGGTCGGCCGTGTCCCCGACGGGAGCGGGGTGTTCGCGTGCGCCGACTGCGCACCGGCCCTGCCGACTCTCGGCGCTCGTCACGCGCCGCCGGCTACGGGCGTCGCACGACCGGTGGCGACACCGGCGTCGGCGCGGGCGGCGGTCGTCACCTAGACCGTCCGCTCTGGAGATCTCTCCAGGAGGAGGGTGACCCGGGTATTCGGGGGGAGACCCGGGACCACCCCGCAGGAGGCGCGCCCGGCTGGGGGCGGTCGGGCGCGCCGGAGAGGTCTCCGTCCCGCCCCGCGCCCCGCCTCACCTCTTCGTCACGTCACTTCTTCGTCGCGTCGTGCCAGGCCCGCACCCACGCCTCGTAGTCGGCGCAGTCGCGTTCGCCGTTGGTCGCGGTCGCGCCGCCGCACACCTTCGACGGCGCGTAGGCGAAGATCACCTTGTCCAGGTGGTCGCGGTCGCCGACGCGGTGGGCGGAGCAGAACGCCCCGCGCAGCCGGTCGCCCGAGCACGCCTGCGGGTTGGCGGGGGCGACGCCGTTCCACTCGGCGATCTGCCGCTGCACGTCGGGCGAGGCGGTCCACCGCAGCCACTGGTACACGCAGTTGGGGTGCGCGGCCCGCGCGCCCATGACCCAGGCGTTCATCCAGCCGGTCACGCCCTCGGCCGGGGTGACGGCCTGCACCTGGCGGCCCGCCCGGCCCAGCACGTCCGGCTGGTAGGGCCAGGTCTGCCCGAGCACCGCGCCGCCGCCCGCGAACGCCGCGACCGCGTCGGCGGGCTGCTCCCAGTACCGCTGGACGTGCGGCCGCTGCTCGGCCAGGACCCGGGCCGCCGCCGCCAGCTGCGGCGCGGTCAGCGAGTACGGGTCCTTGATCTTGAGCTTGCGGTCGCGGGACCGCAGGTACAGCGCGGCCTCGGCGATCGTCAGCGGGCTGTCCCGCATCACGATCTTGCCGGAGTAACGGCGGGCCTGCGCGGGGTCCAGCAGCGACGCCCAGCCCGACGGGGCGGGCTGCACCGCCTGCGTGTCGTACATGACCAGGTTGGAGCCCCAGGTCGCGGGGACGCCGTAGACGTCGGCGCCGCGCTTGAGTAGCCCGCGCAGCCGGGGTTCGAGCTTCTTGTAGCCGTCGACCAGGTCGGGGTTGACCGGGGCGAGGTGCCCGCCCTCGATCAGCCGGCCGGTGACCTCCGGCGGGGCGACCGCGCCGTCGTAGCGGCGGTTGGGGTCGCTCAGCAGGGAGGTCATCTCCTCCGGGGTGCGCGCGCTCCGCCAGCCGACCTTGCAGCCGGTGCGCTCCTCGAACGGGGTCACCCAGTTCACGCGGGAGTCGGTGCCGCCGTTCTCGACGTAGCCCGGCAGCGTCACCAGGTCGATCGCGCCCTCGCCGGGTCCCAGGCTGGCGGCGGCCCGTACCGCCCCGGCGGGCCGTTCCTCCTGGCCGCTGCACGCCGCCAGCGTTCCCGCCGCCGTGACCAGAACCGTTCCCAGCACCGCCCCGCGGACCAGGGCCCGCGTCCCGTCGCCCAGCCGCCCGGCCGTCAGCCGCATCTCACTCCGCTCCCGTCCGAATCCGTCAGCGCAGCGTAGCGTCTCGGCGGCGGTGTCCCGGCGGCGGCGGGAGGGGGCGCGCCGGACGAAATGGTTTTCAGACGGGTTTACCGGCAAGCCGAACGACTATTAACCGGATACTGTGGCGTCCTTTTTCGAACGGGACCGGCGGAAATGAAACCGCCGCGGTCCGGGGGGCAGTGGGTGCTGGCGACCGCGCCATACACGGAGGTTGCTGGAGAGGGATATGGCGCGGGCTACTGCCCTTCCCGGGACCGCGGCGGCACCGGTGGACGTGGCGAGGTTGGGGAACAGCGGATCACCTTGCAGTGCTGCCTGGCCACGCGACCACCGGGACCCGGCGGAACGGCGGCGGTGTGACGCCCTCGATACGGAGGAGATTCGAGGGACGCCGCGCGTCCGGCCGGGTGCTGGGAGACGACCTGCCAGGGTCGCCGTCGATCAGTTCCTGCCCGTACCCGTCGTGGAGGACCACCTCGATCCGTGCGATGAGCCGTTGCGGTGTCGGAGCCTCGATGAACCGGCCGACGTCGCGGTCGCGGGGCGGCAGGGCCCACCAGTGCCCGGTGAACAGACCGAACCAGATGGTCCAACCCGGATAGCGTCTGGCGAGCGCCTCGACCTCCGCGGCGTGGTCGTCAGCAGTCATAGCGCGGCTCCCTGCGCACCGACCCCGTTCTGCGGCCTTCCGGCCGGAGAACCTGACCCTTTTGCAATTTCGCCTCAATTAATTGAGACAGTCAGATTGTGTCGCCCGCCACAGAGCCAGTCAATACTTGTAGCTATTATTTGTCACAGCCGAGAAGACGGAAATTGACGACAGAAATGTGCGGGCGGTAGAAATTATCGAGGACCTTCCACCTGCCCGTTCTCACGTGGCGTGACGATCGGTCGCCGTTGGCGACGGGGGGTGCGGGGCCCGGTGCGGGCCGGGACGCGGGACGTGCCACCGGATACCGGCGGGGACGTCACGCGCCAAGCCCGAGACGCTACGCTGCGTTCACCTCCGGGTCATCCGCGAAGGTTAGAGTCGCCTTTCTTGTGAGCCAGGACAGGACGGACCGGCCCGGCATCCCCGGTCGAACATTCATCACTTTTCATGCCTTTTGCACGGTTCGCCGGATCCAGCGGCACGCGGTGTTCGCGGTCGCGCTGGCGGGCGCCGTTCTCGTCCGGTGGACGGCGGTGCGCGGTTATCCCGGGGTGCTGTGGTTCACCGGCGACTCCTACTTCTATCTGGGACGCGCCCTGCGACCGTCGCCCTCCCCCAGCAAGTCGATCGGGTACTCGCTGCTGCTGCGGGTGATGGAGCCGCTGCACGACCTGACCGCCGTCGCGGTCGCGCAGCACCTGATGGGGCTCGCCGTCGCCGTGCTGGGGTACGCGCTGCTGCGGCGGTGCGGCCTCGGGCAGGTCCTGGCGACGGTCGTCGTGCTGCCGGTCCTGTTCGACGCCCGGCAGGTGCAGCTGGAGCACCTGCTGATGTCGGAGGCTCTGTTCACGTTCCTGATCGCCGCCGCGCTGGTGCTGCTGCTCTGGCGGGTGCGCGAGCCCTCGGCCGCCCCCGGCTGGGCCGCGGCGACGGCGGCGGGCCTGCTGCTGGGGTTCGCGGTGCTGGTGCGGTCGGCGGGCGCGCCGCTGGTGCCGCTGGTGCTGGCCGGGCTGCTGCTGTGGCGGGGCGGCTGGCGGGCCGCGACGGCGTTCGGGCTGGCGGCGGCCCTGCCGCTGGCCTCCTACGGGCTCTGGTTCCGCTCGGCCCACGGCGCCTTCGGGCTGACCAGCAGCGACGGGCTGTACCTGTGGGGGCGGACGGCGGTGTTCGCCGACTGCGCGAAGATCCGGCCGCCGTCGCACCAGGAACCGCTGTGCCTGCGGCCGGAGCTGCGGGCGGCCGGTCACCATCCCGGCCATCTGATCTGGCGGAGCGAGGCCCCGCCCCGGGTGCTGTACGAGAACGTCACCTCCCCGTTCGCCAACGCGACCATGCGCGACTTCGCGATCCGGGCGATCCTCGCCCAGCCGGGCGACTACCTGCGCGTGGTCGCCGACGGGATCGGCAAGGCGTTCAGCCCGCACCGGTTCCCGGTGCCGACGGCGGCGACCGAGTCGCTGTACCACTTCCCCGAACGCCCGCAGCCGTTCCCCGGCGGGCGGAGCTGGGGCGCCGACCCGGAACGGCCGTCGACGGCGCTCACCGACGCGATGCGGTACGGGCGGACGTGGCGGCCGAGCCGGGTCGTCGAGCCCCACGCCGGGCGGACGCGCGCCTACGAGCGGGCGGTGACGCTGCCGGGCCCGCTGCTGGGGGTGGTCTTCGCCGCGGGCGGGCTCGGCGTCGCGCTGGGCCGGCGGCGGCGCGCGGTGCTGCTGATGTGGGGCACGGCGGTGACGCTGCTGGTGTTCCCCATCGCCAGCGCCGACTTCGACTACCGGTACGTGGTCCCGGCGACGCCGTTCGCCTGCCTGGCGGTGGGGCTCGCGCTCACGCCCCGCACGGGCGGGGACTCCGGAACCGGCGGGGACTCCGGCCGTGCGGGGCGGTGGACGCGGCCCGGCGGGCTCAGCCGTTGGTGGGGAAGCCCAGGTTCACCCCGCCGTGGCTCGGGTCGAGCCAGCGCGCCGTGACGGCCTTGGTGCGGGTGTAGAAGTGGACGCCCTCCATGCCGTGGGCGTGGCTGTCGCCGAACAGCGACGCCTTCCAGCCGCCGAACGAGTAGTAGGCCATCGGCACCGGGATCGGCACGTTGATGCCGACCATGCCGACCTCGACCTCGTTCTGGAAGCGGCGCGCGGCCCCGCCGTCGTTGGTGAAGATCGCGGTGCCGTTGCCGTAGGGGTTGTCGCCGATCAGCTTCATCGCCTCGTCGTAGGAGGCGACCCGCACCACCGACAGGACGGGACCGAAGATCTCGTCCCGGTAGGCGTCCATCTCGGGCGTGACGTGGTCCAGGACGGTCGGGCCGAGCCAGAACCCGTCCTCGCCGCCGCCGAGGATCTCGGTCTCGCGGCCGTCGATGGCCAGGGTCGCGCCCTGGGCGACGCCGCTGTCGAGGTAGGAGGCGACCTTGTCGCGGTGCTCGCGGGTGACCAGCGGGCCCATCTCGGACTCGGGATCGTCGCCGGGACCGACCTTGAGCCGGGCGACCCGCTCCCTGATCTTCTCCAGCAGCTCGTCGGCGACCGGCTCCACCGCGACCAGCACCGAGATCGCCATGCAGCGCTCGCCGGCCGAGCCGAAGCCCGCCGACACTGCCGCGTCGGCGGCCAGGTCCAGGTCGGCGTCGGGCAGCACGACCATGTGGTTCTTGGCGCCGCCGAGGGCCTGCACGCGCTTGCCGGTGCGGGCGGCGGTCTCGTAGATGTACTGCGCGATCGGGGTGGAGCCGACGAACGACACGGCCTTGACGTCGGGGTGCTCCAGCAGCCCGTCGACGGCGACCTTGTCGCCCTGCAGGACGTTGAACACGCCGTCGGGCAGCCCGGCCTCGGCCCACAGCTCGGCGATCCGCACCGACGCCGACGGGTCCTTCTCCGACGGCTTGAGCACGAACGTGTTGCCGCACGCGATCGCCACCGGGAACATCCACATCGGCACCATGGCCGGGAAGTTGAACGGGGTGATCCCGGCGACCACACCGAGCGGCTGGAGGATCGAGTAGGCGTCCACCTTCGAGGAGACGTTCTCGGAGAAGCCGCCCTTGAGCAGGTGCGGGATGCCGCAGGCGAACTCCACGACCTCCAGGCCGCGCGCGACCTCGCCGAGCGCGTCGGAGACGACCTTGCCGTGCTCGGCCGAGATCAGCTCGGCCAGCTCCAGCTTGTGGGCCTCCAGCAGCTCGCGGAACCGGAACAGGATCTTCACGCGGCGGCTGAGGGGGGTGTCGCGCCAGCCGGGGAAGGCGGCCTTCGCGGCGGCGACGGCGGCGTCCACCTCGGCCGGGGAGGCGAGGTCGACCTTCCCGGCGACGCGGCCGGCCGCGGGGTCGTAGACGTCGCCCTGCCGCTCGGCCGTGCCGGTGTGGGGCTTGCCGCCGATCCAGTGGGTGATGTGCTTGGTGCTCATGCGGTCGCGGCCTCGTTCACGGTCTCAAGGGAGTCGATCAGGATGCCCAGGCCCTCGGCGGCCTCGGCGTCGGACAGGGTCAGCGGCGGGGCCATCCGCACGGTGTTGCCGTACAGGCCGCCCTTGCCGACCAGCAGGCCGCGTTCGCGGGTCGCCTCCATCAGGGCGGCGGCCAGCGCGGTGCTGGGCTCGCCGGTGCCGGGGTCGACCAGCTCGACGGCGAACATCAGGCCCTTGCCGCGGACCTCCCTGACGATCGGCAGCCGGGTCGCGGCGTCGCGCAGCCCGTTGATGATCGTCGCGCCCTGCTTGGCGGCGTTGGCCTGCAGGTCGTGGTCCAGGACGTAGTCGAGGGTGGCGTTGGCGGCGGCGGTGGAGATCGGGTTGCCGCCGAAGGTGGCCAGGCCGACCGCGTGCAGCGAGTCCATCAGGTCGCCGCGCGCCACGACGCCGCCGATGGCGAAGCCGTTGCCGAGGCCCTTGGCGAACGTCATCGCGTCCGGGGTGATCCCGTGCGCCTGGATGCCGAAGAACGTCTCGCCGGTGCGGCCCCAGCCGGTCTGCACCTCGTCGGAGATGAACAGGATGCCCTGCTCGTCCAGGACCTCCTTGTAGGCCGCGAACAGCCCGTCGGGGGCGGCGGTGAAGCCGCCGACGCCCTGGATCGGCTCGGCGATCAGCGCGGCGACGTCGCCGCCGGTCGCGGTCGCCAGCACGTGCCGCAGGTCCGCCACGCACACGTCGACGTACTCGGCGTCGGTCAGGTTGCGGAACTGCGGCAGGTGCCGGTCCGCGCCGTGCAGGAAGTGCACGTTCAGCGGCGAGTAGGAGTTGTTCTTCCAGGCGCGGTTGGAGGTGACGCCGATCGCGCCGAACGAGCGGCCGTGGTAGCTCTGCCGCATCGCCAGGACCTGGTCGGTCCTGCGCGCGTAGGTCGCCAGCAGCAGCGCGGTCTCGTTGGCCTCGGTGCCGGAGTTGGTGAAGAAGACCTTGGCGTCGGGGATGCCGGACAGCCGGGCGATCTTCTCGGCCAGCTCGACCTGGCCGCGCAGCAGGTACGCGGTGGAGGTGTGCACGACACCGGTCGCGAGCTGGCGTTCGACGGCCTCGCGCACCTCGGGCACGTCGTACCCGATCATGTTGGTGAGGATGCCAACGAAGAAGTCGAGGTAGGTGTTGCCCTCGGCGTCGGTCACGCGGCTTCCCTTGCCGGCGACGAGCTCGATGGGGTTGCTGTAGTTGAGAGCCAGCCAGTCGGGCATGACCGCCCGGTGGCGCTGGAGAAGGGTCGCGTGTTCCGCCATGGGCCCAGTCTCGCGGTCCGCCGCGCGGCCTGCCAGCGGCAGAGTGTCAGCACCGGGGCGGAACGATTGACGCTCTGACAGGGTGTGGCGCTACGGTATCCGTGCTGGTACCCGGCCGTCGCCACCGAATTCGCACTGGTCACACCGCCCCCAGGGTTTTCAAAATGTAACATTTCCCGGGTCCGGACTTGACACAGTGTCGGGTTACGATCGGCGCGATGCTTCCCACCGTCGCCGACGTCCTCCAGCTCGACGCCGTCCGCCGCGGCCAGCCGCGCGTGGTGGCCGGCGGGGACCGGCTGTCCAACCGCGTGCGCTGGGTCCACGTCGCCGAGGTCACCGACATCGCCCACCTGCTGCACGGCGGCGAGCTGGTGCTGACCACCGGGATCGCGCTGCCCGACGAGCCCGCGCGGCTGCGCGTCTACATCGGCGAGCTGGCCGAGGTCGGGGTGAGCGGGCTGATGGTGGAGCTCGGGCGGCGGTACTCCAGCGCGCTGCCGCCCGCGCTGGTCGCCGCCGCCGAGGACCACGGGCTGCCGGTGGTGGTGCTGGCGCACGAACCGGCGTTCGTCGACATCACCGAGGCCGTGCACGCCCGGATCGTGCAGGACCAGTTCGCCGAGCTGCGGGCCTCGGAGCAGCTGCACGAGATCTTCACCCGGCTGTCGGTCGAGGGTGCCTCCACCGACGAGGTGGTCCGCCAGGTCGCGTCCCTCGGCGGCCACCCGGTCGTGCTGGAGAACCTGGCGCACCAGGTGCTGGCCGCCGACGCCGACGGCGGCGACCCGGCCGAGCTGCTGTCGGCGTGGGAGACCCGCTCCCGCGCCGTGCGGCCCGACCAGCGCACCGCCTACGACGAGGCGTCGGGATGGCTGGTCACCACGGTCGGGGCGCGCGGCGAGGACTGGGGCCGCCTGATCCTGGTGCTGGGCGCGCCGCCGTCGCCCCGCGAGACGGTGCTGGTGGAACGCGCCGCCACCACGCTGGCCCTGGGGCGGCTGCTGGACCGGCACGCCGAGAGCGTCGAGCGCCAGGCCCACGGCACGATCATCGCCCGCATCCTGGAGCACTCCTACTCCGACCCGCAGGAGGCCGCCGCCCGCGCCCGCGCGCTCGGCGTCCCGCTGTCGGGCCGCCGCCTGCTGGGCGTCGTGCTGCGCCCCCGCACCGCGACGGCGGCGGGCTCGGCCGCCGAGCTGGCGGAGCTGGCCGAGGTCGCCGCGACGGCCTGCAAGGACGCCCGGCTGGCCGCGCTGGTCGGCGTGCTGGACGAGGGCAGCCCGAACGCCCGGGTCGGCGTGCTGGCGTCGCTGCCCGCCCGCACCGACGTGGAGACCGCGCTGAACGAGGTCGCCACGCGGGTCCGCAAGCAGTCGGGCGGCGAGGTGGTGATGGCGACCGGCTCGGTGGTGGAGTCGATCCGGGACGTGCGGCGGTCGTTCCAGGAGGCCGAGCAGGTCGCGGACGTGGCGTGCCGCAGCTCCGGCGGGCGCCTGTTCTACCGGCTGCCGGACCTGCGGCTGCGCGGTCTGCTGCACCTGCTGCGCGACGACGCCCGGCTCCAGACGTTCGTGGAACGCGAGCTGGGCCCGCTGCTGGAGTACGACGCCCAGCGCGGCAGCGACCTGACCCGCATCCTGGAGCTGTACCTGGAGGCGGGCCGCAACAAGGCCGTCGCCGCCCAGCAGGCGCACCTGTCGCGCCCGGCGTTCTACGAGAGGCTGCGCCGCATCGAACGCGTCCTGAACGCCGACCTCGACGACGTGGAGTCGTGCGTCTCCCTCCACGTCGCCCTGCTGGCCCTCAGCTCGGTCCGCTGGGAACGCCCCTAGCCGGGCCCCTCACCCCAGCTCCTCGACGGCGCGCCAGGCCGCGTCGATGGCGGCGTCGGCGTAGGCGCGGTTCTGGGAGTCGGAGTTGGCGATGGTGACCCGGCCGAACGGGCGGCGCCCCCGCACCGACGGCAGCGGGCCGTCGGGCCAGAAGTCGGCCCACGGGCGGCCGTACTCCAGCGCGTAGCCGTGGCCCCAGCGGTTGACGGTGATGCCGAGGATGTCGCGGGCCGGATCGAAGCCGCCGTCCTTGAGCAGCCGGGTGAGCTGGTCGCGGAGGCTGCGCTCGTACCGCTCGTAGGGCCGGGCGAACAGCTCGCGGCGGCCGGGGCCGATGCCGCCGCGCGGGTTGCGGTAGCCCGGCGCCGTCGCCATCCGGATCATGTGGACCAGCACCGGCTGACCGGGGTCGTGGGAGAAGCGGTAGCCGCCCATGCTGACCGGGTAGTCCAGCTCGGCCACCACCCAGTCGCCGCTGGTGAAGCGCGTGTGGTAGATCCCGAGCCGGCGCCACGCCTCCCAGTTGCGCAGCAGGACCATGGCGTACACGATCGGCAGCTTGGTGCCGTAGAACAGGGCCTCCTGGGGGGTGGGCAGGTCCTGCATCAGGTACGGGATCATGGTGTTGTAGCAGGCCATGACCACGCCGCCCGCCGTGCAGCGGTGGACCTTCCCGTCCCGGTGGAAGTCCACCTCGACGGTCTTGGCACCGGGGTTACCTCCGGTGTGGTGGACGCGCACGCACGGGGCGTCGAGGCGCAGCCGGACGGCGTTGCCCGCCACGTCCAGCCGGGAGTAGTCGATGCGGGCGGAGGTCTCCTCGCCCATGGCGCGGGGCGCGCCGGTGCCCGGGATCAGCCTGCCGACCAGCAGGCGGCAGACGCCGTTGTTGCCGTCGGGGAAGTGGTCGATGTACGGGTCGTCGGCGTTCCACTGGAGCTGGATGGTGGGGCCGCAGTACCGGTACGGCCGGGAACGATCCAGCTTCAGTCCCCCGAACCCCGGGTACTCCATCGCCCACGCGTCGATCGCCCCGAACGCGTCGCTGCCGAACCCCCACTCGTCGCTGGTGTAGGTCTGGAGGTAGTCCAGGACCTCCGCGGGCATCTTCGCGACGTCCCGCAGGTACTCGCGGTAGGTCAGCCCGACCAGCCTCTGCTTCTTCTGCTCCTCGGTGAGGCCCGGCAGGTAGTCCCCGGGCCTGTCCTGGAGTTCCAGGAACGCCCGGCGCGCCCGCTCCGACAGCGGCGCGTTCCGCAGCGTCCCGGCGGTCTGGGTGTCGCCCTTCATGACCGCCAGGTGGTCGCGGCCGAACAGGTCGGAGGTGAAGAACTCCGAGTCGTTGAGCTTCCAGCGCGTGTTGAAGTCCTGGTCGTAGTACTTCCTGAACGCCTCCAGGTCGATGCCCAGCTCGTCCAGCAGCCCCCGGGCCTCCTTGCTCCACACCGACGGGGCCTCGATGGACTGCGAACCGCCGTAGCCGACGATGAGCCTGCCGTTCGCGGTGAACTCGTTGCGCCGCGCGTGGCCGCCGAAGTCGTCGTGGTTGTCCAGGATGAGGACCGTGGCGTTGGGGTGCCTCCTCCGGTAGAAGTAGGCCGCGCTGAGACCGCTGATGCCCGCGCCGACCACGACCAGGTCGTAGTGCTCGCCGGTGCGGTGGACGGGTTTCTCGCCCGCCCAGAAGATGCCGTCGCGTAGTTCGTGCGGGATGCGCATCGCCGGGTTGGTCGAGCCGCGCAGCCCGGTCATCGCGGGCGGGTAGCCGGGGCTGCCCCGGCCCGCCTGGTTCCAGCCGTCGGGCGGGTTCACGACCTTGTCGTGGACGCCGCCCCACTCCCCGGCGGCGCACCCCGAGAGCAGCCCGCCGGTGGCCGCGGCCCCCACGGCCACGGCCATGCCGTCCAGGAAGTCCCGACGGCTGATCTTCCGGTCCATCCCGAGCTCCCGGTCGGAATGGACGGGCTGGTACGAGTTGTCCCCCGACATCGATCCCCCGATCGCACGCCCTCAAAAAGATCTTCCACCCGGGGCCGCGCCGGAAACGGCCGCCGGAAAAGGGGAGGTCCCCGCGGGCGCGGGTCGCCTATCGTGCTGATCATGCGGATCGAGGTGCCGGAGAGGCTGGCGGAGGTCCAGGCGGAGACCAACGGGGACGCCGGCCGGCGGTGGGTCGCCGGGCTGCCGGGGCTCGCGGCCGACCTGCTGGAACGCTGGGAGCTGCGCCCCGACGGGGAGCCCCGGCACGGCTGGGCCTCGCTAGTGGTTCCCGTGCGGCGGGCCGACGGCGGCGCGGCGGTGCTGAAGCTCCAGCTCGTGGACGAGGAGAACGCGGGCGAGGCCGCGGCGCTGCGGGCCTGGGACGGCCGGGGCGCGGTCCGGCTGCTGGCGGAGGACGCCGGGCGGGGCGCGCTGCTGCTGGAGCGCCTGGACGCCGCGCGTTCGCTGGCGGACCTGCCCGACGACCGGGAGGCGCTGACGGTCCTGACCGGACTGCTGGCGCGGCTGGTGGCGGCGCCCGCGCCGCCGGGGATGCGGACGCTGGCCGACGTCGCCCGCGAGATGCTGGCGGACGCGCCCGAGCTGCTGCCGGCGCTGCGCGGCGCGGACCGGCGGCTGGCCGACGTCTGCGTGGGCGCGGTCCGGGAGCTGGCGGACGAGGCCGGGGACCGGCTGCTGCACTGGGACCTGCACTACGAGAACGTGCTGTCGGCCGACCGGGAGCCGTGGCTGGCGATCGACCCCAAGCCGCTGGCCGGTGACCCGGGGTTCGACCTGCTGCCCGCGCTCCGCAACCGCTGGGACGACCTGGTCGCCGCCGGGGACGTGACGCGGGCGCTGCGGTGGCGGTTCGACCACATGACCGAGGTGCTGGGGCTGGACCGGCGGCGCGCGGCGGGGTGGACGCTGGGGCGCGTGCTCCAGAACGTCCTGTGGGACCTGGAGGACGATGAGGAGCACGTGGACGACGTGCAGCGCGCCGTCGCCGAGTGCCTGGAGCCACTGTGGACCTGACCGACCGGATGGACCGCAACCTCGCCGAGCACGCCTGCCACCTGCACCGGGGGACACCGGGCATGACGGTGGCCGAACCGGGGGACGTGCTGGTCGCCGACAGCGGGCTGGACGACGACACCTTCAACATCGTGGCCGCCGCGCGGTTCGCGCCCGCGACGGCCACGGCGCGGATCGCCGAGACGGTCGCGGCGGTCCGCGCGACCGGGCGGCCCTTCTCCTGGTGGGTCGGGCCGGAGGCCGGGGACCTGGGCGAACGCCTGGCCGGCGCGGGCCTGGAGCCGTCCGAGCGCGAGGCCGCCATGTGGGCCGAGCTGGACGACCCGCCCGAAGTCCCGCGGCCGGACGGGCTGGAGATCCGGCGGGCCACCACCGAGCCGGAGCTCGCCGACTACGCCGTGACGCTGGCCGCGCTGTGGGAGCCGCCGTCGGTGACCGTTCCGCGGTTCTACCGGCTGACGACCGGGCCGGCGCTGCGGAGCGCGGCCCGCTACCTGGTCGGGTACGTCGGGGGCGAGCCGGTGTGCACGGGCGAGGTGTTCCTCCACGGCGGGGTCGCCGGGATCTACAACATCGCCACGCTGGCCGCGCACCGCCGCCGGGGCTACGGGGGCGCGATGACGCTGGCCACCCTGCGCACGGCCCTGGCGGAGGGGCACCGGACCGCGGTGCTCCAGGCATCGGCCGAGGGCGAGCCGGTGTACCGGCGGCTGGGTTTCCGGGCGGCGGGAACGTTCACCGAGTTCGCCATCACCGCAGCAGGCGGCGGCCGGTGATCATTGGGAGGGTGAACGGCGTGTGCAGGCCGGGTGGGGCCGCCGCGACGGCGGGGACGGCGTTGACCAGGCGCAGCGCGGTCGCCAGGGTGCCGGGCACCGTCGGGTCGGCCGCGCCGGGGTTGGCGATGTCCATCCGCCACGGCGGCTCGCCGTCGATCTCGACGCGGTAGCCGCCCGCCTGCCCGAACGGCGGCGCGGGCCAGTGCGGGGCCAGGTCCTCGCGCAGCCGGGTGACGTGCTCGACCACGATCGCGGGACGGCCGCCCGCGATCCCCGCCACCCGGAACCGCAGGCCCGCCGAGGTCCCCTCGGCGATCGTCCCGGCGGGGATCGCGAACGTCTCGGGCGCGGGGCACAGCTCGTACTCCTCGGTGACGTCGTCCAGCGCCACGTCCAGCTGCTCGGCGACCAGGTGGACGACCGGGCCCCACATGAGGGTCAGCACGCCCGGCCGCAGGATCGGCGGGACGTGGTCCAGGGGCGCGCCGAAGCCGAACTTCCCGACGATCGCCTCCGGCTTGTCCCACCGCCCGTAGCACATGACCTCGCTGACCCGGACGGTCCGCACCGACAGGCACAGGCCGGTGAGCAGGACGGGCAGGACGTCGTTCATGAAGCCGGGGTCCAGGCCGGTGGTGAGCATCGACGACCGTCCCGCCGCGCACGCCGCCCGCAGCCGCCGCACGGTGCCGGGGTCGGCCGAACCGGGGTGGACCAGGGGGATCAGGGCGGAGGACACCACGTCGATCCCGGCCTCCAGCACCCGGCACAGGTCGTCCACGGCGTCGGTGGGCCGGGCCCCGGTGGCGACCTCGCGGCGGCCCGCCGTCCCGACGGCGCAGTAGCTGATCACGTCGGGGCGGGCGGCGATCAGCGCGGCGGGGTCGGCGGTGGCGCGGACGCCGGTGCGGCGGCCGACTCCGGACAGCTCACCGGCGTCCCGGCCGACCTTGGCGGGGTCGGAGACCACCAGCCCGGCCAGTTCCAGGTCGGGGTGTTCGATGATCGCGCGCAGCGCCTGCCTGCCGACATTGCCGGTGGCCCACTGCCCGACCCGGTACGCCATCGCGTCCCCTCCTTTGACCAAGCGCTAGCTCAGTTCAGCGCATTGTAGGCATGATCGGGTCCGGGTGACGAGAAGTACATCCGACGTACGGGGGCAGGTACGGAGTGTGAAACCTTACGAGACCAACCAAGTGCGGACTTTCGGGGTGGAAGAGGAGCTGCTGCTCGTCGATCCCGAGACGGGTGTGCCCCAGGCCGTCTCCGGCGCGGTGATCCGGTATGCCCGTGAGCACGGTGAGCAGGTTCCCGTGCCCAACGGTAAGGACACGTTCGAGACCGAGATGCAGCGCGAGCAGCTGGAGACCGGTACCCGCCCCTGTACCTCCCTGGACGAACTGGCCGAACAGATCCGCGCGGGCCGCGCCGCCGCCGCACAGGCCGCCGCCGGGGTGGACGCGGCGGTCGTGGCGCTGGCCACCTCGCCGGTCGAGGTGCGGCCGTCGTTGACCCCCAAACGCCGCTACCGGATGATGGCCGACGCCTACGGCGTGACCGCCGACGAGCAGCTCACCTGCGGCTGCCACGTCCATGTGAACATCTCCTCCCCCGAGGAGGGCGTGGGCGTGCTGGACCGGATCCGGCCGTGGCTGCCGCCGCTGCTGGCGCTCAGCGCCAACTCCCCGTTCTGGCAGGGCCGCGACACCGGTTACGACTCCTGGCGGCAGCGGGTGTGGGACCGCTGGCCGTCCAGCGGGCCGACCGAGCCGTTCGAGGACGCCAAGACCTACCGCGCCACCGTGGACGCGCTGCTGGAGACCGGCGTGCTGCTGGACGAGGGCATGATCTACTTCGACGCGCGGCTGTCGCGGCACTATCCGACGGTGGAGATCCGGGTCGCCGACGTGTGCCTGGACGCCGACGACACGGCGCTGATGGCGGCGCTGGTCCGGGCGCTGGTCGACACGGCGGCCGACGAGTGGCGGGCGGGGCTGCCGCCCGACCCGGTGCGCACGGAGCTGCTGCGGCTGGCGATGTGGCGGGCCAGCCGGTCGGGGATGCGCGAGGAGCTGGTCCACCCGGTGACCAGGCACGCCGCGCCCGCCCGGGCGGTGGTCGAGGCGCTGCTGGAGCACGTGCGCCCCGCGCTGGAGCGCAGCGGCGACCTCGACACGGTGCTCCGCCTGCTGGACGCGCTGTGGGAGCGCGGCAACGGGGCCACCCGCCAGCGCGCCTCCTACGAACGCGCCGAGAACGTCCACGACGTGGTCACCGACGCCATCCGCGCCTCCGCCCCCCGTTAGGCCTTCCGTCCAGGGCGGTTCCGGCCGGCGCGAACGCCGATCGGAACCGCCCTGGGCGATGCGGGACTATCCCGGCACGTTCGCGAAGATGGCGCCCTCCCAGCCGGGCACCGACCTGATGAACGCGACGGCGTCGGCCGCGTCGAGCCGGCCCGGGTCGAAGGGGACGTACCGGGGGTCGTCGGTGACGCGCTCGCGCAGGCCCGGGTGCGTTTCGAGCGCGGCGGCCAGCTCCTTGCCGGGGAACAGCGCGCGGTCGGCGGTGGCCTCCGACAGCACCGCATGGAGGGTGTCCTCCTGCGGGGGCGGCCCGCCTCCCTCCAGGTCGCCGAAGTCCGCGGCGATGAAGGCGTACCGGTCCCGGACGGCGGACGCGACGATGGCCCCCGCGCTCCACCAGCGCGCGTCGATCTCCCCGAACCGCAGCCGGGCCGAGCACCGTTGCAGGTGGGCGTTGTGGGCGAAGACCAGGCAGGGGCCCCGGTCGGCCTCGGCGCGGGCGACGGCCAGCAGGTTGTCGGCCATCATCGCGTCGCGTAGCTGCCCCAGGACCGCGACGCGGTCGGGCGCGGCGGAGGCCATCGCCGCGTGGTAGCGCAGCAGCCCCCGGGCGGTCCGGGCCGACGTGTACGCGCGCTCGAACCCGGCGTCGGAGTCGGCGTGCCGCAGTCCCGGGGCCTGCGCCTCGAACAGCGCGACCAGGTCGTCGGCGGCCAGGCGCAGTTCGCGGGCGCGGGGCGTGTTCCCCACGGACCGGGCGGGGTTCATGATCGCCTCGGGTTCGCTCCAGTCCGCGTCGTCGCCGAGCAGCCCGGCCAGCGTCCCGGCGTCGTGGGGGACGCGGTCCTCGCCCAGGTGGGCGGCCAGGTACGACCGCGCGGCCAGCAGGGAGGCGCGCGGGCTCTGCGCGGCGACCATCTCCATCGGGGCGTCGAACCCGTAGAACCGCACCCGCTCGCCGGGGTCGCGGCCCGCGTTGTGCTCGCGCAGCCAGACGACGAGCTCGCGGTTGGCGGGCGAGGCCCCGAAGTTGTGGCTGAAACCGGTGGCGAGGACCTCGTCGAGGTCCCCCGCCCCGGTCGTGACGTGGTCGTTCACGACGGCCCCCGCCAGGCAGTCGCTCTCGATGGCGAGGGACCGGAACCCGTGGCGCTCCACCAGGTGGGCCAGCAGCTCGTTGCGCAGCCGCGGGAAGGCCTCGACGCCGTGGGTCGGCTCGCCGAGGCCCAGCAGGACGGGCCGCCGGTCGAGCGCCGCGAGGAACCGGTCCGCGGCCGCGCCGAGCCGCGCGGGGTCGTCGCCGAAGGGCAGGGCGACATTGTGGACCGACAGTCGAAGGGACATGGCACACCTCTCCCGAAATCGGATCGTCCCTTCGACCGTATCCTTGGATAATCTGTTGAGACTTGGACGCGAAATCATCGGGTTTTCGTCGCGGAAACCCTCAAAGAGGAGTCATGGCACCACGAGCGCTGCGGCCGGTCGACCTCGCCCGCGAGCACGGCCTGTCCACCCAGGCGGTCCGCAACTACGAGGACGACGGCATCCTCCCCGCCGCCGAGCGCGGCGCCACCGGGTACCGCCGCTACTCGGCCGTCCACGCGCAGGCGCTGCGCGCGTTCCTCGCCCTGCGCCCCGGCTACGGGCACCAGACGGCCGCGGCGATGATGCGGGCCGCCCACCGGCGCGACGAGGAGACGGTGTTCCGCCTCCTCGACCGGGCGCACGCCGACCTGCTGCGCGAGCGCGACACCCTCGACGAGGTCGCCGCCGCGCTCGGCGCCCTGGCCACCGCGCCCGCCCCGGAGCGGGACCGGGCCGGGACGCTGACCATCGGGGCCCTGGCCCACCAGCTCGGGATGCATCCGGCGTCGCTGCGCAAGTGGGAGGAGGCCGGGATCGTCCGCCCCGAACGCGACCGGGCCACCGGCCACCGCCTCTATCCCCCCGACGCGGTGCGCGACGCGCGGGCGGCGCGCCACCTGCGACGCGGCGGATACCCGCTCGCCCAGATCAGGGTGTTCGTCGAGCAGCTGCGCGCCGCGGGCGACACCCCGGCCCTGGAGGACGTGCTCCAGGGGTGGCGGGCCCGGCTGCGGCGGCAGAGCAGGGCGATGCTCGAAGGCGGGCACCAGCTCGACGTCTACCTCGCGATGCTCGACCCCGCCTAGCGCGGCGGGGTCAGGGCTTGCGGGCCAGCGCCGCCGCGCCGAGCCGCCCGATGGTGCCGAGCGGGAGGCCCACCGGCCCGTCCGGCCGCCACTCGGGGATGTGCACCAGGCCCGGTTCCAGGATCTCCAGCCCCTCCAGCCAGGTGAGGGTCTCCTCGAACGAGCGGAACCGCCCGGTGCCGAGCATGCCGAGGAACGCCTTCTCCAGCTCCTCGCTGGCCGGGTCCACGTCCACGAAGGTCGTCATGAACAGCAGGCTGCCGGACGGCACCGCGTCCATGTACGCCCGGACGATGCCGCGCGGGTCCTCCTGGTCGTGCAGGTGGTTCAGCACGCCGACCAGCATGACGCCGACCGGCCGGGGGAGGTCCAGGTGCCGGTTCACCTCGGGGTGGGCCAGCACGGCGGCGGGCTCGCGCAGGTCGGCCGTCACCACCGTGGTCCGCTCGTTCTCGGCCAGCAGCGCCCGGCCGTGGGCCAGCACGATGGGGTCGTTGTCGACGTAGACGACGGCGCTCTCGGGCGCGACGGCCTGCGCGACCTGGTGGGTGTTCTCCACGGTCGGCAGCCCCGACCCCAGGTCGAGGAACTGCCGGATCCCCATCTCGGCCATGTGCCGCACGCCGCGCCGCAGCGCCGCGCGGTTGTCGCGGGCGAGCCGGGTCACCTCGGGCAGCACCTGGTTGAGCTGGTCGATGAAGCCGCGGTCGGGCGCGTAGTTGTCCTTGCCGCCGAGCGCGTAGTCGTAGGCGCGGGCGATGCTCGGCCTGGTGACGTCGATCCCGAGCGCGGCCCAGTCGTGTTCCCGCTCCGTCATGTCACCCTCCGTCGCACCCCGAACGGCCGTGCGCCCCGAACGGCCGGGGCGCCGTGGTCCTGGCGATGATCGTAGACGCCGCGGGGCGCGTTCGCTCCGATCACCCTGAAGCCAGGATGAGCCCCTCCTTAAGCCGACCTTAAGACGGCCCCTTTTGCCGAGTTTCGCGGCGATACGCCCTTATGGTCCTTCGCGGCGCCGGGTGGATCTTCCGTTCGCGGACGGTCCCCGGCGCGTCCGCGCGGCCCCGCTCCCGACCCGGAGGGCCGCGCGGACCCGACGTTCCTGACCCCCGCAGGAGAGACCTTGCGCAAGGACACCAGCGCGGACGGCCCCGACCGGCCGTCCGCGTCCCGCCGCCGGCGCGGCGTGATCGTCGCCGCGTCCACCGGCGCCCTGTTCCTCACCTCCCTCGGCGCCGTCGGGCTGATGGCGAACGACCCCGACCCCGGACGGCAGGCGCTGTCGAGCGCGGCGGCGCCCGACCCGGTCCCGGCGGATCCGGGCGCCGACCAGGAGCGCGCCGCCGACCCGCGGCAGCAGCGCCTGCTGAACGAGCAGGTCGGCCGGACCCTGGTCCGGCAGCGCGCCCGCGCCGCCGGGAAGGACCGGGGCGCCCCGGTCGTCGAGGCCCGCCGCTCCGACCGGCGGCACCGGTGGGTCTTCGGCTCCTCGGCGCTCCCGCCCACCGGCCGGGCCGACCACGCCAAGCCGGTGACCTCCCTGTTCCTGGCCCGCCGGACCGGACGCGGCTGGGACGTGGCGCTGGAGGGGACCGCGAAGTTCACCCGGCACCTGCGCCAGGTGCCCGCCTCGGTGGTCCCGCCCGCCGAGAAGCGCACGCTGACCCGTTACAACTCGGCCAGGGGCGCCGGGGACACGGGGCTGCGGCTGCCCTGGAAGGTCGGCGACTCCTGGGTGATGGGCGGCGGCCCGCACGGTAACAGCGGCGGCAGCCGCCCGTTCAACTCCCTGGACTTCAACGGCGGCGACGGCCGGGTCCTGGCCGCGGCGGCCGGGCGCGTCTACCGGTTCTGCAGCACCGACCGGAGCCGGGGACTCATCCGGGTCGTGCACGACAACGGCTACGCGACCGAGTACTACCACATGCGCGACACCGTCCAGGCGGCCGACGGCGCGCGGGTCGGCCAGGGCGAGTACCTCGGGCTCATCGGCACCGACCTGCCCTGCGGCGGGAGCGCGACCGGCCCGCACGTGCACTTCGCGCTGCGGCAGGGCGGGCAGCCCGTCGCCGTCGACGGCAGGACCATCGGGGGCTGGACGTTCCGCGAGGGGAGCGCGGCCTACGGCGGCTACGCCGAGCGCGCCGGCCAGCGCGTGCAGCCCGGCCGGGGCCGGATCCGCCACGAGCCGACGGCCGGCACGCCGGGGACCACCCCGCCCAGCCCGACCGGCTCGCCCAGCCCGACCGCCACGCCGCCCACGGGCCGGCCTCCGGCCGGGTCCGCGACCGGGGTCGTGAACTCCGGCTGGTACCGGGCCGTCAACCTGCGCGGCGGCCCCGGCCTGACCTACCGGATCCTCGGCCACGCCCGGACCGGCGACAAGGTCCAGATCATGTGCTCGGCGCGCGGCGACCAGGTGCGCGCCCCCGGGGCGAGCTCGAACGTGTGGTTCCGGCTCCCGCGCGACCGGTGGGTGAGCGCGGCCTACGTCTACCTGGACACCTCCGCCGCGGTCCCGTCCTGCACGACCGCGCCCAAGCCGACCCCGACCCCGACCACCAGCCCCCGGCCGTCCTCGCCCGCTCCCCCCAAGCCGACGGCGTCCACGCCCCCGGCGGGCGGCTCCAGGCAGACCACCGCCGAGGACGAGGTGGTGCGGCTGACCAACGCCGAGCGCGCTAAGGCCGGATGCTCCCCCCTGCGGATCGACGAGCGTCTGCGCAAGGCCGCCCGCGGCCACGCGGAGGACATGCGCGACCGCGGCTACTTCAGCCACAACTCCCCTGACGGCAGGACGCCGTGGGACCGCATCAAGGCGGCCGGGTACCCGGCGGGCGCGGCCGAGAACATCGCCAAGGGCTACCCCGGGCCCGCCGAGGTGGTGAAGGGCTGGATGAACAGCTCCGGCCACCGGGCCAACATCCTCAACTGCGGCCTCAAGGCCATCGGCGCCGGAGCGGCCTACGGCTCCGGCGGCCCGTGGTGGGTCCAGAACTTCGGCCGGGAGTGATCCCCCGCTGACCTGAGGAGATCCCGCCTGGGGGCCCGTTCCGCGGAACGGGCCCCCGCTGCTAGGAGGCGCTGTCCCTCAGCAGGGCCTGGAGGTTGTCCATGGCGCGGGGGTTCCCCGCCTCGGCGGCGCGCCGGTACCACCGTTCAGCCTGCGCGGGGTCGCTGTTCTTCAGCAGCAGGCCGAGGTTGTTCATGGCGCGGTGGTTCCCGGCGTCGGCGGCCTGGCGGTACCACCGCTCCGCCTCCACGGGATCGCGCTTCTCCAGCAGCAGACCGAGGTTGTTCATCGCACCGGAGTTCCCGGCCTCGGCGGCGCGCCGGTACCACCGCTCGGCCTCTCCGGGATCCCGGCTCTCCAGCAGGAGCGCCAGGTTGAACATGGCGGAGTGGTTTCCGGCGTCGGCCGCGCGCCGGTACCAGTACTCGGCCTGCTGGGGATCGCTCGGCTTGAGCAGCAGGCCGAGGTTGTTCATGGCGCGGTGGTTCCCGGTCTCGGCGGCGCGCCGGTACCACTGCTCGGCCTGCCCGGGGTCGCGCTTTTCCAGCAGCAGGCCGAGGTTGTTCATCGCGCGGTGGTTCCCGGCGTCGGCGGCGCGCCGGTACCATCGCTCCGCCTCCACGGGATCGCGCTTCTCCAGCAGCCGCCCGAGATTGTTCATCGCACCGGAATTTCCGGCCTCGGCGGCACGCCGGTACCACCGCTCAGCCTCCGCGGGGTCATGTTCCTTCACCAGGAGTGCCAGGTTGAACATGGCCCGGGAGTTCCCGGCCTCGGCGGCCTGCCGGTACCACCGCTCGGCCTCCGTGGGATCGCGCTTCTCCAGCAGCCGACCGAGGTTGTTCATCGCACCGGAATTTCCGGCCTCGGCGGCGCGCCGGTACCACCGGTCGGCCTCTGCGGGGTCGCGGCTCTTCAGCAGGAGCGCCAGGTTGAACATGGCGTGGTGGTTTCCGGCCTCGGCGGCCTGGCGGTACCACCGCTCCGCCTCCACGGGATCGCTGTCCTCCAGCACCCGCCCGAGGTTGTTCATCGCACCGGTGTTCCCGGCCTCGGCGGCGCGCCGATACCACTGGCCGGCCTCCGCAGGCTCGCGGCTCTCCAGCAACAGGCCGAAGTTGAACATGGCGCGGTGGTTCCCGGCCTCGGCGGCCTGGCGGTACCACCGCTCCGCCTCCACGGGATCGCGCTTTTCCAGCAGGAGAC